>JBDUBA010000139.1:0-47561 GCA_040004335.1 Gemmatimonas sp.
AAGACTCAACGAGAGTGATCGCGTTGCAAGGCGTGGCGGGTCGCGGCGGCGCTGCTGGTGCAGGTGTAGGTGTAGGTGTAGGTGCAGGTGCAGGTGCAGGTGTAGGTGCAGGTGCAGGTGCAGGTGCAGGTGCAGGTGCAGGTGCCGGCGGGGGCCGGGGTGGTGTCGGTGGCCGCGGGGGCTTCGTGATGTCGTCCGACACAGTGGAGCGCTACTATCGCGCAATGGTTGCTGCCGCCACCACCGACAGCATAAAGCGCATGAACAAAGTCACGTTGCTTCCACGGGTTCAAGCCAATGTGGGATGCGGCCCTGTGACAATCAGATTTTTCCGGAACGCGAACGGCGTAACAGCAGATAGTGCGTCGAATGGCGTCGAGCCGTCGGACTTCTTCTCAACGCGACGCGGCCCGCCATGCAACCAAGCGGCAGGAATGCGGGATCGTGCAACAAGCGAGTCGGGAATTGTTGGACTTCCGTCAGCAAACGTGGCGAAGGCGGACGTGTACATGTTTGCGGGCGGTGAGTTGGCGCCACACGATCTGAAAGTGGTGGTGGTGTATCTCACACCAGGCACATACTTCAGCGGCCGATAGAGCACAACCAAACTCGGCAATAAAAATCTGCCCGGCCGTTTACACGGTTCGGGCAGATTGTCTTTTCATTGACCACGAACATCGATAATGCGGTGTCGCTACGGTTCCTTCTTCCACATTGCCGCAATCCTTGACGCCTCCGCACCGGGCACCCACACCACGACAACTTTCGCGCCGTCGGGGCCAGTCTTGTGGCGAATCTTGTCGGGCGGTTTCACATAACCAACCATGCCCGGTTTCAAAATCTCCGTCTTGCCGTTCACGGTATGTTCGAGCGTGCCCGACACGACGTACAAAATTTCAATCGCGCCGTGTGAATGTTCGCCTGAATCGGAATTCGGTGGAAAGGTTAATTCACCAAATGCAACTTCGGGTCCGACGTTGGTTTCGTTGAGCAGCAGGCGCAGCGTCGTTCCACCAGGTGCGGTGTATGTCACGCCTTTCTTTTCTGCTTGCGCGTGTGCGGGTTGCGACAGGCTGCACACTACAAGCACTGCAGCGGCGACGCGCTTGAAATTGACTGGCATGATCGGTGCGTTTGTGAGAGGACGGTGCGCGGACCGAGATCTTTTTAACTGCAGGGCCGCAGAGAACTGCGGATAACTGCGGTGAAGTGCGGTGAACTACGGATAAATGCGGTGAACTGCCGAGACGCTGAGAAGGGCCGAGAAATGCTGAGAAGGGCGGAGAAAATTTCCTCTTTCTCATTCTTTCATTGGCTTACCACGGATTGTATTGAAAGCCTTGCACTTGCAACACGTTGAACGCCGTCATCGCCGAAGTTGCAACTTTGATACCTGGCAACAGTTCTTCGCGATGAATGCCGCGCGAACCCGCCGTTTGTCCGCACAATACGAGTTGCGCGCCGTGCGCCATCAACTCCAGCATCAGCTGCTTGCTGGGATTTCCTTTGCCACCAAAGCGTGCAGCGAACGCCGAATCGTTTAGCACAGCTGGCCATCCATCGCCATGAAATACTGCGGCTGCCTGCAAACGATTTTCGGGATAACCGTTTCGCACATGTACGTTGTAAAAGCGCGCAATCGTTACGAGTTGCTGATTCAATTTTGTGGTGTCACCGCCGCCAACGCTAACGATCCATACCGCCTTGAACACATGGTTGGCCGGCACGTCAAAGGTGGGATTATCCACTTTGAACGATTGGCCTTCGCTCTGAATCACAGGGCCGGTTGCCTGGCGGCCTGGCAACGGCGTTTGCGCCGAGAGCGAGCCGGCAACGGTCACGGCGAACGTCAGGCCGAGCGCGGCGAGGACGGAATTCGTAGAGGTGCGCATGGGAATCCGAGTGCAGTAGTGGAAGGCATAGGCGGAACTTCCCGTGAAACATAACATTTGCCGAACGGCGCCGTGTTGAGGTCGGAAACGCGTTGGGGCGTGGCACTGCTGGCCGCCTTATTGCGGACTTAACCAATTCTTCGAGCGGTGTCGTATCCAAAGCCTCGCGAATTTCGTAAGTTGGGTCACGATCATCCCGCCGCACCGTGCGCCCATACTGACCACATCGATGCTGCCACGTCACGAACCAAACCGCCGTCACACCTCGCGCGTCATCAGCGCTGCGCAATTGTTCGGCATTGCGACCCTCGCACTTACACTCGTTGCGCTCGCGCGCCAACCACGCGCGCTCGAGGCGTACAGCGCCGATCCAACGTTTGCCGAACACGTCGCCCCCATTCTCTACCGCAACTGCACGAGTTGTCACCACACCGGCGGTCTCGGTCCGTTTTCGCTGGTCGAATACGACAGTGCGAAAGCCAATCTGAAAGAAATGCGGGAGATGGTGTCAACCAATCAAATGCCGCCGTGGCATGCGGAAGGCGCACACGACGTGTTTCGCAATGATCGGCGATTGTCGGACGCGGACAAGGCCACACTGCTGCAGTGGATCGACGCCGGCGCACCGAAAGGCGATCTGAAAAAACTCCCCGCAAAACCGGAATACAAAACCGGATGGGAAATTGGCACGCCTGATGCAATTGTCAGCATGCCGGAAGATTTTGTCGTGCCCGCGAAAGGAACGGTGGAATACCAATACTTCTCAATGCCGACGGGGTTGACCGAAGACAAGTGGGTCACATCGATTGAAATCATGCCGGGCGCGCGCGAAGTGGTGCATCACGTATTGGTGTACGCGAACGTGCCACCCGACCCCAACATGGACCCGGCCGCCGCGACCGCTGCTCGAAGAGCCGCCGCGGCGCGACAACCGCTCATTCCAAACCGAGCGAACGGCCTCCCGGACGATCCGCCACGCCAGGACACCCGGCATCCACCGCCACGCCAAATGGGAACGCTGATTGGCACAACGGCGCCCGGTACAAACGTGTTGGTGTTTCCCGAAGGCACGGCGCTGCGTTTGCGCGCCGGAACGATTCTCACATTCCAGATGCACTACACAGCGCACGGACACGAAATGCATGACCGCACGCAGGTAGGATTCAAATTTGCCACGGACATGCCCGAACAGGAAATCTTTGCGGCCGCATTTGTGAACGGCATGTTCAAGATTCCGGCAGGCGCAAAAGACTACACGGTTCCTTCGGACGTTGGCTTCAACCAACCGGTGCAGGTGTGGGCGTTGTTTCCGCACACACACGTGCGCGGCACGCGCTGGGAATACAAACTCGAAAAACCGGATGGATCGTCTCAGGTGATTCTTGATGTGCCACACTACGACTTCAATTGGCAAACGTACTACATGTACGCGAAACCACTCGACATTCCGGCCGGCAGCAAGATTACCTCAACCGCGTGGTACGATAACTCGATCACGAACAAGAGCAACCCGGATGCAACGAAGGAAGTCACGTGGGGCGATCAGACGTGGGAAGAAATGCAATACACGGGAATTCTGTACACTGTACCCGCGCGTCGACTGAAACCTGCGCCAAATCACGATCAGCACAACTAACCCCAGCGGACCTGCACCACGAAATTCCTCCAATCATGCTAAAAGATCCGCCCAGCACCCAACCGTATGGGGGCTACACCATTGTTGTCGCTGATTCGCTTGACGCGACTCAACAAATCTTCGATGGGCATCCGCATTTTCACGCACCAGGCGCATCGATCGAAATCATTGAAGTGCTGCCGACCCCCGGCGTGTAGTGTGTAGCGTTTCCCGTTCAGGAGTTCCTCGTGCGAATTATTCTCGCCGCTGCTTTTCTGTTGGCCGCTGCATCCACCGGTTCAGCACAAACAAAGCCCGCACCACCGGCGCGTGGAACAGCGGCCGAAGCGACACCGTTTCTTGTGCGCGCCGAACGCGTGCTGGACTCGTTGTACACGCGCACCAATCGCGCGCAGTGGGTACAGGAGAATTTCATCACCGATGATACGGAAATTCTGAACGCGGAAGCATCACGCGACTACGCGGTTGCGGTCCAGCAACTGGCAGTCGAAGCGAAAAAGTTTGACGGCGTGACCTTGCCGGCGGACCAGAAGCGCAAGTTGATGCTGTTGAAGCTGTCGCTAGCAGCGCCACCGCCCGCTGATGCCAGGAAAGCAACAGAACTTTCTCAGCTCGCGGCAAGTCTTGACGCGACTTACGGCAAAGGTACGTACTGCGGAAAACCAGCGGCGGGACAGGCGAAGGGGAAATGCCTGCAGCAGCAGGAGCTTTCACAAATCCTGTCGACGAGTCGCAATCCAGCGGAGCTGCTTGATGCGTGGCGCGGTTGGCATACGATTTCGGTTCCCATGCGCGACAAGTACACGCGGTTTGTTGAACTGTCCAACGAGGGCGCGCGCGGTCTTGGATTTGCCGACGCCGGAGCAATGTGGCGTTCCGGCTACGACATGACGCCGGATGCATTTGCAAAAGATATGGATCGCGTGTGGGATCAGCTTCGTCCACTCTATCTCGCGCTGCACGCCTACACACGGTCGCAGTTGCGCGTGAAGTACGGGCCAACGGTTGTTCCCGAGAAAGGACCAATTCCCGCGCACCTCTTGGGCAACATGTGGGCGCAGGAGTGGGGCGACATCTATGACATCGTGGCACCGAAAGGAACTGTCTCCACGGTCGACGTTGAGAAGTTGCTGAAAGCGAAGCAGGTTGATGAAGTTGGCATGGTGCATTATGCCGAGAATTTTTTTGTGTCGCTTGGGTTCGATAAACTACCGGCTACGTTCTGGACACGTTCACTGTTTGTAAAACCCAAAGATCGCGAAGTTGTCTGCCACGCTTCGGCGTGGGATGTCGATTCGCGTGAGGACTTGCGCGTGAAGATGTGCATCGAAGTGAGTGCGTCATTCTTCCAAACGGTGCACCACGAACTTGGCCACAATTTCTATCAGCGTGCGTACAACCAGAAGCCGATGCTGTTTCAGAATGGTGCCAACGATGGTTTTCACGAAGCCATCGGTGATGCCATCGCGCTCTCCATTACGCCGACGTATCTGAAACAGGTTGGACTGCTAACGGAAATTCCGCCACCAGCAGGCGACACACTGTTGTTGCTGCGCCAGGCGTTGGACAAGGTTGCATTTCTGCCATTCGGACTGTTGGTCGATCAATGGCGGTGGAAAGTATTCTCCGGCGAAGTAACCAAAGCCAACTACAACAAGGCCTGGTGGGATCTCAAGCTCAAATACCAGGGGGTGAGTTCACCAATCGCACGCACCGAGGCCGACTTCGATCCGGGTGCCAAGTACCACGTTGCGGCCAACGTTCCGTATTCGCGGTATTTTCTGGCTCACGTTCTCGAGTTTCAGTTCTATCGCGCAATGTGCAAAGCCGCTGGACAAAAAGGACCGTTGTACACGTGTTCGTTTTACGGAAGCAAAGCGGCCGGTGCAAAACTCGCCAGGATGTTGGAGGCGGGCGCGAGCCGCCCGTGGCAGGACGTCCTGTTTGAAATGACCGGCGAACGTACGCTTGATGCGAGTGCGATGGCTGAATATTTTCAGCCGCTCAAAGTGTGGTTGGACAAACAGAACGCGGGGAAGCCGGTTGGCTGGTAGCACGGATAACGTGGTGTGCGCGACATCGGAACGTGTCGAAATCTGTTGTCGCGGTGAGTTCTCGTGATCTGTTGTCGCAGTCAGTCTTCTCGTGATTTGTTGTCGCAGTCAGTCTTCTCGTGATCTGTTGCCGCGCTCAGTCACCCCGTAACGAATCGGTTGGATCGGCCTTTCCAGCTCGCCGCGCAGGCACCCACGTGGCGAGCATCGCGCTCAACACCACGACCGCGACGCTCAATCCAAACGCAAAGTTGTCGGTGCGACTCACGTCGACCAATTGCGACTCGATCACTTGTGTCAGCGCAAATGCGCTCGCCACACCTACTGAAATGCCGGCAAGTACAATTCGGCCCACGCCGCCAAAAATGAGTCGCATTAACTGCGAGCGTGTGGCGCCAAGCGCGGAACGGATAGCCATCTCGCGACCACGCTGAGCGACACCGTACGCCAACAATCCATAGGTACCAAGCGCTGCGAGTAACAGTGCCAACGTGCCAAACGCCGTCAGCAGAGTGACGACCATCCGGCGCGTGGCGGTGTTGTCATGCGCTCGTGTTTCCATCGTGCCCACATCAACGGCCACATCTCGGTTCACCGACTTTGCCGTTGAAGACACGGTGGTCAGCAACTGCTGGATGGGACGCGCACTACTCACTACGGCGGTCATGTTGGCCACCCAATAGGTCGCGACCTGTCGGTACGGCACATATATCTCCGCATCCACATCGTGCTCGAATCCCCAATGGCGTACGTCTCCAACAACACCAATCACGGTGCGCCACGGCGCGCCTGCCTTACTGTATGTCTGCTCCATCGACGGTGATCGCACCACTTTTCCAATGGCACTTTCGTTGGGCCAAAAATGTTTGGCAACCGCCAGACTGATGATCGCAACTTTCTCACCGGCTTCGTTGTCACTGGCGTTAATCATACGACCGGCAATGAGTGGTACGCCGAGTGCCTCAAGGTAGTCATCGCTTACCACGCGGAAACTTGTGGGAATTTTCGGCTCTGGGCGCTCCTGAATTTCGATTGATCCGGTGCCACCCATGGACAGCGGCGTCCAGTTCGCAACGCCAACATGTGTTACGCCGGCAATGGCTCGCAGATTTCGGCGCAACTCAGACCAATACGCAAATTGTCGTGCAGTATCACCACGAAATGTTGAACCGGTAAGCGTGGCTTCTGCTGTTGCGACGTTCACGCTGTAACCAAGATCGCGCGAAATGAGTGCCTGAAAACTTCGCAGCAACAAGGTCGACCCACACACCAGCACCATGGCAATTGCAATCTGCGTTGCGACCAGAACGGCCCCGGGGATGTTGCGACCGCCACGCGCCGCACCGCGCGAACCTGTGCCCATCAGTCCAACGGCGGGGGAATTGGACGCGAGCAACGCGGGCAGCACGCCGGACAATAGGCCCGAGAACATCGTAATGACGGTCGCGATCACGAGCACGCGCACGTCCAGATGTACCTCACTCGCACGAGGAATCTGGTTGCCCCAGGCAATCATCATTCCGCGCAACGCGACCCACGCGAGGGCGATGCCGAGCGCGCCGCCGACACAGGCAATGGTGATATGTTCGGTGAGAAGTTGCGCAAACAGTCGGCCACGCCCCGCACCAATAGCCACACGCACCGCAAATTCGCGTGCGCGCGCCGTTCCGCGTCCAATATTGGCGGCGGCGACATTCGCACAGGCAATCAGCAAAACAAAAGCGCCCGCGCCCAACAACATCTTGAGATAGTTGGACGCATCACCCACGATGGTTGATTGCAACGAGTGAACGCCTACGCCGTACGCGTAGAGCGCCGTTGGATCCGACGTTCGAATATCCCGGGAAACTCGACCGAGGTCGGATTTCGCCTGCGCCATTGAAACGCCTTCCTTCAATCGTGCGATGGCAGACCAGTTGATGTTGTTGCGCGTTCCCGACGGTTCCGGCGGTGTGCGCATGGCAATCCACAGATCTTGTCCTGCCGGAAATTCATAGCCGTTTGCGACAACACCCACTACCTCAAGATTTCGCGAAACTCCTCGAAGTGGCGTGCGCAACGTTGAATCGGAGCCGAGCATTGTCCGAAACAGATGTTCACTTACAACGACTCCTGCACTTCCCGCGTCAACCTCGGCCTGCGTGAAACTACGACCAAACAGAAACCGCGGGCGGACGACTTGAAAGAAGCCGGCCGATACATCCGCACTGTTCACGCGCGTGGCTGTTTCGCCATCGCGGAGTGCGACGCGCCGTTCCGCATAGATGGCCGAGGATTGCAGTGTGGTGTTGCTGCGAGCCCAGTCGAGCCAATTGGCGGTCGAGACCACAACAACGTCGTTGCCGACCGAATCTGCAGAAGTGAGCGACACCAGCCGGTCTGGCGACGCAAACGGCAGGGGGCGCAGTAACACGTGATCGACCAACGTGTAAGTCGCGGTCGTGACGGCAATCGCAATTGCAAGCGTCGCGACAACTATCGCCGTCAACACTGGGGCTCGACGCGCCTGACGGAATGCGGACCGGATATCAGCAAAGCGCAGTGCAAAATTCCCCGCGAACGCGTAGGCAGGTTTCTTCCCCATGTTGATTCTCACCGCTCCGGTGGTTCGTGATATCGCTCGGCTTCCTTTGCCAATCCAGTGCTCAAGTTTTGAGACGCGCGTATTCGCAATCTCCAACGCCGCACTGAATGCTTCGGGCGTTGCTGTGCGATGCTCGCGTTTCACTTCCATTGCGTGTGACACGGCGCTCGCCACGGCACGGTTCAACTCCGGGGCGTAATCCGTCACCGGTGCTGCTGTCGCAAAGAACCGTTTTGACACGACAATTTCCGTCGTTTCGCCTTCGAAAGGTGCGGAACCAGTCAACATCTCGTAGGCAACGCAACCCAGGCTGTACACATCGGCGCGACCGTCCAGATGTTCTTCGCCATTGGCCTGCTCAGGACTAACGTATGCCGGCGTTCCGGCGGAAATATCAACCGTATTTTTCGCGCGCCATTCGGACGCTTCCGCATGCAGAATGCGACTGACACCGAAGTCACTCAGCCACGCGTGATCGCCATGCAGCAGAATATTTTCCGGTTTGATGTCGCAGTGCAATACATGCTCGGCGTGCGCATAACCCAGCGCGGCGGATAGTCCTTTCACGATGCGCTGCACATCGCCTAGCGGCATCCGCGTTTCACGTTTGATGCGATCGCGGAGCGACCCCTGACGCACCCAGGGCATCACGAAATACGGATGATCGGCAGCGGCGCCGGCTGCGAACAATGGCAGGATGTTTGGATGCTGGAGCCGGGCGAGGACGGAGATTTCGCGGAGGAATGCGGTTACTCCAACTCCCGAAACGGCTTCTGCGGAGAGCTGCTTGAGCGCAACCAAGCGTCCGTGTGCTACGTCACGCGCGAGATACACAACGCCCATTGCACCCTGGCCCAACTCGCGATCGATGATATAGCGATCGGCCAGCGCTGCGCGAAATTCAACATCGGGGCTGTTCATGAGCCCCTGATCGGGTTCGAACAGCGCTTCGAAAGAGATGCCGAGTACTTCGACCATGCGTTCACGCGTTTTCGCGCTCGGGTACGGATGTTTCCCGTTTACGATGTCGGACCAGTGCCCCCGCGAAAAACCGAGCCTGATGGCCCAGTGATTCTGGCTCAGCCGGCTTTCGTTCAGTGTGTGCTGCAGGCGATCGACGCGGAGGCGATAACGCATGAGTTCGCGAGTGTGGGCATCTCAGCCAATAATTGGCACGGGCACTATTTCTCTGATGACATGCATCGCGCGAGGGTTGTGTGCGCGCCAGAGCACGGGGGCGGAAAGTGTTCGGGAGTGTTCGGACCTCTCGTTTTCGCTGTCTATCGGGCTCGCGGATTCATCCATACATTCGCGCACACGCAGAACCGCGCATTTGAACCACCGCCCAGTCGCAAAATCGCGCGCTCGTACAACCCACAGGACTACCAATGCGCACTTCGTTCGGGATCGTTGCCTCCGCTTCGCTGCTGTTGATGGCGTGTTCGAAACCCGACGCGCCCGCCGCAGCGGTTGCGGCCGAGGACTTCCTTGCCGCGAACATGAATCCCGCCGTCAATCCGGCGGACGATTTCTTTGAATACACCAACGGTGGATGGCTCAAGAAGAACCCCATTCCCGAAACTGAATCGTTGTGGAGCATTGGGAAAGTTGTGATCGAGCAGTTGAACGCGAATCTGCGCCACATCAACGAAGACGCCGCGGCGAAACCCGGAGCGGCCGGAACGGAGCTGCAGAAGATTGGGGATTTCTGGGCCGCGGCCATGGATACCACGCACGCCGAGCAGTTGGGAAGTCACCCGATGGATGTGGAACTCAAGCGTATCGATGGAATTGCGACCGCGCACGATGCATTGGATGTTGCGTTCGAGATGCAGCCGCTGGCGATCGGCGCGTTGTTCGACGTTAGCGTGTATCAGGACGAGAAAGCGAGCAACGAAATGTCGGTCCACCTGTCGCAGGGCGGATTGGGGTTGCCTGATCGCGATTTTTACGTGAACGCGGATACGGGAGTGGCGCGGACGCGCACCGAATACGTGTCGCACATTGCGCGAACGTTGTCGCTTCTGGGCCGCGACTCAACGGCCGCAAAAACTGACGCGGCGAACGTGATGGCATTTGAAACCGCGTTAGCGAAGGCGTCCCGCAAGCTGGAAGACTTGAGAGACCCGCAAGCGAACTACAACAAGATGACGCCGGCCGAGATGACGTCGAAACGCACGCCGTCCATTGATTGGAACGGAAAACTCGCGGCGTGGAAGGTGCAACCACCAAACGTTATTGTGGGACAGCCGGAGTTCTTTTCCGCCATGGATGCGCTGGTGGCGAAAACGCCGGCGCCCGTGCTTAAGGACTATCTGCGATTTCATTTGGTGGCGAGTTATTCGCCATATCTCAGCAAAACGTTTGATCAGGAAAACTTTCGCTTCAACGATGCCGTGTTAAGCGGACAAAAAGTACAACGTGACCGGTGGAAACGCGTGCTTGATGCGGAAGGAAGTGCGATTGGCATGATGCTTGGCAAACTTTTTGTGAAAGAATATTTCCCGGAGACGGCCAAGAAACGCTACGCGGATATGGTGGAAGCCATTCGTGCGGCGTACAAGGAGCGAATCACGAAACTGGATTGGATGAGCGACGCAACAAAAACACGTGCGCTGCAGAAGTTGGCAAGTGTGACGCCAAAAGTTGGATATCCAGACAAGTGGAAGGACTATTCAGCGCTCACCATCACTCGCGATTCGTACGCCACGAACATGATGAACGCCGCTCGGTGGAACTTCAACGATCAGCTTTCGAAGTATGGAAAGCCGGTGGATCGCACTGAGTGGACCATGACGCCACAAACCTACAACGCGTATTACAACCCATCGAACAATGAGATTGTACTACCGGCCGCAATTTTCACCATTATGGGTGTGACCGATGACAAGATTGACGACGCGGTCGCGTACGGATACGTGGGTGCGTCCACGATTGGTCACGAGATCACGCATGGTTTTGACGATCAAGGCCGACAGTTCGATGCGGCGGGCAATCTTGTCGATTGGTGGACCAAGGAAGACGCGACGAAATTTCAACAGCGCGCCAACGTGATGGTCGAACAGTTTAACGCGTTCGAGCCACTTCCTGGACTGCACATCAACGGTAAGGCAAGTCTCGGCGAAAACATTGCCGACTTTGGCGGCGTACTACTTGGGTTGGATGCATTCAAGAAAACCGAGCAATACAAGAACGGGAAAAGTATCGGTGGATTGACACCAACGCAGCGCTTCTTCATGGGATACGCACTTGGCTGGCTGTCACAACAGCGAGATGCGCGGCTCAGGCGCGGATTGTTGAGCGATGTACACGCACCGGCGAAGTGGCGGGTGCTCGGGCCGATGGCGAACGTTCCGGAGTTCTACGAGGCGTTTGGGGTGAGGCAAGGGCAGGCCATATGGCGGGCGGATGGGCAGCGCGTGCGAATTTGGTGAGACGGGCGAGATGGGAGTGAGCGGAAAATCGGTACCGAAACGCCGAAGAACAAACCGCAGCCCAATGGCCGAATAGGCCAAGCAGCCGCTTCGCGGGCTGCAGCCGAAAAGCCGAATAACAGACTGCAGCCGAAAAGCCGAAGAACAAACAGCAGCCAAATGGCCGAATGGGCCAAGCAGCCGCTGCGCGGGCTGCAGCCGAACGGCCGAAGAAAAGACTGCAGCCTAATAGCCGAAGAACAGACTGCAGCCTAATAGCCGAAGAACAGACTGCAGCCAAAAAAGTCAAAGAAAAAAACTACAGCCCGATGGGCCAGCTAAGCGTTGCTACTTAGACGGGTTTGTTGCCGGTAAGCATTTACAACGCGCGCAGCAAATACCGCGGAGTCCACTCACCGAATTGTTCTGCTCCCGACACACCACCCAACAACAACGCCGACGCCAATCCCACCGAGTGCGCACCAGCGATATCCGTATGCAACTGATCACCGATCATCACGGCGTCATTTACACCGACGCGTTTGATTGCCTCGGCGAAAATTCTTGCAGATGGTTTGCCAAGAATTTCAAACTTCGGTGACTGTTGGCCGAGTACGGGTTCGAGTCCGCGTTCCAACATGAGCGCAAGCGCGCCAGCGGTAAAACCAAATGAATCTCCACCCGCTGGATAAATCAGATCGGGATTCGCCAGCAGCAGCCGCGGTGTTTTGCCGCTGCGCACCGATGCGATGATCATGGACAACACGGCGTTCATCGTGGTCAGGGTGTCATAACCACTTTCGTCGGCGAGCACGACAACGTCGGCGGGATCGTCAACTGAAGGTGGCACAACGTGAACACCAGCATCGCGCGCATACGCGGCGGAATCTTCGGGGCCTACCACAACAACACGTAGCCCGGTCTGATTCATTTCACGAAGCGCGGGCGCAATCATCATCCCGGACGACAGAATGTGTTCGGCACTGACGTCAATTCCAAGTCGCGTGAGCCGTGCAGCGGCGCTCCGTGCCGAGCGTGAGGCGTCGTTTGTGACGACGAGAAACGGTTGGCCGGCGCTTCTGAGTTTCGCGATTGCTTGTGCGGCGCCTGGCCGGGCACCGGCGGCGTCAACAAGTACGCCGTACGCGTCGAAGAGTATGGCTTGGTGTTGCGCGCACAGGTCGTTAAAGGTTATTTCGAGGGGCATGAGGAAATATAGATGAGTGCTACCCGCGTTAACGAGCACACCCAAGCATGAACACAACCGGAACCTTCGTATCTGCGACACGCACATGTGCAATACGCGCATGTGCAACACGCGCATCGAAAGTGTTCGCGGCCGCCACAGTCGCAACTGCTGCGTTTTTCGCAATCGCTGGAGAATGCGCGGCCCAAGCCAGCGCCATTGCCGTTCGCGAACTCTCGCCCGTTCAATCGGTATCGGCCCAGCCGTTTGGATTGATTCTCCAAATTCACGCGTTTCCTGACGGCCGCGTGTTGGTCAACGACGGAGGTGCGCGCCGACTGTTGGTGCTCAACAAATCATTGGCGGTAGAATCGGTACTGCTCGATTCGCTAAGTGGCGAAGCAAACTTCTATGGACCACGCGCGTCACCCATCATTCACTACACTGGCGATTCGGCGCTGTTTGTTGATGGACCGTCGTTGACGCTTTTAGTAGTTGCTCCCGACGGTAAAATCGCTCGCACCATTTCACCACCAAAACCGACCGATATTCGCTGGATGGCGACGAGTGCGGCCGGGGTTGACGCACGCGGAAATTTGCTCTATCGCGGAGGTCCGCCGCGTGCTGGAGTCAAGCCCGGTGTACCAATTACCAGAGCGGAGTTGTTGGCGCGTGATTCAATTCCCATTGTGCGTGCCGGTTTCGAATCACGGGTCGTTGACACCGTTGCGAGTTTGGTGCTGACGACAGACCGACGACTCGACTCTCGAACGGTGAATGGGAAATCGGAAACAATTGTATTTCACAACCCACTACTGGTGTACGATGAATGGGCTGTAACGTCGGATGGAAATGTTGCAATCGTGCGGGGTTCGACGTATCAACTGGAAATATTCGATCAGAACAACAAACAACTTGTTTCGGCACAGATTCCATTTGATTGGCGCGCGATCAGCGACAAAGAAAAGCAGCACATTCTCGACTCCGCGCGCGCTGTGCTCGACTCGGCCGCGGCGCGAGCGGCCGCGGCAGGATCGCGGACGGTAGAGACGAACGGCGTGAGCGGGCGTGGACTTACGTTGCGATCGCCCAGCAGTGTTCCGCCATCAACACATCTCTGGGTCACGCCGGACGAAATGCCCAGCTACTGGCCGTCAATTCGTCAAGGCGCAGTTACCGCTGATCTCGATGGAAACGTGTGGATTCTTCCGGCAACATCGAATGCGGCGAGCAGCGGTATGCTCGTGTACGACGTGCTCAATAACAAAGGCGCACTTGTGTATCGCGTGCGATTGCCAGCGGGCCGAGTGGTAGCGGGATTCGGCCGCGGCGGCGTGATCTACACGAGCGTCAAACAAGCAACCGGTGGTTGGACGCTCGAGCGGCGCACGGTTCAGCAAACCCTGAAATAGCGCGCCGGCACGTCGAACTGCTGATCATTTGATTTTGTGATTTCGTCAACCGGTTGCTCCGCAGTTCTCAGCAGTTCTCGGTACTCTCAGCGTCCCGGTAGTTGCAGTTGAGGACCTAACCCAAAGGCCGTCACGGAGAACGGCGGAGGTAGTACTGCCCGTTATCTGGCTCTCCACTTGCGCCCGCATTCAGTTGTCTCCATGATTGTATCGGGAACCAATAGGAGACGGTAGTGGGCGAAAGACCCGACGTTCAACAAGGCACGCTCGACCTTATGATCCTCAAAACGCTCGACCTGCTGGGGCCCCTACACGGCTACGCCATCGCGCGACGCATTGAGGAAATCAGCAAACAACGCGTGGCCATCAACTACGGCACGCTGTATCCCGCGCTACTCAAACTCGAGCAGGAACGGTGCATCAAGGGCGAATGGGGCGTGTCGGAAAACAATCGCAAGGCGAAAGTTTACAAACTGACGCCAACGGGCAAGAAGCAGCTTGTCGCCGAGATGCGGCAATGGGAAGAAACCGCGTCGATTGTTGCGGGGTTCATGAATCCAGAGACGGCGTAAAGCAATGATGCGCGTCATTTATCGCATGCTTGCGCGCTTCTCGGGTTTGTTCCGGCGGACCGAACCCGAAGATGAACTCGAGCGCGAAATGAACGCGCATCTCGACTTGGCGACCGACGAATACATTCGAAAAGGCCTGAGTCCGGAAGCGGCACGCCGCCAGGCGCTAATGGAGTCCGGCGGACTCGAACAGGCAAAAGAAGCGTATCGCGATCAACGCACTATGCCACGATTGAGCGCAATCGCGCGCGACTTCTCATTCGCCTGGCGAAGTTTGCGACGCAGCCCTGCCTACGCTATCCCCGTCATCATCTCGCTCGCACTCGGCATCGGTTTAAACACGTCAGTCTTTGCCGTCATGGAAGATGTAATACGACGCCCGTTGCCGTATCCGAATGAGGCGGAATTGATAACGGTTGGGAAGCTGTATGAGCAGCGACAGGATTACAGTCGAAATGGCGTCGACTGGACGAACTACGATCCGGACATTGGGGCTTGGCAGTCCGGCGCGCGCACGCTCGACGGGATTGCAGCATTCAACACTGTGCGCGCTACAATCAACGACAAGTATGGGTCCGAATTCGTTCTCGGAGGAAAAGCCACTGCGAATCTGCTGAAAGTACTCGGCGCACAACCTCTTCACGGTCGCTGGTTTTCTGACGCTGAAGTTGGCGACCGTGTCGTGGTCCTGTCCTACGATCTATGGCAGCGGCGATATATGCTCGATCCAAATATTGTTGGCCAGTCCATCAAAATCGCCGGCATTGAGTACAATATCGTGGGCGTGCTGCCGCGCCAGGTCGGACTGCCCTTTGACGCGCAATACTGGACGCCGTGGGCGCCCTGCAGTCGGTGCGCTGATGCCAAGCAAATTGTCGCGCGACCCAAGCCCGGTATCACGCTCTCAACCATCACCGCCGAGCTCGAGGCACTTTCACCGTCAATTCAAAACACTCGAAAGCACGGCACCAAGATTCGGTTAGTCGTACAATCGTTGCATGAACAACTCTTTGGATCAGCACGACCCGCGCTTCAATTACTCCTGGGAGCCGCTGTGTTGCTGTTCCTGATTGCATGTGCGAACGTCGCCAACCTCTCTTTGGCGCGAACGCTTGAACGTCGGCGCGAACTGGCAGTACGCATCGCGCTGGGTGCCGGTCGACAGTCGCTCGCGTTGTTGATTCTGGCAGAAAATGTTCTGTTGGCCGTAATCGGTGGCACAGTCGGTTTGGTGATTGCCTATGCCGCGTCTGCGACACTGGGATCAATTGCTCCGGCAGAAATCAACAACGTTCGCAGTGTACAAGTGAACGCAGGAAGCGTGCTGTACGCGTTGATGCTTGCGATGTTTACTGCAATTGCCGTCAGCATAGTTCCTGTGCTCAATATTACCGCGAATCGCACTCAACCGATGATGGGGCAGTGGGCTGCGAGCTCTGGTCGTGGCCGACGCTTGAGCCGAGTGCGGCAGGGTTTGGTGATGACGCAGCTGGCGCTGACGTTGCTGCTGATTACCGGCGCGGGGCTGCTCATTCGAAGTGTTGCGGCGCTTGCGCGTCCAGATCGCCTCGGTTTCTCACCGGCTGGTGTCGTCATTGCAAACATCCAATTGAATCACGGTCAATATGGCGATTCGACTTCGTGGCGCGTGTTCACGGAGCAACTCACGAACAAACTCGCGGAAATGCCGGGTGTGCAAAGCGTCGCCGTTGGTCCGGCACCGTTACTGGCAGGCCAGGGAAGTCTCGCCGAAGGTGTTGATGGTGTTTTCACCTACCACGATCCGTTGCAACTAAGCGAGGTGAATCACGACATCTGGGTAAAAGATATCGGCACGCAATATCTCGGGACGTTTCGTATCAAGCTCAAAAAGGGGCGCAATTTTCAGGCAACAGACAATGCCCAGGCAACCCGCGTTGCGATTGTCAACTCGGCGGCCGCGCGAATATTCTTTCATGAGCGCAATCCAATTGGCTTACCGCTTCCCACTCGGTTTTTCAACGAATCGGGTTTCATCGCACCAGTTATCGTTGGCGTCGTCGATGACATGCTACAGAAGGATCTGACCATGTCTCCCCATCCCGAAGTGTTCTTCGCCGCACAGCAACGCGGATTCGGTCCAACAGTTACGCTCGCCATTCGGACCAATGCACCAGCGAGTGTTACTATTGCAGGAGCGCGCAAAGCACTCGCCGAAATCGATCCGCTGCTGGCTGCCAGCCGACTTGAGTCCATGGACTCGATTCTGAACGCACTTCTCTCGACGCACACGTTTTTGTTATGGCTGCTGGTCGGCTTTGCCGGTCTCGCACTCATTCTCTCTGTGATTGGTCTATACGCCATAGTGTCGTATCTCGTCGCCCAACGCACTGTTGAGATAGGTGTTCGCATGGCGCTTGGGGCGCAGCGCGTTCAGGTGTTCGGCCTCGTACTCGGCGAAGGTGTTGTGTTGGTGGTGGCCGGTGTAACCGTTGGCTCACTTGCCGCATTTGCACTCAGCCAGCTGCTGGCGAAATTCCTGTTCGAGGTGCAGCGTCATGATGCACTTACGTTTGCCGTGAGCCCCGTCATTCTGTCGGTCGTGGCGCTTTTCGCGACGTACGTTCCCGCAATGCGAGCGACACGCGTTGATCCCGCCATTACGCTTCGCGCTGATTGAAGTTCACGAGTTTCAGAAACAACCGCCCTGCCACTACGGTTCGAACCGATTGAACTTTGGATGCTCCACGCGAACCGTTGAGAAGCGCTACGCACCGCTAATACTTCGAACACCTCCTCAGCCTCCTCGAACATCAATTGCATCGTGCCGTTCAAACTTTTTCTCGACGACAACTTTCACTACGGTGACGAAACAGAACGCGTGCCGTTAGGCGTGTACAACACGTTGGCCGAGGCGGTTTCGAAAGCGGTGGAAGTGGTGGATGACTATCTCAAGGGCGCGTACACACCCGGCATGTCGGCCGATGACCTGATGGCCAGCTATTGCATGTTTGGCGAAGATCCGTTTGTTGTCGACACCGAATCCACGTCGGGCAAGGTGCACTTCAGGGCGCGGGATTATGCGCGGGTGCAATGCGAGGTGGTGAGTGGGCAATCGCTCAGTGGATGAACTAAACGACTTCAACCGTGTGGTGCGGCCTATTGCAAACCGGTAGCAAACTTTTCAGTATCTCAGTCCCGGTCCAAATTTCACACTTACAACGCGCTGAGCAACGGAACCACATCGTTGGCGCCATCGTGTTGCGCCCACCCTAATGGTGTACCGCCGTACAATGCGTCCTTTATGGAAGGATCTGCGCCGTTCTCCAAGAGGGCGCGCACCGCTCCTACCTGATTGCTCTGCGCAGCGAGATGGAGTGCGGTGACATCGCGACCGTGCGTGAGCCCACCAAACGTTGTGAGATAGTTGGGATACGCTCCGTGCGACAATAACCAATGAATGGTATCAACGCGTCCATTGGCGGCCGCCCAAACGAGCGGAGTACCGCGATATGGTTCGCCTTCGACAAACGCGCCATGTTGTACCAGCAAGTCCATGATTTCGGTGCGTCCGCTTTTCGCAGCCCACACCAACGCTTCGTCAAGGATTTCGTGCGAATCGTTGGATGGTTTCCAATCGGGAAACCCACTGTGCGGTCGATAGAACGCGCGATTGGCTTTGGCCGAATCGGTCAGATTTCCGTTTGAGTCGAAACACGCCGCAATGAGATCGGCGCGCCCAACACTCGCTGCCATTCGCAAATTTGCAGGTACAACGGCAACTTTGGCCAGCGCATCCACAGACTCGCGATGTCCCCAGAACGCAGCAACCGCCAACGGTGTGCCGCCATCGCCATGCGCAGAGACGTCACTGGCCGCGCCGGCCGTTAGGAAGAGCTGAATCATTTCCGGATCATTCTTGTACGCGGCCTGATGCAACACCGTCCATCCGCGGTCGTTGGCAACATTCACGTCGGCGCCGGCGCGCAATAACAACTCGACACCGGCAAGTCGCTCGGGTTTCGTTACCGCAGTGCGTAGTTCCTGACGCGTTGGCGCGGGCGTCAACGACGACACCAGGTTCAGCAGCGTGTTTCCGTTGGTGCCGCGTGCGCGCACGACGTCAGAATGTGCAGCGACAATCTGCGCCAGCTGTTCCAAATTCCGCGATTTCGCTGCTTCGAATGCGGCCAGAAATGGCTCGCCGTTTGCATTATCAGGAATCGTTCGCAAGTGTTGCGCAAACGTCACCCAATCGGGGAACCCATGTTGGCGCGCGTAGACAAGTTTTGCGTCATTCAGCGTGAAGTTTGCGCGCAGCGAAGCGCCGTCACTCCTTTCGCCCAGTGCCGGATGCCAGGCCCGCACTTGCTGCAGCGCTTGAGGCAAACCGTCTCGGACTACCGCCACGAGGCCCGCGGCGCGGTCGGCGAAGTATGCGATGTCGCGCGAGAAGATGCGCGTCGGTTCGTTCAGCAAGTTCATTGTTTGGTAGGTTGGTGGCGAGAAACCGATGACGACTAATACCCTGCCGCGAGATCCACCTGATTCAACAACACATCACCGCGCAGAAACCTCCCCAAATTCTCGGCGAATAAATCCCGCACGGCATCCCAGTGCGTTGCGCGAAAGCCCGAACTGTGCGGTGTGAGCACGACATTCTTCATCGCCCACAATCCATCCGCTGGGTCGAGTGGTTCACGTTCGAACACATCAAGCACAGCGCCGCCAAGTTGACCGTTTTCGAGCGCGGCCCGCATTGCAGCGTCGTCAACAATTTGCGCACGCGCGATATTCACGAGTAACGCGCCGCGGTTGAGGAGCGCAATTTGCTGAGCGCCAATCATGCGATGTGTCGATGCAACACCCGGCGCGCTCAGCACCAGCAGGTCACAATTATCGAGCGCGCTGTCCAACTGATCAGCACCAACTACCCGATCAACAAACGGTGATTTGGGTGCACCAATATTGCGGCGAACACCGGTCACATGAATGCCAAATGCGTTGGCGCGTTTAGCAATCTCAAGACCGATGGTGCCCAGTCCAACAATGGTCATGCGTTGGCCGCTCAGCAGCCAGGGCCAGTCGTTGGTGAGGTCATTCTGAATCCAGGCGCGGTCGCGTTGCGCGTCGTGGGTGCGATTGAATTTGCGTGACAACATCAGGATGCCGCCCATGACGTGTTCAGCGATCGGCACGGCCTGAATACCCTTCGAGTTTGTGACAACTATACTGCGATCGTCCAGCGTGCGGAGCGGCAAGAGACCCTCCACGGCTGCCGCGGGTGTATGTACCCACCGCAATTTCGACGCGCTCAACACCATTTCGGCGGTGAGCCGAGGCGTAAACGCGGCGTCGACATCAACAATGGCTTTCGCGGCGTCGTCGATGTTCAGTGCACGTATGAACTCTACCTCGGGGAACTGAGTGTAGAGCGCCTCAGCGTGCGTGTCGGGAATGCTCCACGCTTTCACGGGCCACTGGATGTGGATCAGGATTCGCATGGCGGAAACTTAGCGCGCGGAAATCCGGGGTTGCAGTTGGGAAATCTCGAATGACTGCGCCGGTCCTGCTGGGATGGGTCGTAGCCTCCCTCTGCAAGTGCAGGGACGCTGAGAACGGCCGAGTAAAGCTGAGAAGGGCGGAGCCAGCAACGGCGATGCGAACTGCGCGCGTGTTCTCGAAGTTAGGTGCCCCGGGGACAGTAATGTTCACGCGGCGTCGCCATTCGCGGCACCGCACGAGCCAGACTATTTTCGCATGCGTCGCTTGGCGGCGACGCCAATGCCCGTCAGTCCGAACGCAATCATCGCCCACGTTGCGGGCTCCGGCACTACGGTTCCCGTCTGCGCGCGTTCGATCAACACATCGTCGAGCACCGGTCCTACGTTATCGGCGCTGTTGGTGCCGATGGTGTACTGCACGCTGCCGGCCTGCAGTGCTTCGAATTGGAATGACCAAATGGAAAACGGCGCGTTCCCCGCGAGCGAATTACTCGTGTTATAGGCCGCGGTGTTTCCGATATTGCCGGACCCTGCAAATCCACCTGTTCCCAGGAAACTGCCCAATGTCGTATTCGATCCAAAATTCAAATGGAGATAGAAGTCGTCCAGCGCGTTGCCGCGCTGACTGCCGCTCACATTCAGGCTGATCTTCATCACATCGCCCGAGCTGAACGCGAAGTTCTGCTTGGAGACCAGTGCGCCCGGGCCACCAGTGCCGTCCATGTCAACGCACATTCCCACACACGAAATACCCCAGGGATTGCCCTGACCAATCATGTCAACCTTCCCGGCCACGTTCCAATTCGTGAAGGAAGCAAAGTTGAGTTGGCTGGCGCCGCCGTTCTCACCGGCAAATGTGTCCTGCAATAACGTTTGCGCGCCGGCTGAACCGCTGGCGAGGATCGCTGCTGCGCCCAGGATTACGAATCGTTTCACGGAACTGCTCCGGTAATGGCTACGGTCGTTGAATTCACCCGTTCGGCGGGATCTCCTGAATGGACGATCGAGGGGCCCAGTTGTGACACTCTACTGCGCGCACACTCGACAAGCGCACACTTTGCAGCGACAATACTTGCATATGACAACATCGAGACGCGACTTTGTTACAGCCGGAGCGGGTTCTCTGCTGGCGGCCGCCAGTGCACCGTCACTGTTGCTGCGTCGCGCCGACTACGACATCGTGATTCGGGGCGGCCTGTTGTTTGACGGAACGGGCGCTCAAGGCAACGTGCGCGACCTCGCAATTACGAACGGACGCATTGCGGTCATCGCGCCAAAAATTTCCGATCGCGGCAAACAGGAAATCGATGCGCGCAATCTCGTCGTGTCGCCCGGGTTCATCGACATCCATTCGCATGGCGAGAGTTCGCTGTCGAGCGATCCACGCGCGGAATCTGTTATTCGACAGGGCGTCACCACCATCGTTGGTGGACAGGATGGCAGCTCGAACGGCGTCGACGGACCCGACAGTTTCGCGAAGTGGCTCACCTCACTCGGCGCCCTGAAGCCTGCGGTAAATGTTGCATGTATGGTTGGATTGGGCAGCATTCGCGGGCGGGTTGTCGGCAACGAAAATCGTCCCGCTACCGATTCCGAAATCACGCGCATGACGGCGTTGGTTGAGAGCGCGCTCAACGCTGGCGCCTGCGGCGCGTCGTCGGGATTGGAATACACACCGGGCGCGTTTGCGAGCTTGGCCGAGTTGGTGGCGTTGTGCAAGCCGCTCAGTGGGCGGAAGCTGCCGTACGCCACGCACATGCGGAACGAAGACGATCGCGTGCTCGAGTCGATCGACGAATCCATTGCCGTCGCACGCGGTGCGAAATGTCCGTTGCAGATTTCCCATTTGAAAACGCAGGGTCCGCGCAACTGGAACAAGTTGGATGCGGCGTTTGAACGTGTTGCGAATGCGCGCCGAGATGGTATTGATGCGGCGTTCGATCGGTATCCCTACACCGCGTATTCCACGGGGTTGACCAATCTCTTTCCCGTGTGGAGCCGCGACGGCAGCACCGATGCGTTTCTTGCGCGACTGTCCGATCCGTTAACCGCTGCACGCATCAAGCAGGCTACGCTCGACAAAGTTGAGTTGATTGGTGGCTGGGGCAACGTGCACATCACATCAGTTCGCGCAGATGTTGATCGCGCCGCGGAAGGCAAACGACTAGGCGCGTACGCAGCGACGGTTGGAATTGATCCATACGAACTGTGCATGCAACTGCTCAAACGGAGCGCGGGCAACGTTGGCATGGTTGGATTTGCCATGAGCGAAGACAACATCGATCGCATTCTGGCACACCCGCAAGGCATGGTGTGCAGCGACGGCGGAGCGCTCGCAATTGACGGTCCCACGCGTCGTGGCAGTCCGCATCCGCGTGGATTGGGCGCGTTTGCGCGCGTGCTGGGGCGTTATGTGCGCGAGCGGAAAGCCATCACACTCGCACAAGCGATCAATAAGATGTCGGGACTACCCGCGTCGCGCATTGGACTGAAAGATCGCGGGCGATTGGTTGTTGGATTGCCTGCGGATGTTGCCGTGTTTGATGCAAATACCGTCATCGACAAAGCCACATACGAAGAGCCGTTTCAATACGCCGTTGGATTCAACGCCGTTATTGTGAACGGTACCGTTGCGTTTCTGAATGGCGAACGGAAAGGCGAAGGAATGGGGGTTGTGGTGAAGCCCGTCTGATGCTGCGCTAGTTGCCACCAATCTCGCGCACCAACGCACTGGATGATTCCGGGCCGCGCCTGATTGCGAGCTGCACGACTGCGTTCAAGCGCAACCAACGCTGTCCCTTTTGCTCAGTCAGCATTGCTGCCGCGGGATGCAGATACAGTCCCGTTGCGTTGATGGTGTCGAGTGCCGTGACAGCGGCCAGGTCGCCAACCTCACGAACGCGCGCACGGCCTTTCTTGAGTGCGTCTTCGTAGTTGATAGCGATATCAACCAACATTGGCTGCTCACCCGGAAGGACCAGGCGCGCCCCAGTGATAACGAGATCGACCGCCGAGCCGGCGTTGACCGGAAGTGATTCGTACGCGTCTGGATTTGCTGCCCGATACCCGCCAGTTGCGATCGCTTCCAATGCCGTGAGAATCGCAACCATGTTCACTGCACGCAACTTCTGCTTTTCAGGGTCGTTGGGAAGCGCACCACTCTCAATAAGAACGGTGCTGGTGCCCCACTGCTGGATCAGGTCACCAAACGCGCGCGGGTTGAACGCGTCATCATACTTGGCGACACGCCCCGGAATTTCGCGCTCCAGTACGGTGCGCATGCGCGCTGCGACGAGTCGCGCTGTTGCGCGAGTTGGTCCGTAACTTCTTGCTTCATCGGCTGCGGGCGCCAATAGTGCGATGCCCACCTGCCGGCCACTTGTGCTGCCCAGGGTGCGCCCATTCTGGTCGTGCAAGTTGAATCCGAACGACGGGCTGATTGAATCGCGCAGTGCCTTGAGCGCACGCGCCTCTGGCGTAGACAGGCGGCGTGCGTCGCGATTGACATCAATACCCATTGCATTCTCGCGCTGAAACATCTCGGCGCCATCGGGATTGAGCATTGGAACCATCACGATCGTTAGCCGATTCGTGAGAAGGTCACGCAACACGTCGCGTTCGCGTGTGCGCGAACCAAACCACGCCAGCATGTCGGCCAGCGTCATCGTCGCGGTTGATTCATCCCCGTGCATCTGTGACCACAACAACACGGTGGTCGGTCCACTGCCAACAGTGATCGCATTGAGCGCTCGGCCCTGCAATGACTCACCGAATTTGGTAACCTTGAGCGTGCTGGATTTGAGCACGGGATCGAGCGCCGCCCAATACTCCGTGTGTGTGAATCGCCGCGTCGACAACGAGTTCACCTTGAACCGGTCTTCAATACGATGGCCGTCTTCTTGACAGCAGTCACGAGAACCGTCGGCATGACCTAGCTGTGATGACGCGCTGCAGCCAATAGCGGCGATCAGAAGTGCGGAGGCAACGGAAGACAGTGCGAGGCGGGGCATGGGTTCAACTGTTGGGGAAAGTTGGGACACCTGTTCCCCAACAATTGTAGCGCTATTCGGAGCCTTCTCAAATCCGGGATGGATTTCCGGCGCGAACTGTCGCGTGAAGGTCCGAGAGGTGAATACACGAGGCGGAATTCGCGTG
Organism: Gemmatimonas sp.; assembly: GCA_040004335.1. Classification (GTDB taxonomy): domain Bacteria; phylum Gemmatimonadota; class Gemmatimonadetes; order Gemmatimonadales; family Gemmatimonadaceae; genus Gemmatimonas. Next base: position 24,388 of record JBDUBA010000139.1, read on the forward strand.
AACGGTCGCGACGACAATCGGCAACGCGGCGAACTCGGGGCGCACGCTGCTCCGGCGGGGCGGTTTCTGGCTCAATCGCGAAGTTGGTCCTCTCATGCTGCTGGCGTATCGCCGATCGCAGATTCGGCGTTCGATCCTCGTACTCAGCTCAATCGCAACCGCGCCAACAACAACTGAAAGCGCGGTTCCTGGCGCCACGGATCAAACCGTGGATCCACATTCATCGACAACAATTCGAACGAACGATCGTCGAATGCTTTCGTTAGCCACTGAAAACCCGCGCCCGAATCGCCAAGCGCGAAATAGATCCAGGCAAAATCCAACGGTGACACATAACGTTCCGTGGCAATTACCTCGAGCGCATGCAACAACTCCACCGCCTGCTCGTTACGGCCGGACAGCGCGAACGCGCGCCCTAACGCTCCCAACATTCGTGGTGTCTTCGGCGACAAATGCACCGCCCGCTGAAAGGCGGCCACCGCTTCGTCAAAATCACCGCGTTGTTCTTGAATGCAGCCTAATGTGAAGTATGCGGGTGCAAAATACGGATTGAGTTCAATCGTGTGATCACACTGATCCAACGCGGCATCCAGATTACGACGATAGAAATGTATCACTGCGAGATCGCGCGCGACGATCGATGAAACCGGATCAATCTCCTGCGCAATGCGCATCTCGTTCAACGCTTCGTCCAATCTGCCCAACGGTGCCAGACACGACGCCGCGTACCAGTGGTGCGCGGTTGCATACCTGGGATTGAGTGTAATGGCGCGCTGAAACTCCAGTTCTGCGCCGGCCCAGTCCCAGTCTTGCGTCGCCTTTGCGTGTGCGAGTGATGTGCGTGCTTCGGCGGAATGTTCATCCAACACAACGGCGGATGCCGCAAGCGACGTGGCTTTTGTCCAAACATCGGTAGGACCCAGTACGCCATAATGTCCAAGCAGCGCGTACGTGTCGGACAATCCGCTTTGTGCCAGCGCAAACTGACTGTCCTCGGCCAACGCTTTCTCGAAGAAGTCGAGCGCTTTGCGCAAGCTCTCTTCCGTACGCTGGTTGAGATGATACCGCCCCTGCAAATACAGATTTTGTGCCGAGAGGTTATCGAGCGCGCGTGCGTATCCGCCGGCGGGGCGGTCATTGTTGACGTCAAACAGCAACTTTTCAACGACGGCGCTGGCCACTCGTTCTTGCGCTGTGAATGGATCGCTCAACTCGCCGTCGATGGAGGCGGACCACAGATACGAATTACTACGGCAGTCCAACATATGGACGTTTACGCGGAGCATGTTGCCTGAGCACCGCACACTGCCTCGGATGAACACCGCGGCCGACGGAGACGCGGACGATGCAGAAGCGTTCGGCGAATCGGGGGCGACTGATGCGACAATGCGCACACTCTGCAATCGGGACAGGCGATGGATCAGTTCTTCGCGTACACCTTTTCCAAACGAAACAAGATTGGCCGATCCGCCAAGATCTTCGAATTCCTGAATGGCAATCGTGTTGCGCCCGGGAAACGGTCGTACGGCTTCGGCGACAGCTGGCAGCGGGTCGGTGCGCGGTTTGAAAGCCGGGGCGTAACCACCGCGCGGCAGTTCAATGATCAGCGCATCATGTTGCCCGCCTTCGTTGTAATACAGCTCGAGCTTCGCGCGGAGGCGACGTGCTTGCACGCGAACGATGGGATCCGTGCGCGGGTCGAATGACACGTGTTTCTTGAACACGTGCACACCAATGACGTATTCCTTGAGATTCCCACCGCGTCCATCAATGGCTTCCTGCACAACAAACTCGAGGAAGCGCTTCAACCTGTCTGATTGTTGAAACGTGGCGCTCCGCAGCACACGATCGAGTTGTTCTGCAATTGAGCGCGCTAAATCCTTCGTTTCATCAACTAAGGTCGGAACCACAGTGGCGTGCGGAGGTGCGCTGTGTGCAACAGTACCGTGTAGACCCGCATCTTGTGCGCTCGCACGTTGTTCACCCGCACTTTGTTCACCCGCACTTTGTGCGGCTCCGCTGGCGGTGTTGACGACACCCTCGTTGGTGGGTCCTGCTGGCATACACGCTCCTTCGGGGACAGCACGCGGGTCACCGGAAAGGTGAGCGCCTACTCGCCAGCCCGATAGACGTCATTTATGTCCCAATGACCGGGGGTGGGCGTCGGCACGTTTTCCATGGGCGCCTGAATGACGGTCGGCATCCCGGAGGCGAGCGCTCCACGCAGCGCCGGGCCCAGCTCATCTGCGGAAGTAATCATGATGCCGCGAGCGCCACATGCCCGTGCCATGGCGGCGTAGTCGACTCTATACGGCTCGCCATTTCGCATGAACATGCAGCCAAACGTTGTGTCGTAATGCATCGACTCGAGTCCGGCAATTGTGCCAAAACCCGCGTTGTCCATCACGAGCCACACAACCGGTAAGTTCGCCTCCATTGCAGTCATCACGACTGATGGATTTGCGCTGAATCCACCGTCACCCACAAGACAAACCGCCGCGCGATCGGGGCACGCGAGTTTGACGCCGAGTACGGCGGCGGGGCCAAACCCCATCGTGGCGAGGCCGCTTGGTGTGATAAACGTTCCCGGAACGGTGATTGGGAATTGTTGTCCGACGCCGTTCTTGTTCCAGCCTACATCAGTCACGATAAAACCGTCTTCGGGAACGGCTTTGCGCAATTCACTCAAGATGCGCTCGGGACGCATCGGAAACTGCGTTGATTCCCACTGATGGCTGAAGTTCGACGCAAAGTCTTTGCGCCCGGCCGCGATGTCAATCTTGAGCGATCCACGATCGCGCGGGGTAACTGTTTTCGCGGCGTCAACCAACGCGGCCAGTGACGTTTTTGCGTCCGCAACAATGCCAAGTTCCGTTTGGTAATTGCGACCGATTTCCGCAGCGTCTGCATCAATATGCATCAGACGCGTGGGCGGCATCTGAAACGTCGACGTACCGTTCCACGAACTCGAATTCGCCTCGGCGAAACGCGTGCCGATTGCGAGAATGAGATCGGCGTTCATGCACGTGTCGTTGGCAATCGGCGTACCCCAGAAACCCGTTTGGCCGACGAGATATTCATGATGGTCGGGGACGCAGCCTTTGCCCATCAACGTGTGTGCGATCGGGATTTGCAACGCGTTGGAGAGTGCCGCGAGCTCTTCAGAGGCACGGCCAGACAACACACCTCCACCTGCGTACAGCACGGGACGTTCGGCGTTTACCAACTCCCGCACAATGTGTAGTGCGGTGGCAGGGTCGATCGTTGGGCGACCAATTGCTGGCGGCATTTTGTCGAATGCGTCAACGGCGAGATCGGCTGAAAAGATATCCATTGGCACGTCCACCAGCACTGGGCCCGGGCGCCCCGTGGTCGCAAGATGGAACGCGCGCTCCATGATGCGCGGCAAATCCTCAACGCGATCCACACGATACACCCGTTTGCAGAACGGACGATAGATCTGAAACTGATCCGCGTCCTGATGCATGTTCACTTCCTGATGCGGATGCCGGCCGTGGTAATACGACTGCGTGTCCCCGGCGATAACGACCATTGGAATGGAATCGAGCGCGGCGTTTGCGACGCCAGTTGCGCCGTTTGTCAGTCCGGGTCCGAGGTGCAACATCGCAACGCCGGGTTTACCTGTTGCACGCGCATAACCATCGGCCGCATGTGTTGCGGTTTGTTCGTGACGTGTTGAGACGAAACGAATCTTGCTCTTCGCAAGGGCGTCAAGCAGTGCGATAACCGTGTGTCCGCACAAGCCAAAGATGGTGTCAACACCAATGCGCTCGAGGTATTCCGTGAGTAGATACGCGGCGATGCGAGTGGTTGCGTTGTCGCGGGCCTTCTCGCGAACAACCGTCCCCGGACCGTGGGTAAACCGTGTGGCAGTAGTCATGGTTCGATGAGTTGAGACGATCAGAAAGTGGCGCTACCGTAGAACTCACCAAACAACTCAGCTTCCGATGGACGATCTTCCGGAATGGGTCGGCTTACCCACGTGACGTTCAGATAGTGTTTAAGCGCGATGTTTTCGTTTGTGATGTTGCCACCCCACACACCGCAACCCATGCTTGACGTCATCGGCATGCCATTGGTGAAGTTGCCCGCGTTGCCGGCAGACTGCACCTGACGCACCATAATGCGACTAACCGGTGCGGCGAGTGCGAGTTGGTGAATGTGTTCATCGTTGAACGAATAGATGCCGCACGAATGTCCCCGACCGCCCACTTCAAAGATCTGCGCGACTTTCTTGAGCGCGTCGTCGAAGCCGTGGTACTTGAACACCGCGAGCACGGGTCCAAGTTTCTCGCGCGAGTAGTGATGTTCCTTGCCGATCATTTCTTCCTCCACCAGCAGGAACGTCTTGTCGTCAGGAATCTGAAAACCGGCGAGCGCTGCAATGGCTGCGGCGGGACGCGCAATCGTGTTCGATGTGCGATAACCATCGGCATCCCAAAACACAGCGCGCAACAACTCCTTCTCGGCACCTTGCACGAGATAACCACCTTCTGATTGCAACCGCGCAACCATCGCACTGTAAATCGTGCTGTCGATCAACATGTTGCCGTCGGCCGAACAGCCCGAACCGTTGTCGTTCGTTTTGCTGATACGTGTGTTGCGTGCCGCTTCTTCAACGTCGGCCGTTTCATCAACCACCATCGTCGCGTTGCCCGCCCCAACCCCGTACGCCGGTTTTCCCGAGCCGTACGCCGACTTTACCATCGCCGGACCACCTGTTGCAATCGTGAGATCGCACTCGCTCATGAGGTGATTCGCGAGTGGAATACTGGGATTCTCCACGCATTGCAGCAGATCTTCTGGCGCACCAACCGATTTCAATGCAGCCCGCATCACGCGCACAACTTCATTGGTCGTGCGTTTGCTGGCGGGGTGCGGCGAGAAGATCACCGCATCGCGTGCTTTGAGTGCATAGATCGCAATTCCAACTGGCGTTACGTACGCGCTCGTAACCGGAACCAACGCCGCAATCACACCTGCTGGCTTCGCGTATTTGGCGATCCCCAGCGCGGGAAGTTCTTCGATGATGCCAATGCTTTTTTGGCGGAGTGCGTCCCGCAGAATTCCCTGTACTTTCGCGCGTCGTCGTGGTTCACGACTGCCGAGTCCACTTTCGTCCACGCTCATGTTGGCGAGCTTCGTGGCGGTTTCCTCATTCCCACCCGCCCAGCCTACTGCGCGGCACAACCGATCGACCATGTCCTGGTCGTAGTGCTCAATGTCTCGCATGGCCTGACGTGCGCGCGCCAACAACGCGCCGGTTAGCGCGGTTTCGTCGGGGGTCAGAGTTTTCGGGGACTGGACTTGGGCGGAAGTGTTTGTCGCAACTGCCATATGCGCTCGTTGATGCTGGCGGGAAGTGTGCTGGTGGGAACTGGTGCGAAATTGCTCAGTGATGATATGACAGGCTGAACATCCGAACGAGTGTTGTTACGGTAACCGCACCGTTACACCCGTCGCGATCACTGGCGCACGCCCGAGTGGTCACTAACGTGAGGCAAGGTCGATCCCGCACAGCCCGACCGCGATCTCGGTCCGAATATCCGCGCCGCCCTGCCGCGTTTTCCTTCCGCAACTCACGCCACAATGATCAAGCTGAAAGGCCAGTTTACAGCGAGCGCCTGTTTGTTACTGGCCGCTGCGCTCCCGCTTCACGCGCAGAACAACTGGACGTACTACGGACAGGATCAAGGCGCCACGAAGTTCTCAACGCTCACGCAGATCAACGCTGACAACGTCAAGGACCTCACGCGCGCGTGGACCTTCCACACCGGAAACGCTGCCGGATTCTTCGAGAGCACGCCTTTGGTGATTGACGGCAATTTGTATTTCGCTGCGGGTAACGCGTTCTTTGCGCTCGACGCTATCACCGGCACGCAAATCTGGAAATACTCCGCGCCGCAAGCGACACGTCGCGGTGTTTCGTACTGGCCCGGCGATGCCAAAACTCCCGCACGCATTTATGCAGGCACCGGCAATCGCATGGTGGCACTTGATGCAAAGACCGGCGTTCCCATCCCGGAATTCGGCACCGCGGGATTTGTCGATATGGGAACCGGAATTGCGTCACCGCCCGCCATTTACAAAGATCTGCTGATTACGTCCGGTAGTTCACCAGTCATTCGCGCGTGGAATGCGCATACGGGTGCACTGGTGTGGACGTTCAACCTTATTGCGCAACCCGGCGATCCTGGCCACGAAACGTGGGAAAGTGATTCCTGGAAAACGATTGGCGGCACGAACGTCTGGGGTTACCTCTCCGTCGACGTTGAACGCGGCATTGTGTACGCCCCAAACTCCATTGCCGGTAGCGATTACATCGGCGTCACGCGCCCCGGCAACAACGCGTACGGAACGTCACTGGTCGCAATTGATATCGCGACCGGAAAACTCAAGTGGTATCAGCAGTTTGTGCATCACGACATCTGGGACTCAGATCTGGGCGCCGCACCAACGTTGTTTGAAGTGGTGAAAGATGGAAAACGTATTCCGGCTGTTGCAGAAATTACCAAGATGGGGTTGATGTTCATCTTCGATCGAACAACCGGTACGCCAATTTTCGGCATCGAAGAACGCGCGGTTCCGCAGAGCGACGTTCCCGGTGAAAAGACATCACCCACGCAACCGTTTCCCATTAAGCCCGCACCACTCGCGCGCAACACGATGAAGAAGTCGGATTTGCCGACCACAATTTCGCCGGAGCACACGGCGTTCTGCCAGCGCTTGTGGGATCAATACAAACTTGAAGACTCCGGACCGTACACACCGTGGGGCTTCAACAAGAATGTTGTCGTATTTCCAGGCGCGGTTGGCGGCGGCAACTGGCAGGGCGTTACGTTCAACAAGACAAACAATCTCATCATCACCAACGTGATGAATGCGGGACAATGGGGGCACGTTGAAGGCAGCGGAAATTCATTTCGCAAAGTCACGCCCGAAGGCGGTCGCTTTTGGGAGCCGAAAACGCGTTACACGTGCGCCGCGCCGCCGTGGGGCGAACTCGTCGCGGTCAACGCAAGCACTGGCGACATCGCGTGGCACGTCCCGCTTGGCATCTTCGAAGAACTGGAAGCGAAAGGTATCAAGACTGGCACACCTAGTCTTGGTGGCGCAATCAGCACAGCCGGCAACCTGGTGTTCATCGGTGCAACAATTGACAGCCGCTTTCGCGCGTTTGATGCCCGGAACGGCAAAGAGCTGTGGATCGACAAAATCGAAGCGCCCGCGCACTCCATTCCGTCAACGTTCATGGGTAAGGACGGCAAGCAGTACGTGGTGGTGGCGGCCGGCGGTGGTGGTTTCCTGAATAGCCCAGTCTCTGACGCTCTGATCGCGTACCGGCTAAAATGACACTCCAATCCGGAGCAAATTCGAACATGTCTGATCCCCGCGACGACAACAAGCACGATACCGGCGTAACGCGCGCAGATTTTTTGCGTACAATGGGATTGGCCATTCCGCTTGGTGCGATTCCGTTTGGAAGCCTGGCGTCATTCAGTGCGCGCGCTCATGCCGCCGAGCCAAATGTGAAGAGTGCTGATGTGCAACCGGCGCAGCCACGCCCTGCTCGCAAGAAAGTGCTGGCGTGGGCCGACACCCGAAACGGTATCGCGCAGCACGACTCGGTGTCGCACGCGATTTCAGTCATCGAACGCTTGGGATACGAATCAGGTACGTATGACACATACATTCGAACCGATTCGAACATCATCTCGAAGAAGCCGATGATGACAACGGGGAAGCCCGCGAGCGGCGGGCCCAGCCTCAACAACGTCGACGCGATCTTCTTTCTCGGCCATCGCGATATCGAACTCACCGACGATCAGAAAGCAGATCTTGTGTCATTCATCAAGGATGACGGCAAAGGTTTTGTTGCCACGCACACCGCAACGACGGCACTGTTGCAGTGGCCCGAGTTCGGCGAACTCATGGGCGGACGTTATGACGGGCATCCGTGGGGCAGCGCGCCAGGAACACTGATCAACGAAGACCCGACGTTCCCCGCCACCAAACATTTCGCCGGCACGTTTCCAATGACCGACGAGTTTTATCAGACAATGGAATATTCGCGGGAAAAGATGCGCGTGTTGCTCCGACTTGATGTTTCGAAAATGCCACCAAACACCGGTGTGCATCGCACCGATGGAGACTTCCCGCTTGCGTGGGCCAAGATGTACGGAAAGGGTCGCGTGTTCTACTCAAGTCTTGGTCACGCTGCCGCCACGTGGGACATTCCCGACGTTTCGAAGATGTACTTCGAAGCACTCAAATGGTCGATGGGCCTCACACCAGGCGACGCAACTCCTCGGCCGTTCCCGAAATGAGGCCGATGTCAACTCGGTTCGTGCGCTGAGTAACGCAACCGCGTGAGCGAAATGAACAAGGCGCCGCGTACGGGACGGCGCACGCTGCTGCAATTCACGTTTGCACTCTCGCTGATCACGTTTCTCGATCGCGTGGCAATTTCGTCGGCTGCACCCGCCATTCGCGATGAGTTGCATTTAAGTCCCGCCGAAATGGGTTGGGTTTTCAGCGCGTTCACGTTTGCGTACGCGATCTTCGAAATTCCCACCGGCTGGCTAGGCGACCGGTTTGGTCCGCGCAAAGTGCTCACCCGTATTGTGTTGTGGTGGTCCGCGTGGACTGCAGCAACTGGCATTGCGTGGAGCTTACCCTCACTACTCGGCGCACGATTGCTGTTTGGTATGGGTGAAGCGGGCGCCTATCCCAACATCTCGCGCAGTTTTTCACGCTGGTTTCCAGTTTCTGAACGCGGGTTCGCACACGGATCCGTGTTCGCGGGTAGCCGAGTGGGCGGAGCAATTGCGCCACCACTTGTTGTGTTGGTGATGGGGCGCTTCGGTTGGCGAGTGGCATTCTTTTCGTTCGGCTGCCTTGGTCTCGTGTGGTGTTTCTTCTGGTGGCGCTGGTATCGCGATTCGCCGTCACAACATCCAGCGGTAACGAAAGAAGAACTCGCCGAGATTACGGCAGGATCGGAGAGCAAGCAAAGCGCGGTCACGTGGCGCAGTCTGCTGAGTCTCAATCTGCTCATTTTGTGCATCGTGTACTTCTGCGTGATTTACGGTTTGTATTTCTATCTCACGTGGTTGCCAACGTATTTTCGTGAAGCGCGCGGGTACACCGCCGCGCAAGCCGCCGGACTGTCCAGCATGGTGTTGCTTACCGGTGGAATTGCAACCATCACGGGCGGTTGGCTCACCGACAAGCTGGTGAAGCGGTACGGACTCAAGATTGGTCGTTCAGTTGGTGCGATCAGCATGCCGATCAGTGGCATTGCGTTGATTATCGCTGCGCGTACTAACTCGCCATTTTTCGCTGCGGTAATGTTCGCGACCGCCGCCGCGTGCACGGACCTGTGTATGAGCTCCTGTTGGGCCATCTGCCACGACATCGGTGGCGAAGCCGCGGGACGCGTTACCGGCGCGATGAACACGTGTGGGAATCTTGGTGGCGCACTGAGTCCACTCGTGGTTGGTTACACACTGCAGTGGTGGAGCTCGTGGCAGACGCCGCTGCTGGTTGGAGGCGCTGTGTACATCGCTGGTGGGCTGCTGACGCTGCTCGTGAATCCCAGGCGGACGCTGGTGGCGCAAGGGGAGCTCTAACTGCAAGCCGAAAGGCAACGGCAACCAAAGGTATCAGTGGCCAGCTCTAAAGCGTCGAGCTGCCAGCTTGCTGAGATTTCGGGAGTGATTCTGTATTCGCGCCGCCCGCGAGTTCGATGAACCGCAGCAACGCTCATCGCGGATGTGTACGTTTTCTCACACGCGGCCGATTGTAGGCCGGATGCATTCGCGTGCCATGAGACGCCACTTCTGCAAGCTGGAAGCTGATAAACTGGCAGCTGCAACCTTTGGCTGCAGCTTCTCTGTAATTTCTACTCTGATCTCAGTAAGCTGGCAGGTGGAACCTTTGGCTGCAGTTTCTCTGTAATTTCTATTCTGATCGTAGTAGGCTGGCAGCCGGAACCTTAAGCTGCAGTTTTTTCTGTACTCCCCACTCCAATATCTCTCTTCTCTCGTGATGGACCCCTGGAAGACCGCGCTCAGCGACGCCGACGCAACCAACATTCGAATTCGCGGCTACGATCTGACATCGCTGATGCTGAAGTCAAGTTTCGCCGACGTGTTGTTCCTGTTACACATGGGGCGCTTGCCAACCGAAGGCGAGGGCAAAATCGTGAATGCAATTCTAATTGCCGCTGTTGATCACGGTCCCGGTTCTCCGTCTGCGGCCGCAGCGCGTTTGGTCGCGTCGGGAAATCGCCAGGCGCCCGAGGCCGCACTCGCGGCCGGCGTACTCGCGATGGGTGATGTACACGCAGGCGCTGGGCTCACGTGCCTCGAGTTGATCAACAGTGGCGTGGTGCGCGCGGAGCAGCGTTCGTTGTCAATCGAGCAAGTAGCGCGCGAAATTGTCACCAGCGCAATTGAGACCCAAACGCGATTGCCAGGATTGGGTCATCGTGTACACACCACAATCGATCCGCGCACCAATGTGTTGTTCGCACTCGCCGCGCAGTACGACATCGCTAGTACCGGCGTGCAGTTCATGCGTGCACTGGAACAGTCGGCCGAAGAACTCATCAAGCCGCTGCCGATCAACATTGATGGCGCACTCGCCGCGGTGCTGTACGACATCGGTTGTTCGCCGCTGTTCGCGAAATTCATCTTCATACTGGGCCGCGCGGGCGGACTCTCGGCACAGGTCATGGAGGAGTACACGCGCGAGCGGCCAATGCGTATCAGGATTCCCGTGGAGTACGATGGGGAGGCGCCGCGGGACGTGCCGTAGAGCTTGATGTCAAACGAGGAATCGGTGGGTCTTGGTGCCGCAACACCCAGGAGTAATTGAGCGGCCACTCGCCACCTACTGGCCACCCACTAAGACAATCCGCGTTTCTGCAACCAATACCCAAGCGCAGACCACGAAAACAGAAATCGTGACGATGCGGGCCAATGTCCTGGAACCGTTCGTGTTCGTGGCGGGAGCGGAGACAAGTTTGAGCGGACGTCCCGGACAGAGCATCCCGGGTTCCGCGCGGATAACCACGCATTTCAAGTTTACCGATGCAGTCACATTCTCCCTTGAAGGACTGTCTGACGGAATAACCGGCGCTGTTGTGCCCACAAAACAGGGCGACTCTCAGACACTCGATTACACCATCAACGTGCCTTCGACCGCTTCGCCCGGACCGCACTCCCTTCGGTTGGTCGCGAAAGCAAACCGCTGCGGGCGGCCGGGTGCGCACTGTACAGATTACAGTTCAGGTACTGCCGCGCCTCTGAACCGATTCACCAGTCACGCATGCACAATTCACTCGCAGACCAATTCGGCAACATCGACATCTACCTCTTTGATCAGTTGCTGCGCGGGCGGATCACTTCGAACATGTCCGTGCTGGATTGCGGCTGTGGCGGCGGTCGCAACCTGGTGTATCTGCTGCAAAACGGATTCAATGTGCGCGGCGTTGATCAAGAGCCGCGCGCAATTGCGGCAATACGCGCGTTGGCCGCAGAGCTCGCGCCAAATCTGCCTGCCGAGAACTTTCGTGCAGAAGCCGTCGAAGCGATGTCGTTTGATAATGCGTCCACCGACGTTGTGCTAAGCAGTGCAGTACTGCATTTCGCGCGAGACGAACAACACCTCCGCGCAATGATCACCGAAATGTGGCGTGTGCTGAAACCAGGCGGCATGTTGTTCTGTCGCCTGGCCTCGACCATTGGCATGGAAGGACGCTTTGCGCACATCGAAGGCCGCGTGTTTCGTTTGCTCGACGGTTCGGTGCGATTCCTCGTCGACGCCGAATTGCTGATCTCATTAACGCAAGAACTCGGCGGCGAGTTGTTCGACCCGATCAAGACAACCGTCGTTCACGAACAGCGTTGCATGACAACGTGGGTGCTGCGCAAGTAGGTCGGAGGGTGCACGCATCAGGGTAAACGAATCGCCCGAAAACACGAAGGCCAACGCACTCAATCGTCGAGTGCGTTGGCCTTCGTGTTAGTGTCCCCTACTCCTGCGACGGTGGCCGCGGCCTCGGCAACGCCGACGGCGGAATCAGATTGTTCAACCGCATGTAGTTCGCGATCTGACTGTAGTGGTCCGCCATGTCGAGCGCGTGTCCCAATACCATCGCGGCACGTGTGAGCATACGCGGAGTCGGACTGGCAGGGATCGATACCTGATCGGCTAAATTGGCGTCATCCAACTGCGCAAATGCGCTTTCGCAAAACGCAAACGAGGCCTTCATTTTGGCAACGAGCGAATCCTTCGGCCATGTTGCCTTGACGGTATCGGCGGTCGCGCTGTCCTTCGCCGAGATCGTGGCTTTCATCGCGCCGAACGCGTTGCAGAAGAGATAGTTGTCGCTTGCCAAATGCTGCGCGATGTAACCGACCGTGAGCTGCGCCGGTGTTGGTTTGTAGTTGAATTTCGCAGCCGGAATGGAATCGAAGGCCTGCGCCAACTGTCGTTGCAACCCAAGGGTGCGGTTGCGGAACACTGTCGTGACGGGATTCTTGTCCGGGGCGGCGGGTGTGGCCTGTGCGGACAGGACAACCGGCAGTGCCAACGCCACGACTGCTGCATACCACGTCTTCATGTGTTCTCCAGGGTAATTGGGTGCCGATGCACCTTCACAACACTCTCATATCTGGCGCTGCATCCCCCGATAGCAATAGCCTGTTGTGATTGGCCACCGCTATCAGGGACCAAGCGCACGAAATGCGCGCGCAGCCGCCGCGCCTCTCGAGGTCCGGAGTGTCATGGTCCCGCTACCGCCCTTGCTCGAAAATGATGTCCACCGGAATTCCCTTGGTTTTCAAACGGTCCAAGTCTTTTTGCAGCTCCGGCGAAATTTTTCCGAACTGCTCCTGAAACCCGCCAACCCCTTCGTAATCGCCATTGCCTTGTAGCGTGAGAATCTTTTCGCTCAGCGCATTCATGCCGGCCTGAAACTTCGCCATGTCCACACGATACTTGCTCGTGGTGGAATCGCGCGTAAACGCGCCGGCCTTCTGCAGGAAATTGAACGCGGCAATGTTCGCGCGACCGTGCGCATCGGCGCCGCCAAAACGCACAGAACGAAACAGACTCGCGAGGAAACTCACGTAGTTCGAGTGCACATCCTCGCCCTTGAGTTCACCCTGCTCGTTGAGTTTCTGCACCATGTACAAACCAAGAATGTCGGCTTTGCCCTCTTCCAGCGCGCCCGCACGTTCTTTGAGCGATATGCGAACCGATCCCTTCTTGTTGATGGTGTTCTTGATACCCAGTCCGTGCGCGACTTCGTGAAACATCGTGTTCTCGAAGAACGCGTTGAAATTGAGCATCGCCATTTGATCAGCATCGAGTAGTTCCGTCGCAATCGGCATCAGAATCTTGTCGAACTTGGCCTGCATGACATTCTTGAGCTGCAAACGACGCGTTCCCTTCTTGAGTTGCACCTCTTCGTCGTTCGGCAAATTGATCGCGATTGTTTTCGCGCCCGCGTTTGCCTGCCCGGCGTAAAAAATTGCATCGTACGCGTTGAGATCAGAATCCGTACCCGGTGATTCCTTCTTGTACTCATCGGAAACCGGCAAACCTTTCTGCAGCGCAGGCAACATGGCCGCATACTTTGACAAACGTTCACTCCACGATTTGTCCTTGATCAACACGTACGCTTCGTTCGCGGCCTTGTAGCCGTACAATCCATCTTCGTACGTTTCAATTGGACCAATCACGATATCCAGCGTGTTGTTCTTCATGTCCATCCACGCGAGATCACTCGATTGATACTCATCGTTCAGCAGTGCGGCAGCGCGCAGCCCGAGATACTTCTTGAGTCCGGCGTCTTCGGCCAACGCGGCCGCTCCGCGCAATTTGCCAGCCGCAATTTCGTTTTGTGCTTTGAACGCCACGTGATACGGCACCGCCAGCAACGTGTCTCCCGGGCCTTGTCGCACAAGCGTGTACAAATTCTTCAACGAATCCGCTTTTGTTTTCGACACCTTCGCGAGAGCGGCTTCAAACTTTTCTTTGGTCATGTCGCGCGGATACAAATTGGCGCCGGGCGGGCGTGATCCAATTTCGGTCACGAACGGTGCGTTGTCTTCGAGCCGGTCCCACGGACCGTAGTTGATGTCAATGAATCGACGAATGCCGGTATCACTCACAGCTGCCATCAGCGAATCGCGCGACCCGTACGCTTGTTGCCAATAGATCGGGTCCATCGCGCGCGCCGCATCAATCAGCAGCGGCAACATCTGGCGTTCTTTCGGCGTGAGATTTGTCGTGTCCGAATGGATGGTAACGCTGGTGTACGCCGCCATCTTCTGCTTGAGGTCGGGCAGGCCAACTGCCACCGCCGTCGCGGAGTCGCTGGCCTTCGTTCCTTTCGATTCACAGGCGGCCAGCACAAACCCCGCAGACACTGCTAACGCAACCCACGCTGCTCGGCGCTGAAATTGGCTCATCGATTCTCCGTTAGGCGCGCCAAGCGCGCGTTGTGTGATGAGGATATGTCCCGCAAGGCCTCGTCGCCAGAGTGGCAGGCGTACAAACGCGCGTGTCCCCGTACGTGAAATCGAAGAATAGTCGGCCAGAGTTTCGCCAATAACCACCGATGTCTCGGTTCCCCACTGATTCGGCTTGCGAACAGGTGCCGCAAACTGCACCGTTGGAGCGATCACACATAGCAAAGGCGTTCGATTGCCGAGCCTAACACAACGCAACATGAGAAACCCGACACCACGCTTCATTGCATGCGCTTGCCTCGTGGCGGCATGTGCCCATACAGCCGCGCCACCGACCGGAAGTCAAGCGAACGGTGTGTCACCCATCGCAGCGACCGCGACTCCCGACTCGGCGGCAACGTCGGCCGCCCTTGCGCGTGCCCGAATCCCACTGGACAGTCTCCCAATTGTCGCGCGCATCGACCTGCCAAAGTCGGCCGATTGGATCACGTTTGGCGACCATTCGGTCTGGGTAGTGAACTATTCGCCCGATCGCGTCTCTCGCATTGACGATCGCAGCAACAAACTCATCGCGGACATTCCGATGGGACGCAACGGCTGTCTTGGAATTCAATTTGCCGACGAACGCGTGTGGGTGGCGACCTGCGGTGACAGCGTGATGAACGAAATTGATCCGCGTACCAACTCTGTGGCGCGCAAAATTCACGTGCCCATCAAGCGTGGACGCGAAGGTGCCTTCGCCATTGCGAATGGCAGTTTCTGGATTCCCGACAACGTGACCGATTCCGCATCGCGCAGCATCGCGCGTATCAACATGAAGGACGGAGCGGTTCAAGCAAACATCGTCACTGGTGCGCGTTCGGACGTTGCGATTGCCGGATTCGGCAGTGTCTGGGTCGCAAGCAGTCGCGATAACGTTGTGTCGCGTATTGATCCCGCAACAAACAAAGTTGTTGCGACCATTAAAGTTGGTGGCTCGCCAAAATTCATGACCGCCGGCGAAGGTGCCATTTGGGTGCAAAACCGCGCGGACGGTTCGGTATCTCGGATTGATCCGCGCAAGAACGTCGAAGTTGCTCGCATACAAGCACGCGCCCCCACAGGCGCCGGCGACATTTCGGCGGGTGGTGGCGCGGTGTGGTTGAGTGTCGACGGCAAACCAGTCACGCGCATCGACGCGCGCACGAACACGGTCACGCACCAATATGTTGGAGGAACAGGTGCCGACGGACTCCGATATGGCGTCGGTGCCGTTTGGGTGGGTGATCACCGCATCGGGCAACTCTGGCGCGTTGACGTCTCGAAGATTTCGCCGAGGTAAGACGGATATGCCGCATACGATTCGAAACCTGGTCATTCTATCGGCGGTTGCAGTGGGCAGCGGCGCAACGGTCACGGAGCTCAACACCAACAAACCGGCACCTCCTCCCGCGTTCACCACGCGCACCACGGTCGGTGCCGCGCGGCGTGCTGTCGTGAGCGACTCCTTCACGGTCATTCACGCAGCCACAATGTTGGACGGACGCGGTGGAATGCGGAGTAACGTGTGGGTCGTGGTGAAAAACAATCACATTGATCGTATTTCAACGACGGCAGTCAAACTCTCGAACGCTAAAGATATCGAGCTCGGTACTGCCACGTTGATGCCCGGACTCATCGACACGCACACCCATCCAGGTTGGTACGTCGATCGCCAGGGCAAGCGCAATTCAAATCGCAGTGGCGATACGCCGGCACAAGCAGCACTCGCGCGCGCGGGAAATCTGTACGCCACGCTAATGGCCGGTTTCACGACCATTCAGAGTGTCGGTGGTTCAGAAGATCTGGATTTGCGCGATGCAGTAGCGCGCGGACTCATTCCAGGGCCGCGTATTCTGACATCGATTACGCAGATAAGTAACGCGCGCACCCCCGTCGATTCACTACGAATGCAAGTACGTCAACTGAAATCGCAGGGCGCCGACGTTATCAAACTATTCGCGTCGTCGGGATTGGGTTCCGGCGGTGCGCAAACTTTGTCGGACGAACAGATAGCCGCCATTTGTGGGGAAGCCAAAGCGCAAGGTCTTCGCTCGGTAGTGCACGCGATCAGCGCCGGGAGCGTACGTGCTGCCGTATTGGGCGGATGTACACAAATCGAACACGGGCTCTTTGCCACTGACGCCGAACTTAAGTTGATGGCCGAGCGCGGTACGATTTTCGATCCGCAAGTGTGTCTTGTGTTTCAGAATTATGTCGATCATCCGGACGCGTACAGTTTTAGTGATTCTACGCTCAAGCCACTTAAGGACGCGTTACCAGTTGCTCCCGCTCTCTACGCGCGCGCCATCAACACACCGGGATTGAAAGTGGTGTTTGGTACGGATGCGGTGGCACTCGCGCACGGACGAAACGCAGAGGAGTTGATCTGCCGCGCGAAGGCCGGGCAATCACCGATGGATGTTATTGTGACCGCGACCTCTGCAAGCGCGGCGTCACTTGGTCTGGGAGACAAGATCGGTGCGATCGTGGCTGGTTTCGACGCCGATCTCATGGCGGTGGACGGTGATCCACTCCGCGACATCACCGTCATGAAGCGACCGGTATTTGTCATGCGAAGCGGCGTGCGGTATCGCTAGCCAGTGCTACCGACAATTCAGCGCAACGGGCGGCAATCGTTCCGAAATCTTCAATTCGCGAAGAACATGACTACAGGCTGCATACGAATTCTCCGGCGTGGCATCAAGCGCGCGACGAAGCACTCGTCAATTGGGACAGTTGCAAGTGCATTGCTCACATTCGGCGCAGCAATGGAACTCACGGCGCAACCAATTACCGCCGCTGGCCAACCTGCCGAGCTCAATATCCGTCCTGCTGGCGACGCGAGCATCCGCGTGACGCTCAAACCACTTACGTACGCAGACGACCTTCCCTTCTCGCCTGGTGTCGCGAAGCGACCGTATGCGAAGCCGGTGATCAGCCTGCGAACGCTGAGTGGTACGCTCACGAGAACGGTTGGCGCACTCTCGGTTGAAATCAAAAGCAATCCTCTCACCATCACCGCAACCAACGCACGCGGACAACGGGTGCAGCAACTGATTGTTGAAGCGGACGGCCGCCTCTCATTTGACATCGGTGAATCACCGGTACTCGGCATGGGGGAAGGCGGGCCGAAACCAACGCCCGGTACTCCCTGGCGCACGGCCCCCATTCAGTTTGATCGTCGCGGCAGGTTTGACACGATGGAGCCGCGTTGGCAAAGCGATGCATACGGTTCACGCAATCCGGTCGCGACACTGATCGGCACCAACGGTTGGGCGCTGTTTGTTGCAACGCCGTGGGTGCAAGTCGACATGTTACGCAGTGATCGCGGGTACTTCATTTCGTGGAAACCAACCGCCGCGGACAACGTGCCGCAAAATGAGCGCAATCAACAGCAGACGGCCAGTAAAGGATTGCCTCCTGTCGACAAGATTGTGCCCGGGTTGATTGATGTGTTCGTGTTCGACGCGCACAATCCGTTGCAATTCACCAGGGACTATTCGCGGGTCACGGGTCCAGCAGTGCTCCCGCCGCGCTGGGCGCTGGGTTACATGCAATCACATCGCACCATCGAAGACGAAACACAGATCCTTGGCGTGATCAACACGTTTCGCGAGAAACGGATTCCCATTGATGCGGTGATCTATCTGGGAACCGGATTCAGCCCGCGTGGATGGAACACGACGCAGCCGTCGTTTGCGTTCAATCCCGACGTATTCAAGCGTGATCCAAAAGTTGTGCTGGCCGACATGCACGCGAAGAACGTGCACGTGGTTGTACACATGGTTCCGTGGGATCGCGACAAGTTACCCACGCTGCACGGCACAATTCCCGCGGCCAGCAGTGAAACGCTTGATGTGTCACACATACAGAACTACTGGCAACAACATGTAGATCTCACCAAGGCCGGCGTTGATGCATTTTGGCCGGACGAAGGAGATTGGTTCAACTTGTTCGAACGCATCAAACGTCACGAGATGTACTACGAAGGGCCGCTCTCAACCAATCCCAACGTGCGTCCGTGGAGTTTGCATCGAAACGGCTATCCAGGGATCGCGCAGTGGGGCGGTTGGGTGTGGTCGGGTGATACAGAATCGTCGTGGAAAACACTGGAAGGGCAAATTGCCGTTGGTATCAACTATTCGTTGAGCATCGCGCCGTTTTGGGGGTCCGACATTGGCGGGTTCTATCAGAACTCCGAACTCACCGGCGAGCTGTACGCGCGCTGGTTTCAGTTTGCGTCATTCACAGGATCGTTTCGCAGTCATGGCCGCACGTGGTGGACGCGTTTGCCGTGGGGATGGGGCCTGAGCGATATGGGTCCACGCGAGAACGACAACAAGAATACGCCAACCACCAATCCAAACGATCCGCGCAATATCTTGCAGTCGGAGATGAACAATCCGGCCATCGAACCCATCGCTCGGCGATTTTCTGAACTGCGTTATCAGCTCATGCCGTACACGTACACGCTGGCGTGGGAAGCGCGCACCACGGGAATGCCACTTATGCGTGCAATGTGGTTGCAATATCCAAACGACGTCCGTGCGCGCGGCAACGGATCGGAATACATGTGGGGCGCCAATCTCCTGATTGCACCGGTTTTCGAAAAAGGAGCAAAGACGCGAACGTTGTACTTGCCAGCAGGTGACTGGTACGACTGGTGGACGAACGAGAAGATTATTGGCGGCAAAGACGTGACGCGCGCAACTGACCTTGCAACGATGCCAATTCTGGTGCGCGCCGGAGCGATCGTACCAGTTGATCCCATTCGGCAGTACACGAGCGAGCCCGTACAGGAGCCAACAACGCTACGAGTGTATCCCGGCGCGAATGGTGCCTTCACATTGTACGATGACGATGGAATTAGTCAGGAGTACCTGAGCGGACGGTCAACTCAAACACAGCTCAGGTGGAATGATGGCGCACGACAACTCACGATTGCGCCAGCGAATAACGCCAGTGCGTCGATCAATCGCGAGTTGATCGTGCAATTGATGCCGGCCGGTCCGGTGAAGCGGGTGCGATACACTGGAGCACAGCTGCGGGTCGGTATGAAGTAGATCTCGTGATGAAACCGACAAAACTGCCACGAAAAATGCTGGTGAGCACTCTTCGTGGCAGTCTGTGCTGTGCTGAATTGACCGCTGTTAGTTCATGATCTTTATAGGTGGGCCGAGGATTGCAATGAGCTGCTTGTTCAACGCGTCAAAGTCGGTACGCAGCACTTTGTAACGCTCCAATGCGTCGCGCCCTACTTTTTGATCAACGCGTGATGTCATGCTATTCAGGTACGTGATGTGTGCCTGCAGCCCCGGCTTGCCGTATCGCACCGGTGCCGTGAGCAGCTGTTCCGACACCGCGCGAACCTTCGTGAGTGTGTCGAGTGCCGCACCCTTGGGATCTTTCATGCGAGCTTCGAGCGCACGCGTACGCGCAACAGCAGCATTTACTTCGGTCACCAGTTCCCGCACACGACTGTTATGATCGAACTGCTCCTTGATGTCCGCGGTCGTCAAGCCTTCGGCCGCCAGCCGCGGGTCAATGCGGACGGGAAGCGAGACCGTTTTTGTGCTCGCACCCGCAGTAACGCGCACTTTGTACTCACCAGGAGGCGCACCAAGTCCGCTGCTGTGTGTCACGCTCCAGGTGAAACGATTGAAGCCCGCGTTTGTGGTCACCGTGTTCATCGGGCCGCCAACAGTGGCGCCACCGCGGCCACCACGTCCACCTCCGCCGCCGGCCTCAGGGTCACCGCCGCCACCACCGGCCTCGGCATCACCACCCGCTGGTGCACCGCCACCACCACCACGACCGCCGCGTCCACCAGCTGGCGCTGCACTCACCCCACTCTTGTAGGTGTTCACCACCTTTCCGGTTGCATCGAGAATTTCGATGCGCACCGTGTCAACTTTGCTCGCGAGATAGTAGTCAATTTGCGGACCAAGAATCGCCGGCGCCGTTGCAGTGCGATATCCCGCGCGCGGTTCAAACACCGTCAACACACCTTGCTGCGTGCTTTGAGGTGTGATCGAATGCAGTGCCGAGATGTTGTCGATGATGTACATGCCGCGTCCTTGCGTCGCGACGATGAGATCCTTGCGATACACCTTGATATCGTTGATCGGCACCTGCGGCAGATTGAGCTGGAACGACTGCCAATGCGCGCCGTTGTCGAATGAAATGAACATGCCAAACTCGGTGCCAGCGTAGAGCAATCCCGCACGATCGGGATCTTCACGCACAACGCGCGTTGGCCAATCCGCGGGGATTCCGTTTTTGCCGTCGGTCAGTTTTGTCCACGTCGCGCCGTAATCATCCGTCCGATACAGATACGGTGCGTAATCACCCAACAGGTAGCGGTAGACGGTGTAATAGGCAGTACCCGCACGATGCGGCGATGCGTCAATCCATGCAACGCGACCACCCTTTGGCAAATCTTTTGGCGTCACATTCTTCCACGTCTTGCCGTCGTCGCGCGTGACGAAAAACGGACCGTCGTTCGAACCGGTCCAGATCACACCTTTCGTGACCGGCGACTCGCTGATCGCATACAACGTGCTGTAAAACTCTTCACCCGTGACGTCGCGCGTGATGGGGCCGCCGCTCGCATCCTGACAGCACGGATCAAACGCGGTGAGGTCGGGCGAAATTTTTTCCCACGTAACTCCACGATCCTTCGAGCGATGCAGATACTGCGAACCGTAGTACACAATCGTTGGATCGTGCGGCGACGTGGCCGTTGGGCTGACGCGCTGAAAACGATAAATGAGATCTTTTCCGGCGTTGCCGTACAATGACTGCGCACCCACCCAGTAGTTCTTGGCCTGATTTGTTTCCGTGTTCAATACGCTAAACTGCCCTTTGCACGATCCGTAGATGATGTTCTTGAGCGTTGGATGTGGCATGATTGGTCCCGTTTCACATCCAGGCCCCGTGCGCACCACGCTGTTGGCCGGATCACTCACGCTGCTCAACACGAACGTTCCGTTGTCCTGCTGCGCCGCATACATCTGATACGGAAATTGATTGTCCAACCACACCCCATAAAATTCCGCGGTTGGCTGATTCTCCTGCGTTGACCACGTGCGGCCACCATCCGTCGACACGTTGGCGCCGCCGTCATTGGCCTGCACCATGGTGTTGCCGTCGTTGGGATTGATCCAGATGTCGTGATTGTCGGTGTGTGGCGTGCGGAACGGAGCCAACGTCTTCCCCGCGTCGGTACTCTTGTAAAACGTTTCCGCACCCGCGTACACAATGTCGGCGTTCGACGGATCGCCGCTGATGGTTGTGTAATAAAAAGGACGTTGCGTGAGACCGGGCGTTGAGTTCACAAGCTGCCAATTCGCTCCTCCGTTGTCCGAGCGATACAAACCGCCGCCCGGCAATGCCTCAATCAACGCGTAGATGCGCTGCGGATTTGCCGCAGTCACGGCAAGATTGGCTTTGCCAATGAGATCGGGTGGTAATCCAGTGCCGCCGCGCTTCCACGTATCGCCGCCGTCCGTACTCGTATAAAAGCCGCCCTCGCGCGAACCGCTGATGATCGTCCACGGCTTGCGTTCAATGCGCGACATCCACGCGTACAGAATGTTTGGATTGGCCGGATTTACCTCGACGTCCATCGCGCCTGTGGAATCGCTGACATACAGCGTGTTCTTCCACGTTTTGCCACCGTCCGTTGTCTTGAAAATGCCGCGTGATTTTGTCGGCTTGAAAATGTCGCCGTTTGCGGCCACCCACACGATGTTCGGGTTTGTTGGATGCACACGTAACGCACCAATCTGCCCGACATCGTACAGTCCACGAAATTCCCACGTGGTACCGTTGTCGCCACTTCGGTACACGCCATGTCCAGTTGACACGTTGCTGCGCACACCATCGGAACCAGTGCCGATGTAGATGATGTTGGGATCGCTCGCGACACTGATCGCGCCAACGGAACCCAGCGGCATCTTGCCGTCAGTGATTGGTGTCCAACTCTGACCGCCGTTGGTGGTACGAAACACACCACCACTCGCGGCGCCCATGTAAAACGTGCGCGGTTGCGTTGGTACGCCGGTCACGGCCGTGACACGTCCGCCAATGGTGTGCCCCGCTTGCCGGTACTGCATGCGTGAAAACAGCATCGTATCAACGTTGGCCATGAACGGCATGGTCGGGCGCGGCGCAGCAACGGTGCTTCGGACGGCCGTTGTTTTCGCGACTTGCGTGTTCGCGGTGTGGTAGGGAAGGCCCGTCGCAACAAGCGCCCCGACTCCGAAGAACGCGGTTGAGATCTGTGTGCGTGTGCGCATAATGTTTCGCGATAAAAAGACACGAGCTCCCGGCGACGGAATTCGCGGGAGCTCGGTTCTTTGGAAGATAAACAATTCAAAGCGCTATCGCGAAGATTTGGCCTTCGCCTTCGTTTTGCTGCGGTCAGCGTCGCCTTCGTCACCCGAGGCCGGACCAAAGGGCGAACCCGAGCCACCCGCACCAACGTTCTCAAGACGCAAGCGTTGCTTCTGTACGGTGTTGCCGAGTTGGAGAACAACACTGTAGTCACCTGTGACGGCGATAAACGGCGCACCGGCTGCACCGCCGCGACCACCGCCACCGCCACCGCCACCGCCACCGCCACCGCCACCGCCACCGCCACCG
>JBDUBA010000442.1:0-4916 GCA_040004335.1 Gemmatimonas sp.
CCTTCCACCGGCCTTCGATGATTTCGCTGCGCAACGTCGAAAAGAGCTACCCCATTGCGGGTGGCCAGAGTTTTGTTCTTCGCCGCATCACGTTGGACATTGCGCGAGGTGAATTTATTACGATTATGGGTCCGTCCGGCGCGGGCAAGAGCACCTTGCTTTCTGTGCTTGGCATGTTGGATAGCGCCTGGACCGGCGAATACAATTTGCTGGACAACGCCGTACATCGCCTCGATAATCGCAAGCGAATTGCGCTCCACAAACAGTACGTGGGGTTTGTGTTCCAGCAGTACCATTTGCTCGATGATTTGACCGTCGCGGAAAACCTGGATGTGCCGCTGTCGTACCGCGATATCAAGAAATCGGAACGACAGGCGATGGTAGCGGACACGCTCGATCGTTTTGGAATCGTCGCCAAGAAGGACCTGTATCCGTCGCAATTGTCGGGCGGACAGCAACAGTTGGTTGGCGTGGCACGCGCCGTCATTCACTCGCCCGCGATACTGCTCGCTGACGAACCGACCGGCAATCTGCATTCGTCGCAGGCGCGCGAAATCATGGAGCTGTTCCGCGCGCTCAACAAAGCCGGAACAACAATTATACAGGTCACGCACTCCGAGGAAAACGCCAAATACGGCAGTCGGCAAATCCACCTCAAGGATGGCTGGATTGTTGATTCGGAGTAACGCGCTCGAATGACCACAATTCGTTCCCGAGTGCTGGTGGCTGACGATGACCGCGACGTGCTGGAGGCGTTGCGGTTATTGTTGCGTAGTGAAGGGTATGATGTCGAATTCACGACGTCGCCTGCGGGTGTGGTGGCAGCGGTTGGCGCGCGCGATTTCGACGCTGTGTTGATGGACATGAATTACACGCGCGACACCACCGGTGGCACTGAGGGTTTTGATTTGATCAGCAGCCTGCGCCACCTGGATAACACGTTACCAGTCGTAGTGATGACCGCGTGGGGCAGCATTGAGAGCGCGGTTCGCGCGGTACAGTTGGGTGCGCGCGACTACATCGAAAAACCGTTTGACAACACGCGATTGTTGAACGTGTTGCGCACGCAGGTTGAGTTGGGGCGCGCCGTGCGTCGCAGTCAACGCCTTGAGAGCGAAAATCAAACGCTGCGCGCCGCGGGTTCGCCTAATCTGATCGCCGAAAGTAGCGTCATGCAGCCGGTGCTGCGTTTGATGGAACGTATTGGTCCAAGTGATGCAAACGCGCTGATCACCGGCGAACATGGTACCGGCAAGGAGGTCGTCGCGCGCTGGTTGCACGCCGCGTCACCGCGCACGCAGCGCTCGATGGTCACGGTCAATCTGGGCGGACTGGCTGACGGTGTGTTCGAAAGCGAATTGTTTGGTCACACCAAGGGCGCGTTTACCGACGCAAAGGCCGATCGGATTGGCCGCTTCGAAATGGCAGATGGCGGAACGCTCTTTCTCGACGAAATCGCCAACATGTCGTTGCCGCAACAGGCCAAGTTGTTGCGCGTGCTGCAGTCGGGCGAACTCGAACGGGTTGGATCATCCAAGACACGCCGCGTGGACGTGCGGTTGCTGTCGGCAACCAATGCGGATTTGCGAGTGGAAGTAGCGGCCGGTCGTTTTCGCGAAGATCTGCTGTTTCGGTTGAACACGGTGGAGATTCATTTGCCGCCGCTCCGTGAACGTCGCGAGGATATTCCGCTGCTGTCCGCGTATTTCCTCAAGCAACACGCGAAACGTTACGGGAAATCTGTGTCCGGATTTCAAGCCGACGCGATGAAAGCACTTCTCTCCTATAGTTGGCCCGGCAACGTTCGAGAGCTTGCGCACGCAATCGAACGTGCCACATTGTTGGCCGATCACGACGTTGTGCGTATCAACGATCTGGCGTTGGGCGTTTCGAGCAATCCGTCAATGGCGGCGGCCGGGCAACGCATGGAGGACATGAGCCTTGAGGACGTTGAGCGCGTGTTGATCACCAAGGCGTTGTCGCGTTTTCAGGGCAATGTCAGTCTCGCGGCGCAAGCGCTGGGCCTTTCGCGGAGCGCACTGTACCGGCGGCTGCAGCGGCACGGTTTGTAAATGAGTTCGCATGAGCGGCAGGTGGTGCGTCTCGCGCTGCTGTCGCCGCTGCCTGGATTGGTTGTGGCGCTGTGGTTGTTATGGAGCGGTGGCTACCAGGCATCCGTACGCTGGACATTGACGGCCGTGTTGCTGGTAACGTGGCTCGTGCTGGCAACTGTGTTGCGCGAAAAAGTAATCCGACCGCTGCAGACGTTGTCCAACATGCTGGCCGCCATTCGCGAGCAGGATTATTCGTTGCGCGCGCGCCAGGCCAATGAGGATGACGCACTGGGTCTCGCGATGATGGAACTCAATGCACTCATGGACGAGTTGCGGTCACGTCGATTGGGGGCCCTCGAAGCGACATCGTTGTTGCGGCGGGTGATGGCGGAGATTGACGTCGCGGTGTTTGCGTTTGACGAAAAAGATTCCCTGCAGGTTGTGAACGCAACCGGCGAACATCTGCTCGGCGAGACCGCCGCTCACTTGCAGGGAAAATCTGCATCGCAACTGGGGCTCGCCGAATGTTTGCGTGGTGATGCGCCGCGTACGATCGACCTTGCTTTTCGCGGCCAGCGTGCGCGATGGGAAGTGCGACGCGGTGCGTTCCGTCAGGACGGCAAGCCGCATCAGTTTGTGGTCCTCGCTGATGTGAGCCGAGCGTTGCGGGAAGAAGAGAGTCGCGCGTGGCAGCGTCTGGTTCGGGTGTTGGGGCACGAAATCAATAACAGCATTACTCCCATCCGATCACTGTCGGAGCGACTGCAGCATTTACTGCAGCGCGCACCACAAGGAGAAGAATCGCGTGGAGAATTGCGCGAAGATCTCGAGCGCGGGTTGAGTGTGATCAGCGGACGGAGTGAGGCATTGTCACGATTCCTTGCGTCGTACACCAAACTGGTTCGGCTGCCGCCACCAAAACTTGGCGACGTGGATGTTGGTGCGTGGGTCAACCGTACCGTGCGCCTCGAAAACAGAATCAGTGTGGTTGTTGTTCCGGGTCCGGCGGTCACGCTGCACGCCGATGGCGATCAGCTGGACCAACTGTTGATCAATCTCGTGCGCAACGCTGTTGATGCGTCGACCGAAACCGGTGGTGGTGTGCGCGTTCGCTGGGCGGTTGGTGGCGGACGTTTTCGCTTGGTCGTGCAGGATGACGGCGTTGGATTGCCTGAGACCGCGAACTTGTTTGTACCATTCTTCACCACAAAGCCGGGTGGTACTGGAATTGGCCTCGTGTTGTCGCGGCAAATTGCGGAAGCGCACGGGGGTTCGTTGCTGCTGCAGAACCGCGACGGCGTTCGTGGGTGCGAGGCGGTGTTAACACTGAGTTTGTAACTCTTCCGCGCCCTGAGAGCTCATCTGTTGCAGACGTCCGCGTTGCGCCAGTTCAGGGTGTGAATTGGGTGCGTTGTGCGGCCAAAGCCCACACAATGCGAGTACGGTATTTCGAAAGTGCCTGAAGGGCGTTATGGTTTGCACGCCTATTGTTTCGCGCTCGCTCCATCGCGCCGTACTCATGCATTCGAGGAGAACATTACATGAAGAAGTTTCAATTTTGGTACTCGCTCGCGGCAGCCAGCGTTCTGCTCTCGCCCACCGCGCTTCGCGCACAAAACCTGCTCGTCTCTACTGGGCTTGGTGGCTATCAAACCAACCAGTACAATGCCGCGTTGTTCAGCGACATGAAGAGCTATCTGGTTGGCGCGTTGCCGAGCACCACCACCACTGGCCTGCTCAACAATTCCGGGTTCGCGTTGGGCTTTGATCGCCTGTGGGTAGATCAGCGCTTACAAGCGCCACTCAGCGCAGCCGAAATCACGACGATTTCGAATTTTGCCGCAACCGGGCGTCGCATGGTGCTTATCGGTGAGAACAGTTCGTGGAACGATTGGAATTCGCAGTTAGCAGGAATTGTGGGCGGAACCCTGGCCGGTCCCGACTGCCAGAATAACAATTTGACCACTGCCGTGAGCAACGCGTTGACCGCCGGTGTGACCACGGTGAACGAAGCCTGCGGCTACGGCATGAATGGTGGCCTTTCGTTGTTCGCGGGCCGTGGCCTCGCCACTCTCTGGGGTGCGAATCAGAACGTGTTGGTCTGGTTGGACAGCAACATGCAGGATAACGCTCATCTTGATACCGTTGACAACCGCAAGTTCGCGCAGAACGTCGCAACCTGGCTCGCAGGTGGATCTGTGCAGACCGTCGCGCCGGAGCCCGCAACGAACGTCCTGTTGGCGTTTGGCATGGTCGCCGTTGGGTTTGCAGCGCGTCGCCGCGTGAAGGCGGGTCGCTAACGCGACTCGTCGCAGAGACAACGCGTACGCAACTGCGCAACGCAACCACGGTTGCCCGGGTTCCCTGCGCGCGCGGTCGTAGCAAACAGCAAACCCCCGTACCTTTGCAGGTGCGGGGGCTTTGCGTTGCCAGCGGGACGCAGGACAGCTTTCGACCTACATCGCTGGGCGAATCTCCGGCTCGGCACGTCCGTTATCCGAGCTGGTGCGAGAAGGCGCACGAACGGTATTGGACACCGTCGAGTTGCCACCCTCGCGTGAAACTGTGAGCACGAGTTCACGATCAGCGGTTTTCGGCTGACGCGTTTGGCGTGCAGCAGCGCTGCGTGATTCGCCACCTTCCCTGCCGATCGCCGCCATGTGCGCACGGTCACGGCTGACGGTGACGCCACCCTTGCGACCCGCATGGCGGGCCTCGTCGGATGACCACTCATGTGCGGTACCCTTTTCATGGGCCGCCCTTCCACCCCGGCTGGCAATCTCCTTCTGCCGCTCAGGATCCATCGATGCGAAACCACGCCTGCTTTTTCCGGTCATTACGCCCCCGGCCGTCCGGAAGTTC
>JBDUBA010000108.1:0-4879 GCA_040004335.1 Gemmatimonas sp.
CGATCAGTTCCGGGTCTCCCATTCACAACACGTCAGCTACTTCGCCGCCGTCCGCGCCCGCACCTTGTCAATCGCCGCCTGCACATCTTCCCACTTGTAAAAGTGAAACGCGCCACGATTGGACATCATCGCCAACATTCCGTGCGGAAATGCCGGTCCCAGTGATTCGCTCGTAATCTCCAGTGCGTCGGTTTGCTGCGCGACGGAGGCGGTGACGGAATCACCCGGAACCTCGGCGGCACCAGCGCACGCGCCAGCAACAACGCACGCGCCAGCCCCAGCGCCCAGCATTATGAGCGGAAAAGGGCGACAGACTGTCAGCGGCAAGTCATGAATCGAATGTCGGTGTGGGGCACGGCGAGGAGCCAGACACGTATCTCTGGCCTGCGATCGGCTGGCGATCGTGAAGTGTTTGTCACCACTCTGTGACCGGTTCGGGATTTGATAGGTCCTGTGCGGGATCTGTCCAGGGCCGCTCGGCCAAGGCGCCCCGCGTCGCTTCTTAGCACTGCTGCCGTTTGTGTCGGACGGGGTACTACGACAGATTCTGAAGCACCGCCCACCCACCTTCATCCACCCGTCTTCTGATGCGTCGCACTCCTCGCCTCACTGGCGCCACCATCGCCCAATGCGTCTCGCTCGTGGCGTTGCTGTTCACCACCACCGCTGCGGCCTGTTCCAGCGGCGACAAGGCGCAGGTTGGTGCAACGCCGGCGCCGCTCGTGAGTACGCGGACGCCCACATACACGTATGAAGTGGTGCGCACGTATCCGCACGACGTGGGCGCGTACACCGAAGGGTTGTTATTCCACGACGGGCGTTTGTTTGAAAGCACCGGCAATCGCGGTGAGTCGAACATTCGCGAAGTGGATTTGCAAACCGGGCGTGTCATCCGTCAGCGCGACCTCAAAGGCAAAGACAACATCGACTCGGCTTACTTCGGCGAGGGGATCATCATCACCGGCGACAACATCATTCAGATGACGTGGAAGAGCGAAGTTGCGTTCATCTACGACTGGAAGACGTTTGAACCCAAAGGCCAGTTCAAGTACCAGGGCGAAGGCTGGGCACTCACAATGAATGGTGATTCGCTGATCATGAGCAACGGCTCGTCAGTGATCAACTACCGCGATCCGAAAACGTTTGCGATTACGCGTAGCATCACCGTCACTGATCATGACGTGCCGGTCTCGAACATCAACGAGCTCGAATGGGTGAAGGGCGAGATCTACGCGAACGTTTTCGAAACAAAACAAATCGTCCGCATCGATCCGGCCACCGGAAAAGTGCTGGGATGGATTGACCTCACGGATATTCTTCCCGCCGCCGACCGCACCGGAAAAGAAGATGTGCTGAACGGCATCGCCTACGACGAGAAAAACGATCGCTTGTACGTCACCGGCAAATACTGGCCCAAAATGTTCGAGATCAAACTCAAGCAACGCAGCTGATCGCAATTGTGCGTTTTTCCGCGGCTACCGCAACCGCACAATCGAAAACTTGAGCGACGCCGCCGGCCCCGAACCGTTCGTCGACATTGACACCAGCCCGTCCTTGTTGGCCGCCACCGCAAACCGCAAATACCCCGCACCGCCACCCGCGAGATTCAACCGCTGACTGATGTTCGAACGCAACGTGCGCACATTCAACGGATACGTACCCAGCGGTGTTGAGCCGCCAACGCGCAGATTCGGGTAAATACTACGAAAATTCCACGAGGGAAATTTGTATCGCGCACTTAAGTTCGCTGCAGGCAGATTCAGGAAATCATCCGCAAACGTAGCCACGCTCCAATCGTTAAGGAACGTCTGCAACTGGCCGCCCGGCATGGCGTTCGCCAGATTCGCGAGCCCCGAAGTCGGGGAATTCGCAAGATTCTTGAAGAACGTTGCTTCAGCCGCCGCATCCGTTTGTTGCCCGGCCGCATACCGCAGAAAACTCCACGTCGCCCCACGCGTAGACAACGAATCGTTGGTGGCGTATGGCGATGTCACTTCGGGATTGCGCAACCGCTCGTACAATCGGCCGAAATTCTGCGTCATGTACGAGGAGAAATTCGTATTCTGCGTGGTCGTGCCGCCCACCGCGTTGACGTCGAGATTCTGCCGCGACGTATATCCACTGATGCGGTAGTACAACAACTCTTCGGCAATGTGCGACAACCCCTCGTCCAGCCACGTTTCCTCGCTCGGCGCTGCACCCACGGTTACGTACAACCGTCGCGACGCATTGATGAGATGCTGGAACTCGTGTGCCACGGTCGTGAGGTTGAGTCGCGTAACATCCACCGTTGTGCGTCGATTGCCGTTGATGGTCCCATTGGGGTCGGGCACGAGTAGATAAAACATTTCTGCTTCGTTGGAACCCGAACATCCCGGCAGTCCGCTGCGCGCAGTTTTTGGATAGAGATCACGCGCAAAGAAAAATCCACCAATCACGTAACCGGCTCCCGACGGCGTCAGCCTGTTCACCGCCGACGTGAACAACAAAATCACGCGACCATATCCACTGATGTCGGTTGGCGTGCCAAAGTTCGCCACATCCAACGGGTACACGAGTGTGTCAAACGTTGCCGCGACCGACAGATAGTCGGCGTCGCTGTAACCACCAACCGGATTATCCGGATCGGTCACCACAATGGAGCGCGTGCCAACCGCTTTCACAACACCCTTCACCGTTGTGATGTTGGAACAACCCTGCAGCGCCTGCGAGTTGAGATTGAGCACGTCGCCAATAGTCGGCACTGCACGGAGCGCCTGCGGTTTGCCAAACGGCAACGCGGACTGATCGCGCTTGCGCGCTGCAAATTCTTCGCGCGCCATACCCACCAACGGCAACAGTTCTTTCTGCTCCTCTTCTTTTCGCGCGCGTTCTGCGTCGCGATTGAGCATCAACGGAAGTGCGTCCAGCGAATTGAGATCGTAACCCACCTCGAAGCCCGACTGCACACCCGAAAAAATCGGCGACGACGGCGCCTGCAATCCCCTTCCGTAGATGTCGAACGCGGTCGTCGTGCCAAACACGGTGCTCGAAGCAAACGACACCAATCCGTATTCCGCGGTTGTTGTACCCGACGTCAAACACACACGACCACCCGCGGTGATCACCTGTCCAACCGTCATCTCAGTGGATGCCACGGTTCCACACGGCGATGAACCGGCTATGCCAACGGTCACCGGCACCGTGTCGGCCTTCGCGCCGATGGTCACGATGATGCGCGATGTGCCCGTCGCCAGCGCCGTGACCAAGCCGTTCGTCCCGACCGAAGCCACCGTACCGGTCGCAGACACATACGTTGGCGCCGAGCCACTCACTTCATTGCCAAACGCATCGCGCGCGGAGGAAACGACCGTCGCGGTATCGCCCACGCCAAGCGCGAGGGTGTCCGGCAACGCCACAATTACGCTGACCGGCGCTGGATTGGCCGTGGCCGCAAATGAGGCGGGATTCACCCCGCCAACCTGGGCCGTGAGGTGAGCGGTTCCAGCATTCGCGCCCAACGTCCATGTGACCGTCGCTTTGCCATTGGCATCAGTCTTCGATGCCCCGCTGCTGGTGCTGCCGCTGCCAGGCGTCACATCCCACGAGACGCTCGCGTTCGAGACCGGTTTGTTATCCACGCCGGTGACGGTGACGGCTAGCGGTAGCGCCAGTGTCGCGCCAACAGTACCCGTTTGATTGTTGCCACTCGCAATAACGATGGCCGCCGGCGCCGCGCTCGGCCCATCGATTGACTCGCCTCCGCAAGCGCTGAAAACAGAAAGCCCCACGGACACCCCAAACCAGCGAAGGCCCCGTGCAAGCGGAGTACTCAAGAAGGGTGCGATGGTCGTGACAGGCGTGGCAGTCGCGAAGCGGGGCAAACGAACAAACGAACGCGGGAATTGAAACATGCGATGGCAGTAGTCGTGTAAAGGAACTGGCAACAACCCGCGAACCTCGCGTGGGGTGTAAATTGCCCGGAAACGCATCCACGCAGAATGAAATCAAACGGATGCGGTACCATCAGAAACCCCCTCCGTGAACACTGCTGAACTATCGCACCCCACCCCTCCAGCGGCGCCAGCAGGTCAGGGCGACTCTCATCCAGGTATGCAGGCTCGGCACCGTCAGGCGTACGACAACGTTCTCCAGACGATTGGCTGGACTCCACTGATACGGCTGTCCCGGGTAACGCGAGGCATTCGTACCCCGGTGTTCGCCAAGGCGGACTTTTTCAATCCGGGCGGAAGTGTAAAGGATCGGATTGGGCTGCCGCTTATTGAATCGCACGAAAAGGCAGGGCGACTGAAACCGGGTGGGACCATCGTTGAGGCGACGAGTGGGAACACGGGCGTCGGACTGGCCATCGCCGCAGCGCTCAAGGGATATAAGTGCGTGTTCACCATGCCCGACAAAATGTCGCAGGAAAAGGTGCGTTTGCTGCGCGCGTTTGGGGCAGAGGTAATCATCACACCAACTGCGGTGGCGCACGATCATCCGCAGAACTACGTGATGATGGCGCGCCGTATCGCCGCCGAAACGCCGGGTGCGGTGCTGGCGGGGCAGTTTGAGAACGAAGCCAATCCGGAAGCACACGTGGCAACAACCGGTCCGGAATTGTGGGAGCAAACGCAGGGACGCATCACGCACTTTGTCGCGTCAGCCGGAACGGGCGGCACAGTGTCCGGCGTTGGTCGTTATCTCAAATCGAAAAATCCCAACATCAAGATTATTGCGGCCGATCCACAGGGATCGGTGTTGGCCGAGTTGTGGCGCACAAACGGTGAAGGTCATCCCACCGGTGCGCCGTACAAGGTGGAAGGTATTGGGCAAGACTGCGTGCCGCACACGCTCGACATGTCAGTGATTGATGAATACCTGACCGTGAGCGACAAGG
>JBDUBA010000213.1:0-16517 GCA_040004335.1 Gemmatimonas sp.
TGGACTCTTTGATGCGGAGTGCCATTGGCCCGCGTCCCAGGCGAACGCTTGAGGGCTCAGTATATGCTGCAATTTCGGAGAATGATTTTGACTGATTTTGGAGCGCGAGAAATTCTGGAAACCAGGCGTAGCTGTAAACAGCCGTTTTGCTGGACTTCATCTCCACACGTTTCACATTGATGCGATACAACTCGCTCGCATTCGTAACGTGTGCCGGCGCTGTAAACAACACCTTGTCGACGACAGTGAATACTGCCGCATTCGCGCCAATGCCTAGTGCCAGCGACAACACTGCCACCGCCGTAAACCCCGGCGATCTCCGCAAGAACCGAAACGCATATCGCGTGTCCTGCAGCAATGCCTCAACCCAGCCCAATGACCAACGGTCGCGGGTTGCTTCGCGAATGTTGGTTGTGTTGCCAAGTCGCGCCGACACAATGCGCCGCATCTCCGCAGGCGATGCACCGACCGCGCGCACCTCGTCCTCCAGAAACTCCGCATGCGTACGCAACTCCTCGGCCAATTCTGCGTCGAGTTCGTCGCGCCTGAATCGCGACCGCAGGCGATACCAGAAAGCGTGGAGCGGCTCAAGCATCGTCGGTCTCCTACCCAAGGCTATACATGGCTAGACTATGGGTAGATGAACCGAGCCTGTCAAGAGCCTTTTTTCGGGCTACCTCATTTCTTGAGCGTGTACCAGTTAACCACGTTCCCGTTCCCGAAGCTTCTCGTGTTGGTGCGCTCAAGATTGACCTTCTCCTTCACCCCTTCAAACATCGTGCGCCCTGCACCGATAATGACTGGCACAGTGACGACCTGATACCCATCGATCAACCCGGCGGCCGTGAGCTGTGAGATGATTTCGCCACTCCCCATCAACAACATATCGGGCCCCGCCTCACTCTTGAGTTTGCGCACTGCTTTGGTAATGTCCCCATTAATCACCTGCGTGTTCTCCCATGTTGCCTCTTTCAACGTTCGCGAAAATACAAACTTCTGAGCGCTATTCATTTTCTTTGCAACATCGGGCATGGTTTGCGTTGCGGCAGGAGTTGGCCAGAAGCTCTTCATCATGTCGTACGTCTTGCGGCCGAACAGCAAAACGCTGTCACCCTTCGCGTTGGACTGGGTAAACTCAATCCACTCTGGATCGTTCTTGTGGGCCCAGTTCATGTCACCATCAACTCCGGTGAAATAGCCGTCGAGTGTGACGCTGTTGAAAACGTTGAGAGTGCGCATGGTTCCTGCGGTTGTAGAGAAGAAGGCTGCCCGGCGTTTTGCCGAGTCACGGAAATGACGGTAGCGCCGCCGAGAGCACCCTCGCAAGTTTCGAGCTTCGTGGTTCGGGCACGACTCTTCGGATACGACGTTTCAGACACAACGCTTTGGACATAACGTTTCGGCGTGTCGGTTCCGGACATTTATTTCCGGATACACTGCAGCTAGCTCGCGGTTTCCGAACAGACCGCTCCTCTTGGCCCCACTGTCCGCTACACTCGCCAGCAACTCGTGATCCCATACCTCGCCGCCCCCTCCTTCAAACTCGGCCCCATCACCATCCATGTTTTTGGATTGATCGTGGCTCTCGCCGTCTGGACCGGCGTCACCCTGGTGCAGCCGAGGTATCTACGCGCTGGGCTTGATGGGGCTGTGGGTGAACGACTGAATATTTGGATGGGTGTAGTTGCCGTGTTGTGCGCCCACCTGTTTTCCGTGCTGTTCTATTTCCCGAACAAACTGCAGGCCGATCCGCTGCTGTTATTGCGCGTGTGGGAGGACATCAGTTCGTTTGGCGGAATTACCGGCGGGTTAATTGGCACTGCGCTGTTTCTGTGGATTCGCAATCCCACGATGCCGTCACTCACGCGATGGAAATACATCGACACACTGGCATCGGTATTTCCGTTTGCGTTAGCCGTAGGGCGCGTGGCCTGTACCTTTGCGCACGATCACCCGGGAACGATTACGAATTTTCCACTGGCGATCAGCCTTCGTTCGGCCGAAGCGCAGGAGTTTATTGCGGGTGTGTATTCAAACGCGGGTCGTTCGGCCGAACTGCCACCGACTGCAGTTCTGGCCACTATGGGGTTTCATGACTTGGGTTGGTACGAACTGTTGTACCTCATTCTTGTCGTGTTTCCCGTCATCATTTTTATGTACAAACGCGCGCGCCGTCCGGGCAGCATGTTACTGGCGTTTGGTTTGACGTATCTGCCCATGCGCATCGCGTTTGATTTTATTCGCGTAAGCGACAAGCGATACTCGGGATTAACTCCCGGACAATGGGTCGCGGGAATTGCACTGTTTTTGTTGCCGCTTTTGTACCTGCGCGTGAAGTCGAATCCGGTCGTTCCGGCGCCAGCCAACAAATAACGTTGGTCGTTGCACAACAACCGCATCGCCGATCCGAATGATTGCGTGTCCCGTGCGATACACATAGTTCAGCAGAACCGGTAACGACCGAAATAATGGTCGCATAGTGCAACTTGGGCTAGAAGCCGTAGCGCAACCGGAAGTCGATGAAGCGATTTGAAGGCAGTTGCATCCCTCCTGTCACTTTGTCATCACGCAGCTTGAACGCAATTTTGAGCGACCGAATGAATTCCGTCTCGAACTCGAGTTCAACGCGACGTGTGTAGTGCACGTCTGCGCCGGCAAAGAGTCCTGGATAACTGCTGGGTACGCCCTTGAAGAGGTCGCCGCCGACGTTCGCGGTTTGACGGCCTGAACTGTCCACCGGGTTGAGCCCTTGTTTGATTTGTCGCGCGCCCAGCATGATGCGTGTGCGCAATGGGAGCCACGAGTTTACGCGAAGCGCCAGCTCTGTCGCATTCGGACCAATACTCTGCCCGAGCGCGTGACCACTTTGTTCCCACGTGTCCAGCCGCTGAAAGTGCGTATACATGTACGGGTCTGAACGCGTATAGCTGGCGCCCAATTGTACATTCTGAAGAACGCGTTGTCGCGCGCCAACGGAAGCAATGGCTTTCGTATCAAATTTCAGAAATCCCGGAATTGAGTTGAGGTCATCGACCAACAGACTGCCGAACAATTCCGTGCCACGCACGGGGCGTGTGATAACGTCCAAACCCACAAACGTATTGTCACGATCGCCCCCGTCCCCCTGCGAAAAGAACTGCGGACTTACAGGATTGATGTAATCGAAATCCAAACCCCGCCCGCTGTAAATCGTCATCTCGTGCAGCGCGATGGTCAGCTGATTGACGGGTTTCCAGGTTAATCGTTGAATGGCCGCCCATCGCTGCGGTGCGACTTTCACGTCAATCGTGTCCCCATCGTACACTTGTTCCTCGAAATGCGGCTCGGCGTAGAGACTGCCTTGCAGCAGGACCAGATTGAACGTGGGCGTTCCGACCTGCATGCGGAAGAATCCAATGTTTGGAGCGTCAGGACGGATTACGACCGGGTCGGTAAGCGCCGCGCCCATGGCCAACGCTCCGCGTCCGAGGTGCATTTCGAGATACGGCCGACGATATGACACGAATGCCTCGAAGCTTGCCGATTCCTTCGCCTCGAAGGCGCGATATCCGTAGGCCGACCCCAGTTTCTCATCGCGTGCCAGAAGTTCGCGATTGGACGCGATGTCGGCGTGTTCCGCTTCTATATGAAACCCAAGTCCAAAGTTGGTATTCGCAAATGCCTTCACACCTTTGATCGCGAGCTGGCCGGTTTTTGTCTCGCCGTTCTGATTGAGACTGAGCGCGCCAATTGCTTTTTCGGCGTAGAAGGCGCCGGAGAACGTTGAGTCGCGCGACTGACCGGCGTACAGCACCGGATCCTTACGGTCTCGAAGGGCCGTCGGAAACGAACGCGGCAATTTCTTCACGAAATCGCGCGTTAACATGCGATTCGCGATGAGCCGGTTCATGTCAAACTCATTGAGAAACTCGCGCAACAAATTCCGGTTGATACGCGACAACTTCAAACTGTCGTGCTCAAGACCGTGCAGTAGTTCCAGCACGGTCGCGCGCGATTGCGGGCGTACTTCATGTTGGTATGCCGGTACCATTCCATTAACGCGCTGCATTTCGAGCCAGTCGTACACCGGATGCAGCGCGGGCACGAGCGAACTCTGTGCACGAAGCGGTGCCGACAGCGACAATGCACATGCCGCGAAAATGAGAGACAGTCTGTAGAGCCGCATCAGAAGGACAAAGGTTTGATGGTCACGAGTTTCGCACTGCATACCCGTCGCCGCTCCGCTCGTTACGTTGGCGGAACAGGAAAATGAACGGAAGAATGGCGAAGGTCACTAGCTGATACAGCTCGAGCACGGGGAGATACCGCACGTGGTGCGGCGTCTGCATGCGTTTCTGCTGCAATCGCAACATCAGGAAGTCGTGTGTCGTTTTGAGCACCAAAAACGCCGCCCAGACACGCCAGTCAAGCAACCATGCCAGCAGGACGAACATCGCCAGTCCCCATGCCCACACCAGTGCAATGGGCAATGGCACCTTGAACGCTGAGCGGTGCGCAAGTCCCTCACCGACCCATCGACGATGCGCACTGAGCAATTCTTGCGCAGACTGCACGGGAGCGCGTGTGGCCGTTGTTGCGCTGTCCATGTACAGATGAACGCCAAGTTTGCGGGCCTTCACCATTTCAAACCATGCGAATTCCTCCGCATCTCGCGATTTCTGCCCGCGCAGTCCGACCGCCTCCTCATACACAGAACGGCGAATTGCCATGTTGGAACTGGCGCACACAATCGGTGCCCCCCACCCCGCCAATCCGAAGTTGAACGTTTGCAGAAATGCCAGCGCCATGCGCTCTACCGCACCCAGCCAACCGTCGGCGCGGACGAGCAACGCACCAGCTGCCACACCAGTCTTGGCGTCCACGTATCCCAACAAATGACGGACCCATTCGGGACGCACGACGACACTCGCGTCGATGACCAGCATCCACTCACCGACTGCGGCAGAAAAACCGTGAGCGATTCCGCGCGCGCTTCCTCCGAGACCGCTCGGTAGCGACGCGTGCGAGGGCAGCGCGATCACGTGCGCGTGATGAGCCGCAGCTGCGTCGATAATCGCGCCCGAGTTGTCGGTGGACCGATCGTTCACGAGAACGATCTGCAGCAATTCGCGCGGGTAATCGAGCGCCAGCAGCGATGAGATGCAGGATGGGAGATCACGCTCCTGATTTCGCGCGCTTACAATGACCGAGATGGGCATACACTGCGCATCCGTCAGTCGCACCGACCGCGGAATGCGGCGCACGCCAATGTTGAGAAACCGGAGCACGAGAAAGTACAACACCACCCACACGACCATCACCGTCAGTAACCACGGTGCGTGCACGGAAATGTAGTGCGACACGGACGGGATCATCGGCGCATCAGGATTCAGCAGTGACAAGATGAAGACCGTTGCGAAACCGATGCTGAGTGACCGCCACGCGTCAGACCGAATCTAGCAGATCAAACCGCGCGGAAGCTGGGGCGATCTGCCAGAAACGAGCAACTAGTCAATACTTCACGAGGAACGCGTTCGATTGCCGTTGGCTTGCCGGCAGCGCCTCGCAGTAATCGGAGTCTGCGACCCTCGCTTTGCAGAGCGCGAGATTGACGCGCAACAGACCGATCAGATCTTCGGGCTTGAGCGCAGGTAGCATGTTGGGCTGGTCACCACTTCCAACCGGAATGCGGATGATCACGCTTTCGCCATTGGCAATGGTGCCCGTTGGAACGCCGCCGACACATCCCCAGGCGATGCCCTGCATGTACAGGCGCGTGCTGTCCGGGCCTGTCCGTCCGACACCAAAAATCGGACCGGTGGATCTACTGTCACAACGCGCGTAGTGCACGGGACCACCCGTCGTGTTGCGATACGTCGCGGTGACATACGTACGATACTCGCCCGGCAAGCGCACCAACCGATACACCGTTGAATCGGTCTGAATGGGCGAGGCGTCACGCGCGGGCACACCATCCTCAAGGACCAGCGCGGGCAATACGTCGGTTGGCGCAGTCGCGGTTTCACTGCATCCAAATCCAAGGGCGGCCGCCAAGGCCACCACTGAAAATTTCCGCGCGAATGTATCAGGTCGCATCTCCTCTCCCGTTCTGACGGCCGCCATCGGTCGTCCCGCAGTATAGGCCTTCCGAAAGCCGGTTGCCAGTGCTGGTCCCTGCACCTATTGCATTCCCATAGAACGACACTAGACTCTAATTGGATCCCCATAGGAGAGCATTTGACCCCCAAAGACGACGCAAAACAAGACATCAAACAAGGCACGCTGGCCCTCATGATTCTGCGCACGCTGGAATCGCTCGGCCCGCTGCATGGTTATGGCGTTGCACGACGCATCGAAGAAACAAGCGGGAATCAACTGGTGCTCAACTACGGCACGTTGTATCCCGCCCTGCTCAAGCTCGAACAGGAAGGGTTCATCAAGGCCGAGTGGAGTGTGTCGGACAACAATCGACGCGCCAAGTTTTATCAGCTCACGGCGTCGGGCCGCAAGCAGTTGGTACGCGAAACCCGCGAATGGCAACGCACCACCGACCTGATGGCCATGTTCCTCACGCCTCGCAAGGAAATCACATGAGTCGCATCCGGGAACTGTTCATGCGTATCCGCGGCACGTTTTCGTCTGACGGCGCCGATGCAGAAGCGCGGGAAGAGTTCGAATCACATCTCGCCATGCAGACTGCCGAAAATATGCGCCGTGGCATGTCCGCCGAAGATGCACATCAGCAAGCCCTGAACGCTTCGGGCGGATTCACCTCGGCCACCGAATTGGTGCGCGAACAGCGCGGATTGCCATTCGTCGAAACGTTGATGGCGGACATTCGGTATGGCGCGCGTGCACTGCTCCGGAGTCCAGGTTACACGATTGTCGCCGCTACCACACTGGCGCTAGGGATTGGCGCGAATTCCGCAATTTTCAGCGTGGTGAACGGTGTCGTGTTTCGACCCTTGCCGTATGACAATCCCGATCGACTGCTCTATCTGACGTCGACGCTCGACACACGCAGAATGTCCGTTTCCGTTCCCGACTTCATCGACTGGCGAACACAGGCGCGATCTTTTTCTGAATTGAGCGCCGGCGTCTCTGGCACGACCGTACTCACCGGCAGCGGTGAACCGGAACGCTTTTCACAATCACGAATCTCCGCGAACGCTTTGGAAACGTTGGGAATCGCGCCCGTCGCAGGGCGCGGATTTGCAGGCGGCGAAGATGATGTGTCGGCACCACGCGTCGCGATGCTCAGCGAGCGTTTGTGGAAGCGGCGTTTTGGTCGCGACCAAGCAGTCATTGGTCGAACGCTCGTGCTCGACGGAATGGCTACGACAATCATTGGCATTGCTCCCGATGCGTTGCAGTGGCCCGAGAAGTCGGACGTCTGGACGACAACGCGATTTTCTGAACGCGACAGGGCGCCCGGTGCGCGTGGCGCACGTTGGATTGAAGTTGTCGGCCGACTCGCGCCTCAAGTCACACCAGGCACCGCTGCAACCGAAATGTCGACAATTGCGGGCAGGCTCGCTCAATTCGACCCCAAACACAACACAAATGTTGGCGCGCGCGTCAAACCGCTACTCGCAAGCTTGATCGGTGACGTTCGTGCTCCGCTCTATGTGCTTCTGGGGTCGGTCGGATGCGTTCTACTCATTGCTTGCGCAAACGTTGCGAGTCTCACGCTGGGCCGAGTGAACGTGCGTGACACGGAACTGGCGATTCGCACGGCGCTGGGCGCGGCTCGTGGCCGCATCGTTCGACAGATACTCACCGAAAGTTTTCTGTTGGCAGTGGTTGGCGGCGCGCTTGGAGTGCTTGTCGGAATTGCGGGCATTAAAGCGCTGATTGCCTTTGCTCCAAGTTCGCTGCCGCGCGTCGACAGCATCGCGCTTGACGGTCGCGTGCTGGCCTTCACTTTCGGTGTGACCATTCTGACGGCGATTATTTTTGGACTGATGCCCGCACTGCAAGGCGCGACAGACAATTTGCATGATCGGTTGCGCGCGGCTGGTCGCGGTGTACGCGGACACAAGGTAAGTTCCCGCGCTCGCCGCACGCTTGCCGTTGGCGAAATGGCTCTGGCTATCGTCCTTCTGATTGGCGCCGGCTTGCTCCTTCGGAGTTTTGCAGCGCTACGGATGGTCGATCCCGGATTTCACGCGGCGAATGTCGAGACGTTCAACGTCGCGCTCCCGGCCGGCGACGCCTATAGAAATCCCGATCAGCTCAATCAATTCAGTTCGTCATTGCTGGCTGGGATAGATCACGTTTCGGGCGTCAAGTCTTCCGCGATTTCGTTCTCGCTGCCGCTAAGCGGCGGCTCTTTTGGATTCACGTTTGAAGTGCGCGATCGGCCAACGCCACCCGCAGACAATGAACCGCGGGCACAGGCGCGTGTTGCGTCGCCTGCGTATTTCGAATCGATGAGCATTCCCCTGCTGCAAGGGCGCAGCTTCAACGCGAATGATCGATACGACGCGCCACCGGTCTTGCTGATCAGCCGAGAAGTTGCGCGCCGCTATTTTCCGAACGAGAACCCTATCGGCAAGTACATCGAAACCGGCTGGGGAATGAACGGTCGAAAATTCGGCGGAGAGGTTGTTGGAATTGTAGGAGATGTTCGCCAACGCTCGCTCGATCAGGAGAAGTCACCGCACATCTACATGTCTTACCAGCAGTGGCCGCTCGATGAGTTTGACGTCGTCGTACTGAGCGCATCATCGTCCGCGAACGCGATACCCGGTGCTCGACGCGTCTTGAAGGAGCTCGACTCCCAGGTGCCGCTGAACGCTGCGAGATCGTTAAGCGATCTAGTCGATGCCTCACTCGGACAACGTCGATACTTTCTCATGCTGCTCGCGAGTTTTGCCGCACTGGCTGTGACGCTGGCGATCGTTGGTGTTTACGGTGTGATTTCATACGGCGTGCAGCAGCGGCATCGCGAAATTGGCATCCGTCTGGCGCTGGGCGCGTCGCGCCAGAGTGTCGTGCGCATGGTGCTGGCCGAGGGTCTCAAGCTTGTCGCCGCAAGCGTAGTGACTGGTACCCTCGGCGCATTGGGGCTCACGCGACTATTGTCGTCACTGCTGTTTCAGATTGACGCGCATGATCCGCTCATCTTCACGCTGGCGCCAACACTTTTGTCGCTGGTCGCCGTTCTCGCTTGTGTTATTCCAGCAAGAGCGGCGGCACGGAATAATCCAGTTGAGGTAATTCGCGCTGAGTAAACGCGCACTGAGGCGCGTGAACTAGCGCTCGCGCCAGAGTGTGAGT
Source organism: Gemmatimonas sp. (assembly GCA_040004335.1). Classification (GTDB taxonomy): domain Bacteria; phylum Gemmatimonadota; class Gemmatimonadetes; order Gemmatimonadales; family Gemmatimonadaceae; genus Gemmatimonas. Next base: position 9,262 of record JBDUBA010000213.1, read on the forward strand.
CCCGCCGGCATTCCCGGAGCCGATTGGCGCCCCTTGAATGCGACATACAACTTGTCGTTGCCAGCAAAGGCGCCAACCGGGTACACAACGTCGGTGTTGGCGGGCGCACCCTTGGTTTCGGGAGCACAGGTTGTCCACTTCACGCCGTCCACCGAGCGCATGAGTTTGGGCAACCCGCACTTGGCGGCACCATCGTTACCGCCGCCCATGTTTGCGACCATGGCCGAGTGCCCGGCGCGATCAAGTGTAATCGTGACCGGTGCATCCATCGCGTTACCACCATCATCCGCAACCACGACTGCCGGTGCCCACGTTGCACCGTTGTCGGTGGAACGCGCAAACCACAGGTGATGATTCGCGAAAAACTGTTCGTCGCGCGCCGCGTACATCGCGATGGCAATTGCCGATCCGGAGATGGTCATGTCCAACCCAGGATCATCGTTCTGCTTGCCGTTCGTGTCAGTGATTTTGACGGTTTTGTTCACGTCGGGGCGCCACAACGACGCGGTGGTGTTGTACCCATCCACCGTGCAGTATGCTACAACGGGTTTGCTCGCTGCATCAAGCGCGACTTTGATACATTCGAGCCGCGCTTCGGAACCTTCCGGCACCGGCGCTTTGGCCGCGGTCCATTTTGTTGGTGCGTCCGTCAGCAGCCCCGTTTTGTAAGTGACATTATTCGAGCCTATCGCGTACGCTACATACACCCGCCCGGCCGCCATCGCGAACGACGGTGTGGAGAAGCCGGGTTCTTCGTTTGCCGTGTGATCAATACGCGTGTGTTTCCAAGTCACGCCACCGTCAGCGGAAGTAGTGAGGCGCAATTCATGTTCGCCAACCAGATGCAACACACCAAGCGTGCCGTTGCTGGCATCACGGGTGAATGAAAACGGCTGGCGTGTGCCACTCCGCGCCACGTTGCCAACAGTGTCAAGTTCAACCGGCGCGTTCCAACGGTACCTGGCGCGGTTCCATGTTATGACGGACAAATCGGTGTCTTCCAACTCACCGTCGTTGTTCAAATCATTCGTGATGTACGCCATCGTCGGGTCGCCGTTGTTGTCAAACGCCATGCGCATCTGACTCGCGAACTGCGCGGGGTCGTGCTCCTGCATGCCTCTTGGCGTGGCGATAACGGTTGAAAATCCAACCGGCGGCGGACCAACAATTAGTTCATTTGAAGGTGCAGTGAGCGCGTTGTTCGCACCAACAGCACGGATGCGATACACGTACGTCGTAAATGCATCGATCTTGCTGTCAGTCACGGTCGAAGCCGTTACCACAGCAATTGTTGACGGTGATGGCATTTCGGCGGTGGCAGGCGCGGCCGCAGTTGGGACGAGCCACGCTGCACCAAGGATCTTGCGTTCGACAGCCACTTTCGCCCCAGCGTCGCCGCTCCACGCAAGCGTTACCGCGCTGCTTGTCGCAGCACTGGCCGCGAGGCTGTTCGGGGGCGCAACCGATACCACGCGCGAGATTGCATCGATGCCTTCGGCGCTGGCCCAATATGTGACAGCTGCGGAAACACTGGTTACAGCCGCGAACACGAGAGACAGCACCGTGATGCGTGACGTTCCGGTCATTACTGCTTCTCCGTGTTGAGAAATTGGGCGGGTCCGTACGGGAAAATACCGTTGGCGCGCTCTTTCTCAAAACGGAACTTCAGTCAGGTGTTTACTGGTGCCGAGCTCGCTTACGACGGGGGTGATTGGATGCTGTGATCAGGGGCTTGATGTTGCGTCACGCGAGCTACCCAACGGATGACATACCAAATTGCGTCATCACCCGGTTATTCACCGCGCAACGACTCAATTGGATCGACGTTCGAGGCGCGCCGAGCGGGGATGTAGCTGGCAAGTAGACCGACTAGCATCAGCGAGAGTGACATGCCAACAAAAGTGGCCGGATCGAACGCGGCCACGCCAAACAACAGGCTGCCGAGTGACTTGGCGGAAACTCCTGCAACCACCGCACCAACTACGACGCCCACCAACACAACGCGAGCGCCTTGTGCAACCACCATGCGGCGCACGCGTGATGCTTCCGCACCGAGCGCCATTCGAACACCGATTTCCCGGGTACGCGCGGTAACTACATAAGACAGCACACCATACAGTCCCACCGCGCCGAGGATGAGCGCCAGCATTGAGGTGATGCCGAGTGTGAGCATGGTAAATGCGAGTTCAATCATGGAGTCGGAAGCGAGTTTCTTCATGGTATAGATTCGATACATTGGTGCATACGGTGCCACTTCATGGACCAGCGCACGAACTTCCGGCGCGATTGTCTCAGCCCGGGTTGTCTTGATGACGTAGGCTGGTGAACTGATTGCCCAACTGCTGTCCGTTGGTCCGACCAAGGGGTAATACACCAACGCTTGCGGCGTGTCGCGGAATGCATCCTGCCGAACGTCGTCAACGACTCCTACGACCGTGTTCCATGTTTTGTCGTTGTCCTGCAAAAGGCGTCGTCCGACTGCGTCTTTGCCGGGCCACAGTGCATTGGCGGCCGACTTGCTGATGATGACGTTTCCACGTGTAACGAACTGGTCATCATCGGTAAACGTGCGTCCGCTGCGGACGGCGATCTCCATTGTCTTGAAATAGTCACCAGCCGTGAACGTGAAGTTCAGTGTCGAACCGCCCGACAGATCGGAGTTGTCCTCGCCGCGGAAGCGCGCACTGCTGGTGCTTTCGTTGAGCGGCACATTCTCCACAACGCCAACGGATTTTACACCCGGTAACGCGGCCAGCCGCGCCATGAAATTTGTGTGGAACCGTGCATACGCCGCAGCGCCGTGAATGGACGCTCCTTCCGGCGCAATCTGAAAAGTGAATACATCTTTCGTGTCGTAACCAGGATTTACCTTCCGCAACTCCTGGAAGCTGCGCACGAGGAGGCCAGATCCGATTAGCAACACAAGGGCCAACGCGGTTTGTCCAACAACCAATCCATCGCGTATCCAGTTTCGGCTGCCAGTCGATCCGCGAGTACCGTCACGCAAACGACGAAGGTCGGGCGCCGACGAACGCACTGCGGGTACGAGTCCGCAGGCCAACGCCGTAAGAATAGCTATGGCAAGTGTGAAGAGCAGCATTGTCGGACTGATGCCGGCTTCCGTCAAACGCGGCACTCCGCGGGGCGCTGCGCGCACGAGGGCTGGAAGTGAAACTGCGGCGAGCATCACGGCGAACGCCGCTGCAAGGCCCGCGACGACGATTGACTCTGACATTTGCGAACGAATGAGTTGACCACGTGTTGCACCAATTGCGCGGCGCACTGCGAGATCGCGTTGACGACCCTCCGAACGCACCATGAAGAGGTTGGCAACGTTTGCGCACGCAATCAGCAGCACCATCGCGACCGCGCCCAGCATCACCCAAAGTGAACTGGCAATCGGTCCAACCAGTTGGTCCTTGATGGGCCTGGCTATCGCGCGATGTTGCTGAATCAGTTTGGCGTAGTTAGCGGAGCCACCAAATCGCGCCGGCAATTGTTTGGATAGTGTGGTGAGTTCGGTCGTGAGCGCCTCGATAGTTACGCCGGGTTTCATCCGACCAATCAGTGTTGTACCAAAGCGACCCGGCTTGATTCCTGCCGCGTGGATTTCTGCGGACATCCACAGCATGGTGTCTTCGCTGGGGAATTTGAAGTTCGGTCCCATGATACCGACAATTGTGCGTTTCACGCCGGACATGTAGTAGCTGCGTCCGACTACTGCCGAATCGCGATTAAACCACGTTGTCCATAACACGTAGCTGATGACCGCGACATTTTCGTCGTCGGCTGCAACCGGCACGCGGCCAAGAATGGGTTTGGCTCCCAGCGTTGAATACATCGAGTTTGTCGGTTGCGACATACGAATGCGTTCAACGCGGTCATCCACCCGCAGTGTGGATGTAAACGAATTGTAAGTGGAAAGGTCTTCCAGCAGTTTCGATTGTTCCTTGTACTGCACAAAAAATTCGGACGACACACCAAATTCGTTCGGAAGTTCTGAACCCGGTGCGGTTGCGGCGATGTGCACAATGCGATCCGCATTCTGGAACGGCAGTGGCTTGAGTAACACTGTATCAACAACGCTGAACATGCCCGCATTCACGCCGATAGCGAGACCAAGCGTTCCTACTGTGACAACGGCGAAACCTGGAGAACGTCGCAGGGCGCGAAGTGCGTGTTGCAAATCCATTACCCATTCGTAGAATTTCTCACGCATGTCTTTTCCTCCATGTTGCGTTGTGTGCGGGCGCACGACTGTTGGTTTCCAGCGTTCGGCGATGCCCGAGCGCGTGAGATCGAAGGCGGTTGTCAGTGTGAACAGCAGCGCGGCAGGCGCACCGCGCGTTCGGGCGCGATCGTAGTCGCGTTCGATCTGATCGATAACTTCGGCGCCGAATTGTGCGCGGAATGGCGCGGGGAACGCGCGCACCATGAGTCGGAGGATCGCTTTCACCGCGATTCCTCGGCCACACCGAGACGTCGTTCGGCCATGGCAACCGAGTGTTTCAGTCGGCGTGCTTCGGCGGCGAGGGCGGCTCGACCAGCCGGCGTGATGGCGTAATAGCGGCGCGCGAGTCCGGGGTGTGGGGCGCCGCCCGCATCGGACTCGGTCTCGATAACCCACGCTGAGCTCATCAGTCGGGCGATAACGCGATAGAGGGAGCCGGCGGGTGGGGAGAGCGTGCCACCGGACTCTTCCATAACGGTGTCTTTGATGGCGTAGCCGTGGAGCGACTTGCTGACGAGCGCCAGGAGCACGTGGTATTCGAGAGTGCTGAGACTGTTTTCGCTTTTGCGACCCATGATGCGATCCGTGGTTGGTGTGGCAACTACTCAGACAGCATATACGCAAAAAGAGTTTATATGGGTTTCGGGAATTTATTTGCGGGTTTGGGACCGGACGCGTGGGCCGGGTTCGTGTGGACTCGTGGACCCGGTCCGTTGACCCGGTCCGTTGACCCGGTCCGTTGACCCGGTCCGTTGACCCGGTCCACTGCTGCACTGCTGTTGCCGCTAGGTTCGGGATGGACCCAAAACCCATGTACTCGAGCAACTGGTTCGAGACCTTTGCCCCGAACGTCGAAAGCTCGGCGTCACCAGAAGTCGCAGCGATTTCCGCGTTGTGCCGTCGGCCAGAATTCTCACGGCTGCTCGAGATTGGGTGCGGCACCGGACGCGTGGCCGGACCGCTCGTTTCTCTTGGTTATGACGTTGTCGGAATTGACATCAATGAGGACGCGCTACGAGTCGCGGAAATTCAGGCGCCGGGTCCGAAGTATATCGTGCTTGATCAGCGAGATGTGGCGCAACTTCCGCGGACGTTTGATGCGGCGCTCCTGTTGTGGAACAGCATTGGATTTCGATCGCGAGCAAACGACGAACACATATTGCGCGGTGTCGCGACGGTCCTGCGGCCGGGCGGAAAGTTTCTCATTGATTTATATCATCCAGAATGGCTGGCCGATCAATCAACGATGGCAGTGAAATCGCGTGGCGCAACAGTGCGTCGTTGGCTTAGCGATGGGCGTTGCTTTCACGCCATCACGTACGATGACGGCCGAGTTGATGACATTCAGTTCAATGTGTACATGCCTGACGAAATCGGTGCGATGCTCGCGCGTGCTGGATTTGCTGTCAACACGCAGATGACCTGGTGGAACACAGACCGCGCACCGAGTCGTGCGCGCGCTCGTTATCAACTGGAGTGTGTCCGTGTTTGAAGTGTGACGACGTATGAGAGTGAAACAGGCCAATTCCATTCTACGTCGTTGCGTGCACGACCGTCGCGGCAGATCGGAATACGCCATCCCATTCGACGTTGTTGCGTGCACAACCCTCGCAGCACATCGAAACCAATAAATCCCATTCTGCGTTGTTGCATTTACGACCCGCTCAGCACATCGAAACAAGCCAATCCCATTCTACGTTTGTGCATTCACGACCCGCTCCACACGCGGACGCCGGCACACTCGCTCGCAACTCACCCCGCCCCAATGACTCCGAGTCGCAATCGCCGTTCACTCGGCCGTAGTGTTGTTCGGCTCACCTGGCAATTGACGTTGGGCACCGCTGTCGCGATCAACCTCGCACACGCACAACTCGCAACACCCCTCATCACGACGTTGCCGAGTGGACGCGTACAAGTGAAGAACACGGGTCCGTCCAAGTGGCTCGGTACCAGCGGGTGGAAGCTGGTACTCGAACGAACCATCATGCCGCCGGAAGGTTCGCCGGGAATGTTGGAGCGCCCCACGCGATTGACGGTGACGACCGATGGTCAGCTGATTGTGTACGATGCAGGAAGTGTCACACTGCGGCAGTATTCCGCCGAAGGACAATTCATCCGAAAGATTGGCAACAAAGGACAAGGTCCCGGTGAATACGAATTTCTGTTGGGCTTCGATGCGCGCGATGGTGTAGTTGCCGCGTATGCGCCCGGCCTGCGACGGCTCATCATGTGGAAATCAGATGGGACTTTCATTCGACAATGGGCGACACCATCCAGTGATTGCGGCGATGGTCCGACTATGCTTGGCGCGAATGCGACTGTGGTGATTCCCGCATGCGTGAACAACGGAAACGCCGAACGCGCCGCTCTAATGCGATTTTCTGCAACAGGAATGATTCAAGACACCATCCTGACTCCACTTCTGCAAAATGATCCGCCTGCACCAGCGTGGCAGACAGGAGCTGTCCGGAACAAGATCCCGTTTAGCCCCATTCGTGAATTCACGCTCGATTCTCGTCTGCGCTACGTGTATGGATGGAGCGGTACATATTCGCTGATCGTCGCGAATCGCGGCACAGACACTGCGCGCATCATTCAACTTCCCGGCAAAGCGCAAACGATCGCGCCAAAATTCACGGATTCAGTTTACGAACGCACACAACGCGGCGCGCTCAAAGGGATTGCCAAACGCACTGACTTTCCGACTGAGTTCCCGATGTTTACTGCTTTACACAGCGATGAATTGGACAACATCTGGATCGATCGTCCCGGACCTGACTACCAGACCGCGAACTACGATGTCATCGATCGCGATGGCCGCTTACTCGGCACCGTTGCTGCACCGCCGGGCTTGTCGCGAGGAACCGTCTGGCGTAACAGTCGCATGTATCGGATCAGCGAGAACGCCGACGGTCTTCCGACGATTCAGGTGTTCAAAGTGGAGCGTGGGAAGTATTGACAGTGCATCTCACTGGCTCGAACATCCGGCGCCGTGCTCCGGAAGTTCCGGTTGGTGCGGTCCGTT
>JBDUBA010000147.1:0-46889 GCA_040004335.1 Gemmatimonas sp.
GTTACGCTCGAGTCGATGCCGCAAGTCAGCGGGACGTTAGCAGCACATGTGACGTTGAACGTATCGCGTCGCGCAATTAGCGATGTGGTCAGTGACATCGCGACGCAGGCGCACATCTCGTTCGTTGCCGACCGTGCTCTGGTTGGCATGGGACGGCTCGTCACGTTGCGCGCCGTCGACATCACGGCTCGCGAAGCACTTCTGCGCACGCTTGCCGGTTCACCGTTGCGCGCACTGGTTGGCCCCGGTGACCAGGTTGTGATTGTCACGCGTACCGCGTCGCGCAACGACAACGAGTTACCGGCGTCGGAACGTGTCCGCCTTAGCGGTTACGTACGCAGCGCCGCAAGTCAGGAAGTCATTCGGCATGCGCTGATAAGTGCCGACGGCGACATCGTGCGGCGCGAGAGCAACGAAGACGGCTTCTACTTCCTGAACCTGACCCCGGGCGTGCACCTCCTGCGCGTACGAGCCATTGGATTTGTTCCGTTGGACACAACGGTCACGCTCACCGGGCACGGCTCGATTGATGTGAAGCTGCAAGCAGCAAACGTTCAATTATCGACCGTCACGGTGGTCGCGGCGCGCGACACCGGCCCCGACCTCGACGTGCGCGCTCCCGACATGAGTACGATGCGCCTCGACCTTGCGACGCTGCGTCTGGCGCCTGCCATGCTGGGCGAAATGGACCCGATGCGTTCGCTCACACTCCTTCCCGGCGTCTCGACCGCGAGCGACGCCACCACAAGTTTCAGCGTGCGCGGTGGCGGTACCGATCAGAATCTCATTCTCCTTGACGAATCCACGATCTACAATCCTTCACACGTACTCGGCTTTCTTTCTGTCTTCAATTCCGACGCAATTGACGCGGTCACTCTGTATAAAGGCGCGATCCCCGCGCGCTTTGGCGGGCGCCTTTCGTCGGTAGTCGACATTCGGCAACGTGAAGGCAACGGAAACAAGATCGAAGGCAAGGCATCCATTGGTTTGCTCGCGAGCCGCGCGTCGGTAGAAGGCCCACTGCCAAAACATATCGGCTCGTTTATTGTAGCCGCGCGGCGCTCGTATGCAGATCTCTTCCTCAAGGCATCGAAGGACACGTCGCTGCAAAATACCGTAGCGTACTTCTACGACATCAACGCCAAGGCGAACATTCGCCTTGGTTCCCATGGTGTGCTGATGGCATCGGGATACGCGGGCCGTGACCGTTTCGGCGATGCTGAATTTCTGACGGCTGGCTGGGGAAACACGTCAGGCACACTGCGGTGGAATCAGATTGTTGGCGGACGATTGTATTCGAAAGTGACGGCCGCTGTCAGTGACTATGACTATCGCCTCTCATTTCCGCTGGTCGCCAATGAGAACGTGAACTGGCTTGCGGGCATCAGAAGTGTAAGTATCAAAACCGAACAAACATTTCATTTTACAGATCGGAACAAACTCGAGTTTGGTGTGGAAGTGGGCAGTCACGAGTTCCACCCGGGTTCTGTTTCGGTTGACGATACGTCGGACCTCGCGGGTCTGTCCATCGAGACGCGACACGGCATCGGTTCGGCGGCCTACCTGGGACATGACGTAGAACTCGGATCGAAATTATCACTCCGGTACGGACTGCGTTTTTCCCAATTCACGCGTCGTGGCAAGGCAACCATTTACAAGTATGCGAACAACTTGCCGCTCGTTTACGACGCAGTGTTAGGCCGGTATGAGCCCGCAGAACCAATCGACAGCACGCAGTACGCCGCGGGAAAGACTGTCAGCTCCTACTCGGGACTCGAGCCTCGTTTCTCTGCGAGCGTTGCGCTCACCGAACGCGTGAGCGTCAAGGCCAGCTATGCGCGTACCCGACAGTACCTCCAACTTGCATCGCGAACGAATTCGCCCACACCCCTCGACGTCTGGGAACCTGTCGGTCCATTCATTCGTCCGCAGGAAGCCGACCAGTTTGCCATTGGCGTCAACTCCGCGTCCGATGCGTACGAGTTTTCGGCGGAGGCGTATTACAAGAAAGCCCGCAATGTCGTGGACTTTGTTGACGGCGCGGATGTCGTGCTGAACGACCGCCTGGAAACGGTGCTTACCCAGGGCGAGGGGCGTGCGTATGGGCTTGAACTGTTTGCGCGTCGTCGCACTGGCCGTTTGTCCGGTTGGGTGAGTTACACCCTCGCCCACGCCGAGCAGCGCTTCGTCGCACCCACATCCATACAGGGAAGCGGTGCCGGAATTAACGGCGGCCGGTATTATCCCGCGCCCTACGACAAAACGCACAGCCTCTCTGTAGTTGCCGCGTATCCGGTTGGACGAGGGTGGACGTTTGGCTCGACGTTTACGCTTGCGAGCGGACTGCCCACGACACTGCCGGCGTCACGTTATCAGCTGGATGATCTCCTGATTGCTGAATACGGAGATCGAAATGCCGGACGGCTTCCGCTGTATCATCGACTCGATTTGAGCATGACCCGGAAGGTTGGACGAGGCGAGCTGCAGTTGGGCGTCTTCAATGCGTACAACCGCTTCAATGCACAGTCACTGACCTTTCGCCAGTCGCAGAACAACCCGCTCATCTCGGAAGGGGTGCAGCTATCGGTGTTCGGTGTGGTGCCGAGCATCAGCTATTCCTTTCGCTTCTAGGAGCTGAACAATGCGTCGATTCATGGTAGCAGCGGCAATGCTGATGTTGGCGGGATGCGAACGTGTTGTGACCGTTGATTTGGAAGAAGGGCCGAAGCGCCTGGTGATCGAAGCGCGACTCGAACTCGTAAAAGGGCGCGCCAACACCAATCAGCGGATACGTCTGACAACAACCGATGCGTACTTCAGCAATACAACGCCACCTGCCGCTCGCGGAGCGGTCGTGCAGGTCGCAGATAACGCCGGCGCTGTCTTTCCGTTCACCGAATCCACGACGGAACCGGGCATTTATGAGACGACTGCATTCGCAGGCGCAGTTGGCCGGATTTACACACTGAGCATCAACTATCAGGGCGATCGGTACCAGTCGAGCGAGCAACTGCTCTCCGTCGCTCCAATCGACTCGCTCTACTTCATCGAGTCCACGTTCCCGATCAACGCCACGGGCGGTCTCCGCGCAACCATCACCTTTCGTGACCCTCGCGGCAGAAAAAATTTCTATCTTTGGGATCAACTGGTGAACGGCGTCCGCATTTTGTCGTCCGACAGCACCGTGCGCGGACGAGTTGTGATATCAGATGAACTCGGAGACGGACAGCGTCTGCGCGACTTCCAGCCTTACGACGGCGTCAGGGTGGAATCGGGAGAGCTCGTCACTGTCCGCCAGTCCGCGATTTCCGAAAACGTGTACCGATTCTACGTAGCACTCTCGGAGCAGGCATCGAACGATGGATCACCATTTGGTGTCGCACCGGCCTCACTTCGCGGCAACGTAACCAATGTCACGAGCCCCGTTCACTTTCCGCTCGGCTATTTCATCGCGAGCGAGGTCGCCGAGGTGTCCAGGCGAGTTCCCTAACACTGAGGGACGGGCTATTGTTCGCAATGTCTCCTGCATTCCACGCATCCGACGACGAATCGTTTGACGCGTCCTCGGCCGACGAAGAACTGGCATCCCACGAGTCCGCCAAACGTGCCGCTCGTGATGATGACGACGTTGAACCAGCCAGTGACGAAGAACTGGCAGCCTTGCTGGCCGAAGACGAGGACGATCCCTCGCTCGAAGACGACTTCCCGATGGGTGATGGCGTCGCCGACGTCTCAACCGAAGTGTATTGCCCGTATTGCGGTGAGCCGGTGGAAATAGCGCTCGATCCAGGTTCGGGCTCGCACCAACAGTACGTCGAAGATTGCCAGGTTTGCTGCCAACCATGGCGCGTGTCGGTGTACTACGACGAAGAAGGCCACGCCGATGTTCAGGTAACCGCCGAAGATGAACGTTGAAGAACTGCTGCCCGACGCGCTGCATCGTCCCGCGCCTGAAGGCGTCCGCATTGTTGCGTTGTGGTGGCTCGAACAAACAGGCTTGGCTCGTGACTCGTTCAAAGACGCGCATCACGCGGTGGACAATCTCGTTTTCACACTGCGCGAGAATCGTGAACTGCTGACAGACTCGCCGCTCAAGCGAGAGCTGCGGCACTTACGTGGCCTTCAACACGCGCTCGACGAGGCATTTGCTACCGATTCACAACGTTCGTGGCTTGAATCTGAACGGGACATGTTGCTGCCGGATGCGCGCGCCGAAGCCGAGCACCTGGGAGAAATACTCGAGCGCGCGGCCCACAAACAAGCACGCCTGATCACCGGCGTTATGCGTCGACACTTTGATTGCTGCGAACAATCGCTGCAGTCGGCACTGTCGCGATTCAGTATTCACGGCACCATTGGTGTCGCCCTCAACCTCGATCCATTCTCGGCACACGCCGCCGGTCGGCTCAACCGACATCTGGCGAAACTCGTGCGCGCGCTCAACGACGTCGAGAACGTATCCAGCAAACGCGAATTGAAACGTGTTGCCGATTCACTCGCGCGTATTCGTGCACTTCTCTTCCCGTTCATCACACATTTGCCTGCCTTGGGCGAACTGTATCACGCCGCCTCAACGGGCCAACAGCAACTGTCGGCGTTGCAGATCGCAACGCGTCTGGCCAAACTTGCGCGCGACGAACAGTCAGGCGGACTTTCCGCAATACTCGAAGATGTGCGACTCAGTCACTACAACGCATTTTCTGCTGCGTGGCTGGGCGACAAAGGTGAACGCGCGCTGTCAAGCGCGTACGCCGCGATTGCTGCGCTGCAAGTGTCGGTCGATGTAACGCAGCTGTCCAATGCGCGATTCACCACCGAGTTCGGCGTACCAATGGAAATCGAGCGAAAGTATCTGCTGAGGGCGTGTCCACCCGAAGCGGCTGTTGTAGCCGGAACCCGCATCGAACAAGGATGGATTCCAGGACGCACCCTGCGGGAGCGTTTGCGGCGCAGCACGTATCCAACCGGCGTTTCACGCTACACACGCACGGTGAAATTTGGTCGCGGCATTTCGCGCGTTGAACTCGAAGAAGATACCGACCGTCAGCTGTTCGAAGTGTTGTGGCCGCTCACCGCGTCCGCGCGCGTGCGCAAGCGTCGGCACGCCATTCGCGAGGGTGCGCACACGTGGGAGATTGACGTCTTCACCGATCGTGACCTGGTACTGGCCGAGGTCGAACTCAGTGCCGCCAACGAAGCCCTTACCCTTCCAGCGTGGCTGGAAAAATGGATCGTGCGCGAAGTGACCGACGAGTCGGAATACGTCAACGCCAATCTCGCCCTGGCGGATGATGAACACACGGACGCGGTCGGGACGTCGAACGGCGCTTCAGCGAAGTAGCGCGTGATGCTGGCAGCGCTGCTTCCCCTCCGCGATCATCGCGATCGCGTTGTAGCGTATGAGTTGACAGCGTATCCGGTTGCGGAAGCCGTGAGCCTGGCATCCAGCGAAGAAGATGCGCGCAACACCCTTGAGTTGTTAAGCACTTTACCGCTTCCACGACTCGCGGGCGGAAGACCGGTGCACGTACCAGTAACGCCTGGTCTGGTGCGAGATGGCGCGTTGTCGCGGTTTGCGTCCGTCGACGCAGTGTTCGTACTCGCAACACAAGCACTGGAAGATCCGGCCACGTCACGCGCAGTGGAAGTTCATATCAGCCGAGGGTTTCATTTCGGTCTGGATGGGTTTCCTGATGGGCAACCACTTCCCGCATCCCTTGTCGGCGCCACCATCGCACTGGACGCGGCGCGAGTGGCACCACTCACAATGGCCAGTCGCATTCAGATGCTGTTGCACGCCGGATTGAAGCCGATCGCGCGCAACGTGGACGACCGCGCAACGCGGGAACGTGTGCTGGCGTTGGGCGTGCCGTTGTATTCCGGACGTATTCTTCCCCGTGGTGTTGCGCACGATGTCAACGCCGAATCCGGAGCCAAACGTGCCGTCACCATGCTCACGGCGTTCAGTGATGGGCGTCCGCCCGACACGTCGTTCGAGAGCTACGTGCGCAATGATGCGCGTCTCTCCTCCGAAATCCTGCGTGAAATGCGCTCCGCGTCCTTGGGCGTGCGTGGACCGCGCACGGTTGAACACGCGTTTACCGTACTCGGGCGCGACGCCATCCTGGATCGCATGACAGGACTGGTTGCCCGTCTCGTTGGGGAGTGCGCTGGTGATCCCGAACTCGCATTGATTGCCCTGCGGCGCGCGCGTATGTGTGAACGACTCGCCACCGCGCTCGAGCGTCCGCCGCACCCGCGCATACGTCGTCTGGCCGGGTTGGTCAGCATTCTCGACGCAGCCTTTGGCGTTCCGCCGTCGGCACTTGGGTCGCACGTGGCATTGTCGCCCGTACTCACTGATGTTGCGATGGATCGCCTGCAGCCGCTCGGTCAATTGGTCGATGTGATCGATGCGTACGACAACGGGTGGTGGGCCGATGCGCGTTCACGCTGTCACCACCTTGGTGTGTCACCAACTGTCATTCGCGACGCCTACTTCGATTCGTGGCGCGATGCCCGCGAGGAATTGGGCAGCGCGAAAAACCTCGAGGCGTAGCCCCGAATGCCCGCTGATATTCGTGAATACTTGCTGGACCGGTTTACGAGCGATTCCACGACGCTGCGTCATCGTGCGGAGTCGCTCCAAGCGCAGTCGCAAACGGACGTGAACAAACCATCACCAGGACCAAACGCTGCATTGTCCTCGGCCATGGCAAACGCGTGTGACAACGTCGTTGCGCTGGCGCAGCAGCTGCCCGAACATGCATCCGTTGCCGTGATTGTCGACGCCTTGCAAGTGATGGTGCCAAAGTTGACGCAGCTGGCCAATTCGCCCGAAGCAGCATCGTCCCCGGCCGTTCGCTCGGTCTACATGGGCGCCTCAACACGTGTGCAGGAGTTGATCGCGGCCGAATCGAGTGCCACCGCGTCCGAGTCGCTCGAATCTGACGATGACGACGCGTTCGATGAAATTCTCGACGACGACCTGGTTGATGACGACGTAGACGACGATGATGACGACGCCGTGGACAACGACGACTTGCACGAGGATACCACCACATGAACCGCGGAAAACAGAACACGCGCGATCACGAGGACGATGAAACCGACGACGCACCCCCAGGCAAGGTGCGCATCGACAAGTGGTTGTGGGCCGCACGGTTCTTCAAGACGCGCTCTCTCGCGCAGGAGGCGGTTGACGGTGGCAAGGTTGAAGTCAACGGTGAACGTGCCAAACGCTCGAAACTTGTGCAGGCTAATGATACCGTGCAGCTACGCCAGGGTGCAGAACTGTGGCACCTGATTGTTCGCGACATTGCATCGCGACGTGGCTCGGCCGAAATCGCGCAGGGGTTGTATGAAGAGAGCGAAGCCAGTCGCACGAAACGACAGGCGCTGCGTGATGAGACGCGCAGTATGAACGCGTCGTTCAGTTATGGCGAGGGGCGCCCCGGCAAACGAGATCGTCGCGAATTGCGTCGGTTCAAAGGCGATTAAGCAGTCGCCGTGTATTCGCAATTCACAAATAGTTGAGTTGCAAGAGTTCGGCCAACATGGTGGGTTCCACTTCGTGCTCGCCATCGTAGAGATACTCCTTTACCGGAATTCCGAGCGTGTCCCATTGAGCGCGAATCATTGGGCGCGTTTTTTCGGTCAGGAACATGTCACGATTTCCGGACACGAGTAACACATCTGCGTTGCCGAGTCCGGCGCGAAACGCCTCGACGTCGACGTCTGTGGCGAGACTGCCCGCCCACATGATCACGCGCGACGGCTTCACAACGCCGCCGGCAATCCATCGCATCGTCATGGCGACACTTTGCGAAAACGCCATTACCGTCACTGCGGGCGCCCGCTGGTTCGCGCGCGCAATGTCATCCATCACCGTACGATACACACTGTCCAGCCACGCACGCGTGTCGGCGATATCGGCGTCGCGATCTTCGCGCGTCATCCACGCCGCGCCGACGCGTTCCATGTGTTTGCGATCGGCGCGTGGGAGTTCCAGATAAAAACGCGACAATGCCTCGGGCGCGACAATCAGCGTGTCCGCCGGAACGATGCCGTCAAAGTGTCGTAAGAAACGCGCCGCCAGCTGGGCGTACCCATGCAGCACAAACCACACGCGTTTGGTTTCGGCAAGGGGTGCACCAACTGTGAAGTAGCGCGCCGTGCGCACCGTTGTCAAATGGTGCTCGACCGGAATACCGTCCTCTGGCGCCGGGGACGATTTGGCGTTTTCATTTTGCACGTCGCGGGTTGGCTCGGTCATCGCGGTTCCTCGGCGCACGATTTCAGGCGCGCTCGGGGATGTACGCGATGGCGGAAATTTCGACGAGGATTCCGCGAAGCTGCGCACCCACAACGGCTCGCGTGGGAAACGGCGCGGAGAATACCGTTCGGTAGCACTGATCAAATGCACCCCAATCGTTTTCGTCAGCAAGGTAGACAGTGACGCTCACAACATTCTTGAGTGTTGCGCCGCCTGTAACGAGAATACGTTCGAGGTTGGCAAGCGTTTGTTTTGTTTGTGCGACAACATCTTCACCGACAATTGCGCCGGTTGAGGGGTCGCGCGGAATCTGTCCAGAGACGAACATCATGTTGCCCGCTTTCACGCCGGGGCTGTAGGCACCAGCGGGTGGAGGCACATCGGCCAGTACAACGGGAGTCCAGGAGCGATCGGTGATGGTCATGTCGGAATGGAAGTCGGAGGAAGACGTGGGAACTTACATCGAGCAGCTGGAAACACCGGTACCGGTCGTTGATCTCGATCGGCTGGCTGTGAATCTGGATCGGATGGCGGCGTACGCTACCCTGCACGGATTGCGGTTGCGACCGCACGTGAAAACTCATAAGTCTCCGCGAATTGCGGCCGAACAGTTGCAGCGCGGTGCGGTTGGGTTAACCGTTGCGACACTGCGTGAAGCGGAAGTGATGTCGGATGTATGCAACGACCTACTGCTTGCGTACCCGCCCATTGGTGCCGCTCGGCTCGAACGGATGGCACGGTTGCCCGCTGAAGTTAACCTTACGGTCGCGGCCGACGGCGTGGCAGGGATCACCGCGCTCTCGGTCGCCGCGAAGCTATCACGCCGCGAGATTGGCGTCTACGTCGAAGCGGACCTTGGTATGCATCGCGTGGGGGTGCAAGGTGTGGAAGACGCAATTGCATTGGCGCGACTCGTTTCCGAAACTCCGCCGCTGCGATTTGCAGGCTTGATGTTTTATCCCGGACACATCCGCGAGCACGTGCGCGATATGGGTGCGGGAATTGAACGGCTGTCGAACAACGTGCAGCGATATCGCGAGGCATTGTCCGACGCGGGATTGCCGCCCCCCGTGATCAGCGGTGGCTCAACTCCCATGGCGTGGCGTACGCACGAAGTGCCCGGCGTGACGGAAATCCGTCCCGGCACGTACGTGTACAACGATCGAACGACCGCGCTCATTGGCGCTTGCGATTGGGAAGACTGTGCGCTCACCGTTGCCGCGACGGTGGTGAGTGTGGCGGTGCCTGGGCAAGCTGTCATCGATGCGGGCGCGAAAGCGTTGGGCCGCGAGCCTGCACGCGCGGACACCGAGGGATACGGTGCGCTATTGGATCAACCGGATGTCTTTGTAGCGCGAATGTCTGAGGAGCACGGTATACTCGACTTGTCGCGGACCAATTGGCGTCCACGAGTCGGAGATGTCGTGCGCGTCGTGCCTAATCACGTCTGCATCGTGGTGCATTTGTTTGACGAGATCATCGGCGTGCGTGGTTCGTCGGTTGAAACACGCTGGCCGGTAGCGGCGCGGGGGCGTGGCTCTGCGCACGACTCCACGTCGTCGTTCCCCTCTCGGCCACGCATGGCGTAGGCGGCTGTGTGCACGCGTCGGTGTTGTTGAATCGGGGCGACTTCGGCTGGGCTCCGTGTGTTGTCGGATACCGCTAACTGACTAACGGCCTTTGGACTTTTCGGAGCGACTTCGATGCAACTCCGTCTTTTGTCGCAGACCGCTAACTAACTGCCTTTGGACTCTTTGGAGCGACTTCGACGCAACTCCGTCTTATGTCGGCGCTAACTGACTAACTGCCTTTGGACCGTTCGGAGCGACTTCGACGCAACTCCGTCTTTTGTCGCAGACCGCTAACTGACTAACTGCCTTTGGACTCTTTGGACTCTTGCGGACTTGGCGGACGACCGCTGCGTGAGCCACGGGCGAGACAGCGCTCGAACTCGGGCTCCGGGCCGAAGTTCAAGAGCATGCCCACCTGAAGTTTTGCGATCGTCAAGTAGCCCTGGAGTTGAATGCGGTTCGGTTCAACAATTCGGGGTAACGTTTTGTTTTCGACAATGATTTTTTGTTCGACGATCAGATCGGCGCGGTATTTACCAACCAACTGATCGCGGAAATAGACAGGGAGATCGACTTCGGTTTCGAAGTTGATCCCTAAATCCCGCAACGCAACGAGCATCGCGCGGTGGTACGCCGATTCTGGGAGCCCGTAAGGCAACGCATCAAAAACATCGTAATATGCTCTGACAATTCTGTCCGTGATTTCTCCATGCAATAACTTTCTAGGATCCTGAATCACGTTGAGTGCCCCGTTCGCGTCCGAAGCGTCCGCAGAAGGCCGAAAAGTCCAAATGCTGTTAGTGAGTTGGCCGCCCGTAAATCCGCGCGAAGCCCGCTCGACAACAATTGAATCCAATTCCCCCATTTCCTCTCACCCGAATACTGCCTGCCGCATTGAACCACCGCAGTCAATCGGTGAGAGGACACTCGCCCGAGAACGTATCTGCAAACTCGAGTTCAGGGTCGAGCAATCTCCGCCGTCCGCGCCTTGGAAAGTCGCACCAAATCCATCGGCGCTAACGCTAACTCCACCCCGCGCCGGCCCGCACTCACGTACACCGTCGTGTGCAACAACGCAGACGCATCAATCACCGTCTTGAGTTGTTTCCGTTGGCCAAGTGGACTGATACCACCCACTACGTATCCGGTCGCGCGCTCGGCTGCCGCAACGTCCGCCATTCGCGCTCGCCGTGCACCGAATGCGTCAGCCAATGCCTTCAGGTCCAGCGAACCCGTCACCGGAACTAGCGCGCACACCAAACCAACCCCTTCTGCGTCCGCCACCAACGTCTTGAATACACAGGCCGCGTCCAGGCCGAGTACTTCGGCTGCCTCGAGTCCGTACGATTCGGCCGCCGGATCGTGCGTGTATTCCAGCACCTGATGCACAACCCCCGCCTTTCGGGCCATCAGAATAGCTGGCGTCACAAATCTCCTGCGTGAATGTCGCGATCGGTGTCACCGCGTTGCGTCATAGTGATCCTCGTCCGCAGAAGATAAATTGCGGAAGACTGCCATGGCACACCCCGATCTCGAAACCACGGCCGACGGGCCGCCCCGTCGCATTCTCCTCGTTGACGCCGACGCATTTTTTGTCGCGGTCGCACGGCAGGAAGATCCGGAGGGCGCCGGCAAAGCGACACTACTGATTGTTGGCGGACGCCCCGGTTCCCGCGGCGTTGTGTGCAGCGCGTCGTACGAGTGTCGCGCCTACGGCGTGCGCAGCGCGATGCCAATTCGGCGCGCGTTACAACTCTGTCCCGAAGCGATGTGTGTTCCCGTGCCCCGCGGCGTCTGTGGCACGCGCAGTCGCGAAATTCGCGACGTGTTAACAAAATTTGCGCCCATCGTGCAAGCATCGAGTATCGACGAATGGTATCTCGACCTCGGCGGTACTGAAGCGTTGTACAACGAACCGATCGACGTCACGGCGCACCGTATTCGTTCGGCCGTGTTTGCTGCAACCGGATTGAACGTGTCGATTGGCGGTGGCACATCACGCCTCGTTGCAAAGATGGCGGTGGAACGCGCGAAGCCGAAGCCGGGCAGTGGCGCGAATGGTGTGCGTTGTGTTCCGCCGGGCAACGAAATCGAATTTCTCGCCGACTACAAATTGGGCGATCTGCCAATGGTGGGACCACGTTTTGCACAGCGGCTACACGACCTCGGTCTTGTATACATTGGCGAAGCGCAACAGTGGAGCGAAGTCGAACTCAATCGCCGCGTCGGCGAGCGCGCCGGCAGTTGGTTGTATCGGCGCGTACGCGGCCTCGACGAAAGTATTGTCACATCGCGTGATCGGCAGAAACAAGTCAGTCGCGAAGAAACGTTTGGGCGCGACTTGCACGACGAAGCCTCCCTGGAAAAACAGTTACTCCGATTAGCGGTGCGCGTTTCAAACGACATTCGGAAACAGGGACTCGCCGCACGAACGGTCACCGTCAAATTGCGCGACTCGGATTTCAAAACACGTTCTGCGCGGCGCACGTTGTCGAAACCCATCGAATCTGAAAAAGCCGTGGCCCGTGTTTCACGCGGATTGATGGAGCGTTTGCGAGGCACGCGTCGCGTCGGTGTGCGGCTATTGGGGATCGCGCTATCGCATTTCGACGAGGAAGCGGCCCCTCCGCAGCAACTCGCGCTTTTCGAGGCAACGGTGAAACCCAACGACGATCCAATTGAGGGCGAACGAGACAAGGCGCTGACGAAGGCGTTGGACCGCATCCGCGGCCGGTTTGGCAGCGAATCGATTATCCCGGCACGGTTGCTCGAAAAGAGTGTCGATACCGGACCGCGGGTGGAGGAATGAAGTGCGTGGCCGTTGCGGCGTTTTTTGGCGACTGGGGTCAGAGCAGTCATTTTGACTGCTCTGACCCCATTACCAAAAAACTGCTCTGACTCCGGTACCAAATAACCGCCACTCGTTCAACTGCGCGCGCGTCACCGGTAACGCGATGACAACACCGTCGGTGCGGGTTTTTGGTAATGGGGTCAGAGCAGTCATTTTGACTGCTCTGACCCCAGTACCAAAAAACTGTTCGGCTCGACACGACTCTGACCCCAGTACCCAAAACCCGCACCCGCTACCACCACCCCGTGGCGTCACTTAATTTCCCGCTGTCGCATTTCCTTCTCGTTCCCGATTTCGCTTTCATGGCCGCCTACAATCCGAACAAGCAAGGCTGGGGGTTTGCCGCCGTTGTCTGCATCATCACGGCCGGACTGTTTTTCACAGCCAAGACCATCCACGCCCGCACCTACCTGCATCCACGGAATCCCATGGCGCAGCAGGTCTACCACGATCGAGATGTCGTGAAACAGCAAGCGGCTGAGAGCGAGCACAAAGCGGCCGAACACGCCGCACCGGCTGCCGAAACAGCGCCCTCGGCCAAAGTCGATGCCAAACCCGCCGAGCCGGTAAAGAAGGACTAACGGTCTGCACTTCCCGCATACAAAAAACCCGGCGCTCTCGCGCCGGGTTTTTTAGTCCACGAAGGTTTTTCTGGAGGGACTCAGCGGATTTACGCGGGCTTGTTTGTGGCGATCGAGTCCGCCACCGCAATTCCATCCCCTTGTTTGGCCTTGTACAGCGCTTTGTCGGCACGCGCGATCCACTCGTCCACATCTTCCGTGGATTCAAGCTGCGCAAGACCCATCGACGCTCCCACCTGAAACTCGAGCGCAGGATGCGGACTTGGCATCGTCGCAATCTGATCCTTCAATCGATGCGCGAGTGTCATCGCAACGGTCAGGTCGGTGTTGTTCAGAATTGCGGAGAATTCATCACCACCGTACCGGCAGATAACATCGGACTGGCGCAGGAACACCTTCGCCATCGCTTTCGCGACCCCAGTGATGAACGCATCGCCCGATTGATGCCCGTACATGTCGTTCACAAACTTCAGTTTGTTCAGATCGATCATGATAAGCGTGACCGGCGTCCGACCCAGCGAATGCATCTGCGTTGCGCGCTGCGCGGTACTGTCGAACAACTTTCGATTGCCCAGCCCGGTGAGCGGGTCTGTCGTGCTCTCACGTTTCGCATCTTCCAGCTGGCGCCCGAGCCGATCAAGCTTGGTTGCCAGCGAAACGTATTGAAGTTCCTGCTGATCGCGACGCGCCTGCAATGCATCCTGAATTGCTTGCACCGCGCCCAGTACTTCCTGTTTGATGCTGCCCGTTTGCAGCCGGCTCAACGCCGTCCGCGCGCGCTGCATCTGCGTGTCCGTCGAAACATCGGCCTTCTGATCGATCTTGACGGCGTTGTGCACCGTTTCCACGCATGACCACAACGCATCACGCAATTCAGAAACCGCGGTATCGACATAGCGATTTTCTTCGCGACGTTGTTCGGAGAACGTACGAAGCACCCCGTCCCAATCACGTTCGCGAATGCCAACGGCCGACGTGACTTCGCTGGGAATAATCGGAACGCCCATAGTGGCGTGACGCTGCCAACGCCCAAACTCGCTGGTGACTTCGTTCGCCGGGCGATCCGGCATGTCAAACGCATGTCTGCCAAACGACGACAGGATTCCGCCAATGGTGTCGAGTACCAGCCCCACATCCTCGCTGCCGGGTTGCGACAGTGGGATCACTCCACGCGATGGCGTGGCACCGGGCTTCCGCGGCGCGCCACCATCAACAGCGACGAGCGTTGGCGGAGCGGTTGGCGCCGCAGCTCCGCCGCTAGCAGCAGGCTGGCCGGAAGTCGCGCGACGTTCTGAAGTGAGTTTCTTGAAGAACATGCGTTGGGAAAGGGATACTGTAACGTATCGGCAGCGGCCCTTCGGACCTTAAATCGGGGCGGCGCACATCCAGCGATGCCAGCCATCCGGCGGCGGCGGCACGCAGTGGTGTGCCATTGGACGACGCGTTCTGTAATAGGTCAATTAGTGGCACAACCTCAAATCAAACTTACGTTTCAATTCAGGGCCCAACTCTGCAGATCTGGTTGACGCTCCGGCCAAGACTCGATTTAGCCGGGGCGCCCGAATTCCCGAAATAATTCGTTAGAACTCATCCGCCGCAAACGCCATGATCGGGGCCGATCCAGACTGAATCGCCGACAGAAAAGTCGCAGCCTCGGGCAACAACCGCGCGCAGTAAAAACGCGCAGTCTTGATCTTCGCTTCATTGAAACGCTTGTCACCGGTGCCGGCGGCAAGTTTGGCGCTCGCAACCGTTGCCATCTTGAGCCACTGCCAGCCCACGGCCACGTACCCCATCAAATGTAAATAATCCGTGGCGGCAGCACCCGCTTCATCCGGATTCGCAAACGCGCGCTCCGCCAACATCATGGTTGCTTTCTGCAATTGATACAGCGACGCACCAACCGGTTTCGCAAATTCCGCAACGGCTTCGTTTTCGGCACCGCGGTCTACATCGGCTTTCACCATTTCAAAAAACCGGCGGACCAGGCGTCCACCATGCATGGGAAGTTTACGACCCACCAGGTCGAGCGCCTGGATCGCGTTCGTGCCCTCGTAAATTTGTGCGATGCGCGCGTCCCGCACGTATTGCTCAATGCCGTATTCGCGAATGTAGCCGTGACCGCCCAACGTCTGCATCGCAATGTTGGTGGCATCGTATCCCTTATCGGTGAGAAACGCTTTGATCACGGGTGTCATCAACGCAACGAGGTCTTCCGCTTCTTCTTTCTTTGCGGCGTCAGGTGAATGCAATTCGATGTCGATGAGAATGCCAACCCAGTACGCGAGCGAACGCATCCCTTCGTTGAACGCTTTGACGCGCAGCAGTCCTTTGCGCACATCGGGATGCACGAGAATGGGATCAGCGACACCATTCGGATTTTTCGGCCCGGTCAATGCGCGCCCCTGCAGACGATCCTTCGCATACGCCAATGCATTTTGATAGGCCACTTCGCCCACGCCCAGTCCCTGCATTCCGACAGCGAGACGCGCACCATTCATCATCGTGAACATCGCGCGCATACCCTTGTGTTCTTCGCCCACGAGCCAACCGGTAGCGTTATCAAAATTCAATACACATGTCGCTGAACCCTTGATGCCCATCTTGTGTTCGATCGATCCACACACCACGCCGTTCTTCGTGCCCGGTTTGCCCTCCTCCGTTGGCAGATACTTGGGCACAAGAAACATGCTGATGCCTTTGGTACCGCTTGGTGCACCGGGCAACTTCGCCAGTACCAAGTGCACAATGTTTTCCGTCAGATCATGTTCGCCGGCAGAGATGAAAATTTTCGTGCCGGTGATTTTGTACGCACCATCGCCGGCCGCAATCGCTTTCGTGGTAATGATGCCGAGATCGGTGCCCGCCTGCGCCTCGGTGAGGCACATGGTTCCGGTCCACGTTCCGTCAATAAGTTTCGGAAGAAAACGCCGCTTGAGTTCATCCGAACCGTGACTCTGCAACGCACTACACGCGCCGTGAGACAAACCGGGATACATGCTGAATGACAGATTGGCCGAACACAACATTTCTTCGAAAACAAAACGCACGGCCTCGGGAAGGCCCTGTCCGCCAAACTCCAGTGGTCCGGCAAGGCCCGTCCAACCGCCTCGTTGGTATTGCGCGTACGCCTCCTTGAACCCGGTTGGCGTATGCACTTCGCCATTTTCATACCGACATCCCTCGGCATCACCACTCTGGTTGAGCGGAAACAGCAACTCCTCACACACCGTTGCGGCCTCGGTCAGCACCGCATCGATCACATCGGGAGTCGCTTCTTCAAATCCCGGCAACTCGGACAACTGCGCCACGTTGTGCACGTCGTTGAACAGGAAGCGAATGTCATCCAGCGGAGCGCGATATGACGGCATAAACGACCTCGAGAGGAATGACGCACGGCATGTGATGCGACCGCGAGATTGTCGGAAAGGTGTGCCTCGGAGTCGGCGCAGACAAGGTTAAATATACGACGGTAGCGTCATGTTTAGGAATTCTTCTGCCCGCCCCACTACCTTCCCCTCATCCCTGACTGATTGGAGCCTGGCATGAAGCAGTTCTTTGCGGCGTTGGCCGCAAATCTTGTGACGATCGCGATCCTGGTTGTTGGAAGTATCCTGCTGGTGATTGGAATCGCGGCCTCCGCCGCTGGTTCGCGCGGTCCAACGGTGCGGGACGGCTCGGTTCTTATTCTGAACCTCGAGAGTGCACTGTCGGACGCCCCTGCCAACTTTGAGCCGAAGTCGGCGTTCGAAGGATTGTTGGAGGCCAACGTCAGCGAAAAACTGCCCCTGCGTTCCGCGATCAAGGCCATTGGCGCGGCGGCGAATGACGATCATATCAGCGGCATCCTGATTCGCGGCAACGTAACCGCCGACGGTTATGGATCGGGATACGCAGCCCTCAAGGAATTGCGTGAAGCGTTGATCGCATTTCATGCAACCTCCAAGAAGCCGGTGCACGCCTACCTGGTGAACGCGCTCACGAAGGACTACTACCTCGCCTCGGCCGCTTCAACAATCACACTCGATCCGTTTGGCTCGCTCATGATTCCGGGGCTCGCGTCGGAAGAAGTTTTTTTCGCGGGTTTTCTGGAGAAGTACGGCATTGGCATTCAGGTCAGCAAAGTTGGCAAATACAAATCCGCAGTGGAGCCATACATCCGAAAGGACATGAGTCCTGAGAATCGTCAACAGGTAAAGGGGTATCTGGGCGATTTGTGGAGCGAAGTGCGGCGTGGAATTTCTGCGACCCGGAAAATTGATACGCTGGCGTTTCAGCAGCTCGTTGATCGCGAAGGCATTTTGCAGCCGGATGTTGCGAAGGCGTCGGGGCTGGTTGATCGCGTCGCGTATTTCGACGAAGTGCTCGCCGACTTGCAAGCGCTCGCCAAGAGCAGCGGCGCGAAGAAAGTTGTAACGAGCAAGGAAGCCGCAAAGGCATTGGCTGAAACAGCAACCGTTGCAGCAGCGCCAGAAAAGCCGGACAGTGCGACTTCTGGTGCAACAAAGTCTGACAGCACAAAACCCGTCGCCCGGAAGAGCGTGACGGACATGCCCGCGTCGCTCGCGGCACTCATGCCGTCGCTACCGCAAATCGACCTCACGGACTACGCGCCCATGGCCGCAGCGCGCGCGCAATCGATTGGGATTAAACAATCCGTCGCAATTGTATATGCCGAGGGTGACATTGTGGACGGCGAGGGTGGTCCGGGCATGATTGGTGGCGACGCGCTGGCACGTGCCCTTCGCAAGATTCGAACGGATGACGACATCGCGGCGGTCGTGTTGCGCGTGAACAGTCCTGGAGGGAGCGCGATCGCGTCCGAAACGATTCAACGCGAACTCGCGCTGATCAAATTGAACAAACCAGTTGTGGTGTCGATGGGCACGGTGGCGGCATCCGGTGGTTACTGGATCACCACGGCGGCGTCACGCGTTTTTGCGGAGCCCAATACGATCACGGGATCGATTGGGGTGTTCAGCCTCATTCCGAATGTCAAAACAATTGCCGCCAACCACGGCATCACGTTTGACACGGTGAAAACTGGCAAGTACGCGGATCTGTACACCACGATGCGTCCGCGCACAGCCGACGAGATGGCCATTCTGCAGCGCAGCACCGATGCGATTTACAACGCCTTTATCGATCGGGTGTCGAAAGCGCGTCACTTGACGACTGATAGCGTGCGCGTGATTGCCGAAGGACGCGTGTGGTCGGGCGAAGACGCCATCCAGGTGGGGCTGGTCGACTCACTTGGAAATCTCGATGCGGCAATCAAGAGTGCGGCGGCAATGGCGCGGATCGTGGGCGAGTACAACGTGCGTGAACTCCCGCGCGGCAAGAGTGCCACCGAGGCGCTGATGGAATTGTTTGATCGCAAGTCGCCGCCGGTTGCCAAAATTTCAACCGGACTGTTGGCCGGACGCGACCCGGTGCGCACCTTGGCGCGTGACATGATGCACGAACTGGACGCGTTGCTGACATACAACGATCCGCGAAACGTGTATGCGCGCATGCCGTACCTGTTGC
Organism: Gemmatimonas sp.; assembly: GCA_040004335.1. GTDB lineage: Bacteria > Gemmatimonadota > Gemmatimonadetes > Gemmatimonadales > Gemmatimonadaceae > Gemmatimonas. The sequence goes on from JBDUBA010000147.1 coordinate 18,808, forward strand.
GTATTCGTTAACTGCAGTGGACTTGGTCGGACGCGCTCGGAGCCTCACGGTTGCGGGCGCGTTTGGTGAACAGCAGCCGACTGACTGCAACCGACAAGCTGTAAATCGCGAACTGCAACTGACTAACTGCAACTGACTAACTGCAAACCACGAACAGCAAACCGCGAACTGCAAACCACGAACTGCAAACCGCGAACCGCAACTGACCAACTGCAAACCATGAACTGCAACTGACTAACTGCCTTTGGACTGGGCGGACAACACCGGGACTTTGCGGACAATTCATCGGTGTGTCAGGGTTCCCCGCGAAACCACTGAAATCACAATTCATTGTTTGAATTGACCAATCGCAGACCGAAATTAGGGCCGGTGTTGCATGCATCAACGGAAAAAGAAAGAAAGAAAGTAACGAAGAAATGCCGTGGCCTCATGCCGTCGGTCCAATTCCAAACGGAATCGGTCCGCAAAGTCCGTTGTGAGTCCGCCAAGTCCAAAGGCCGTTCGTCATTTGCAGTTTTCCGCAAAGTCCGTCGCAGCAAGCCGAGTGCATTAGATTGCATGTTTCTCCCGCTTTTCGTGCCCTCAGTCCGTTTCCGTGTTCACAAACGCCATGAATTCGCGCCGCACACTGGCGCTGTTGATCTCCTTCCTGTCCGCGTACGCCTTCGCGTCCGCAACATCGAGTGCACAGGACAGCGTTAAAGCCAAAATTCCGGCGACGCAGGGCAAGACAGCGCCCGCTCAGACAAAGTCGCCTGCAGCGTCAACCAAACGTCCCAAGCCTACCACGGTGGCGGAAGGCGCAACGTCTGCTGGCGCACGCGCGCTCGAAGGGAAACCAACACCGGTGTGGCCAGTCGTTTCGCCCGCGCCACTCCCCGGCAGCCTCCTTCCGGGCAAACGGATCGTCGCGTATTACGGCAATCCGCTCTCCAAGCGCATGGGTGTGCTCGGCGAATATCCGAAGGACGAAATGTTGGCTAAACTCGCGACCGAAGTCGACGCATGGAAACGCGCGGATCCCGCAACCCCTGTGCAACCGGCGCTGCATTTGATTGCCGTCGTTGCGCAGGGTGACAGCGGACGCGATGGAAAATTCCGCCTCCGCATGACCGATTCACTCATCGAACGCACCTATCGCTGGGCGAAAGAAAAAAACGCGATCCTGTTCCTCGACGTGCAAGTTGCGAAGAGCACCATTCAGGACGAGCTCCCGCGCCTTGATACCTTCCTCGCGCGTCCTGATGTGCACTTTGGGATGGATCCGGAATTCTCCATGAAGGACGGAACCAAGCCGGGAAAAAAGATCGGCACCTACGACGCCGCCGACGTGAATTGGGTCATTGACCATCTCGCCAAGATTGTCACCGACAACAAACTGCCACCCAAAGTGCTGGTGGTGCATCGGTTCACAAAAAAAATGCTGACCAATGCCGACAAGATCAAACTCGACCCGCGAGTGCAGGTCGTCATTCACATGGATGGTTGGGGTCCGCAGAGTCTAAAGCGCGACTCGTACGCAGCGTACGTGTACGCCGAACCGGTGCAGTTCACGGGCTTCAAATTGTTTTACAAGAATGATCTCAAGAAAGGCGGTCCACTCATGACGCCAACACAATTGCTCGGACTCACGCCCAGGCCGTTGTACATTCAGTATCAGTAGGACTCAGTTGGACATTGAACAACAACTGACTAACTGCCTGTAGGACATTGAACGACAACTGACTAACTGCTTTTGGACTTTGGCGGACCTGGCGGACTACAACTCCTGCAAGTGCGTTTCTGAAAAGAAAAAGCAGTCGTCCGCAAAGTCCGCCAAAGTCCGCCAAAGTCCAAAGGCAGTTGATCGGTTGCAGTTTCAAGTCGGCTGCAGTTTCAAGTCGGTTTGCAGTTTCAAGTCGGCTGCAGTTTCAAGTCGAGTGCAAAGTCCGGTATCACCGCACTGCCTTCCACGGCGTAATTCCCGCCCGGAGTCCAACAAATACGCGCCGCCCAACACCCGGTTCGAAATAGCGGCTGCGCGTTGCATTAATCACCACGGCGCTCGCGTACGTCCGGTCAAACACGTTATCAACGCCAAACGTTGGTTCAAGCGCCCATCGGTTATTCATGGGTGCGCGACCGGCGCGAAGACCAAGGGTGGTCCACGGCGCTGCAAATACTGAGGACGCGTCGTCCGCACTCACGCGCGACGCCGAGCTTGCATCACTGGTGACGTACCATCCGTGCGAACGAAGTGTGAGATACGCTTGCCCTTGGTGCGTTGGAACGCCGGGAATCGGTTTCCCCGCGTAGTTTAGTGTGCCAACGGAATACGTGACGAAGTTGAACTTTGAGAGGGTGTACGCTGCACCGGCCTCGCCCCAATTGCCGACGACCGCAAGATTGGCTTCGAGCCCACGACGACGCGTCTGTCCCGCATTGCGAAACGCGCGACGGCCAACGGCGCCCGGCACGTCAAACCCAACCAGCTCGTCGTGCGCCCTGGCTGCAAACACCGCGCCATCAACGCGAACGTGTGCGCCAATGATTCCGTTCATCCCAACTTCCAGCGTCCGCGTGCGTTGCGGCGCGAGTTCCTGATTCAAACCCAGTTTGCCATCGGGTTGATTCGTGAGCTCGGTAATGGTTGGTGTCTCAAACGCACTGGCCACATTCGCATACAACGAAAACAATGGCTTCACGCGCCACACAAGACCCGCCATCGGACTGAGTGCGTTGAGCGAGCGATCACCGGAATCATCACCATTGGTGGCCGACGTAAAGTGATCGGTGAGCTTGAAGCGTACGCGATCATATCGCAGCGACACGCTTCCAAGCAGCCTGCGCGGAACCTCAAGCTCGTATCGAACAAAGGCGCCCTGCCCATCAACGTCTTCGCCCTGATTCAACCGAACCGCACCGCGTTCCTGCCCTGATACCGGACAACGCGTGGTCACCGGCACGGTAACTGCGACGTCCGAACAATTCTCGAAATTGAAGCGATCATCATTCTGCGTTTGTGCATCAAGGCCGGCCGTCATGCGTAACGGCAAACCACCCACCGCGGTCTGCGCCCCCGCACGCAGGGATCCGCCGTACGTTTTGCGATCGACCGCAACAATTGCAAACGGCAACGGATTGTCGAGGGTACGCGAGCCCATAAACAGCGATCCACTGATTTCCGATGCACCGCGACCACGCGATGCCAATAGCGCCACCTGCGACTGCGCAACACCCTTGCGCGAATGTTTGACAATGTTAGCCGAATCTGACAATCGCGGATTGGATGACAGTTCCGTCGCGGTCAGCGCACCTGGATTTTCACCGGTTGGCGCATCGTACGACACGCCCTGCACTTCCAATCGCGTTCCCGCAACAGTTCCCAGCACGCGTCCAAACAGACTGGTGGCTTTCTGCCGTGAATACTCTCGCGGACCATCGCCTTGTGTGCGCGTACCACTCAGCAAATAACCACTCTCGCCAACCGGACCAAGTTTTGCCGGCCCCGATCCCGAAGCGAGAATGGATTCGCGGCGCACATTACCACCATCCCATCCACGTGCACTCAACGAAAACGGCGCGGCATCCGGCGTGCGCGAACGAATGGACACCACACCACCGGCCGCGTTGCCGTACAACGACGCGGCGGTACCGCGAATGGCTTCCACCGTGCCCGCGCTCTCGAGATCCATCCAATCAATGGGCGTCTGACCATCGGGCAACGTGAGCGGAATCCCATCACGCATCACGCGCACACCGCGGACACCAAACGCCGATCGCGCGCCAAACCCGCGCACCGCCAACCGTGGATCCTGCGACGGATTGTTTCGCTCGGACACCTGAATGCCGGGAATGCCGAAAACAAATTCGCCGAGTGATGCTCGTCGTAAACCGGGGTGCAGCGAGTCAGGCGTGACGCGCGCAAGGGAAAATGGCAACTCGAGCGCCGATCGTGTTGCGTCGCGCGTAACACTCACGGCAATGGGCGCCATCGGTTGCACCTTGGTGCTATCGCCCGTTTGGGCCAGGGCGCGCGCGCTCGGGATCGAAATTGCGATACAAAGAAGCACCGCACCACCCAGCACCGGGCGCGACGTATTCACGGAATTTGTCATGGCCGCGATTTAACCCCCGGCGTTGACGTTGGCAAATTGACACCGTAAAACGCGTGCGTTCTGCTTCTATCCAGGACCTTAACCAAGAACCTGGATAGAACGATGGCCAACCCGTATTGGCTCGTTCGCGGCACGCTCGACACCCTCGTACTGCGCGCGTTGTCGTCGGCTCCCCTCCACGGCTTCGAAATCAGCGAGTGGCTCGAAACGCAGTCAAAACATGTGCTCGACGTTGACGATTCCGCGCTGTACCAGGCCGTCTATCGGTTGAACGACTACTCTCCTGCTTGGCGCCTTCGCAGCGCTCGCGTTGTTTCTCGTGGCCGTCGGACTGTTTGCAACTATCTCATTCTCCGTTAATCAGCGCACGCACGAGATTGGTGTGCGCATGGCGTTGGGCGCACGTACCGGGCAGGTCATCCGTCTCGTAATGCGCCAAGGGCTCCTTCTCTCCACCGTTGGCGCCGCATTCGGAACAGTGTTCGCGCTGGCGGGTGGACGCCTCGTACAGGACATGTTGTACAACGTGTCGCCCACCGATGTGAGTGTTTTTGTCGGAACACTTTTGATTCTCGCGACAATTGCCCTCTCCGCCACAGCACTCCCGGCGTTCCGAGCCTCGCGAATAAACCCAGTGAACGCCCTCAAATCCGAATAGTGGCGCTCCTCGGCGAACCCGCGCGTGCTTTGACGACTGGGTGCCCGGCGGCCATTATTCGGCAACATGAATTCCTGTCGATGAAGTTCCGCCTCCCAGAACCCTCCGCGTGGTAGTCACCCCACTCGAAATTGCAGGCGCGCTTGTTATTGGCGCTTCGCTGGGGCTGTTGGGCGGCGGCGGCTCCATCCTCACTGTGCCGGTGTTCGTCTACGCGACTGGGCTCGATCCGAAAGTGGCCGTCGCCGCTTCCCTGCCCGTGGTCGCTATGACCAGTGCGGCGGGAGCGATCGCTCATTGGCGCCAAGGGAACGTGCAAGTGCGCACAGCGCTCATTTACGGTGCAACGGCCGCCGTTGGAGCATTTGCCGGAGCACGTCTTGCTTCACTGATCTCCGGCGCTGCGCAGTTCACGCTGCTCGCCATTGTGATGTTGGTCGCGTCTTATAGAATGGCGTTTGGCAATCCACAGCCGCGCGCCGGTTCCGATGCGAACACACCAATTGCATTCGCAACACTGATTCCGGTCGCGCTGATTGTTGGCGCCCTCACAGGAGTGGTTGGTGTTGGTGGCGGATTTCTCATCGTGCCAACGCTTGTGATCATCTGCCACTTGCCCATGCGCATCGCGGTTGGCACCTCGTTGATGGTGATCGCGATGAACGCCACATCGGGTGCCGCTGGTTATGCCGGTAAAGTTCCTGTGCCCTGGCCTGTTGTCTTCGTATTTTCTGCGGTTGCCATTATCGGTTCGCTGTCGGCCAGTCGCTGGAGTTCCAAACTTCCGCAGGCGGCGTTACGCAAGGGATTTGGTGTGTTGCTCGTTGGGCTATCGGTGCTCATCCTCGTGCAGAACCGGCATGTGTTTGCGGGTTGGCTGCATTCGTAATTATTCAATCCGGATCGCGCGTGTTCTTCAGACAGTTTTATGATACACCGCTCGCGCAAGCGAGCTACATGGTGGGTTGTCAGGCTACCGGCGAAGCAATTGTTATTGATCCGTCGCGCGATGTGGAGCCGTACGTCCGCACCGCCGCGCAGGAAGGATTGCGGATCGTTCAGGTTACGGAAACGCACATTCACGCCGATTTCGTCTCGGGCTCGCGCGAACTCTCGGCACGCACCGGTGCGCGCGTGTTGCTGTCGGCCGAAGGTGGGCGCGATTGGCAGTATGCGTACGCCGCGGCGGATAACGCGCAACTGCTGCGCGACGGTGATGTGTTCATGCTGGGCAATATCAAATTCGACGTGATCCACACGCCCGGGCATACGCCCGAACATTTGTCGTTTGTCGTAACCGACACTCCTGCCGCGGCGGGTGCGATGGGAATTTTCACTGGCGACTTTGTATTCGTTGGCGACGTGGGGCGACCGGATCTGCTCGAGAAGGCCGCGCATATTGCGGGTACCATGGAGTCGAGCGCGCGAGCACTGTTTGCGTCGCTCAAACGTTTTCGTGCACTGCCCGATCACCTGCAAGTGTGGCCTGGCCATGGCGCTGGTTCTGCCTGCGGTAAAGCACTGGGTGCCGTGCCGTTCAGCACGGTGGGGTACGAAAAGTTGGCCAATTGGGCATTGAACACGGGCGACGAACAGGCATTCGTGAGCGAAGTGTTGAGTGGGCAACCCGACCCGCCAACATATTTCGCGCGCATGAAACACGTGAACAAAGAAGGACCGCGCGTTCTCCGTGGATTGGTGATGCCGGCAAAACTGCCTGCGTCCGACATTCACGTGTTGATGCAATCGCGCACAACCGTCATCGACGTGCGGCCGGCAGCGACGTACGCCGAATCGCATGTGCCGGGCACGCTCAACATTCCGTATAACAAGAGCTTCTCAACGTGGGCGGGTTGGTTGGTGCCCGGTGAAGCAGAAATTACGCTCATTGTGAATGCCGGCGAACACGTCGTTACTCCGGATGTCTTAACGAACGCGGTCCGCGATCTTGCCATGGTCGGTCTTGATCATGTAACCGGTTGGATGGACCAGAACGTCTTGCGTGCATGGACAGAAGCGGGGCATCAACTTGGCCACATTCAACAGATCACCGTCTCGGATCTTGCAGCAAGGCTTTCGAGCGAGGCCGCCCTGCCCTCAAACGAACGCACAGCGGTTGCGGATGTCCGCAACGACGAGGAATGGTCGCACGGGCACATCCCGGGAGCAGCCCACATCCCACTTGGTCATCTCCTCGACGGCGCGCGTATTTTGCACCGCGCTCCAATCGTGGTGCAGTGTCAATCGGGGGCACGTTCGTCCATCGCGGCGAGTTTGCTGCAACACGCAGGATTCACGAACGTTGTCAATCTCACTGGCGGATACAACGCGTGGGTGGAAAACGGACAACCGGTGGAAGTGGAGTAGTCGATCGGTGTGCTGCAGACCAGGCGTCGCGCCGCAATTGACGGAGCGGGTTTGGCCGGCGTCCACAACGCCGGATATAAATTTCGATTCACATTGACCTGTCACGTCATGGGCCTGCGTAGTTACCGATCAGTGGTCCAAAATAGAGCGCTTTCATTCGAGCGTTAATCTTCTCGCCATCTGATTGATACAATTGTCTCACGCGACGACCACGTTCGTTTCATGCGGCCGTCACCAATGATTCACGTTGTCGTCACGATGAATTCATGACGCCACCGTACGGTGCAGATGAAGACACGGCATGTGAGTTCACCTGCACCGGAGACTGTATGTCACTGCATCTGATCGAATCCACGAAACTCCCTGTTCGTTCGTCGCGGAAGCGTTTTGGCGCGACGGCAAGTGTGGCACTACACGGAGTGTTGGTCGTTGGTGCGTTCACCGTAGCGTCGGCAGCGCCCGTCGTGATGAAGGAAGACCCCACGGACAAGGTTGTGTACGTTGTGCCCGAACCGCCGAAGGCGCCGCCGCATACGGCGAAGCATTCGGCCAATCCGTCGGCTCACGCCACCACTTCTGCGCCGCAACTGTCGGTACCGGACATGCCCGACCCCATAACGATTCCAATCCAAATTCCGACGATACTTCCAGAACCCAACTACATGATCGAGGTAACATCAGCGCGGGATTTTTCTCGGAGAAGCGCGGGTGGCGGCAACGGTACTGATATTGGAAGAGAGTCGGGCGATGGCCTTGCACCGGGCACTGGTGTCCTGAGCGACCGGCAGGTCGATCGGCAGGTCACTATTCTTTCGGGTTACCGCACGCCGCGCTATCCGGAAATGTTGCGGGCCGCGGGAATTGAAGAAACGCTCAATGCGACCTTTGTTGTCGATACAACTGGACGCGTTGAGGCGGGATCGCTTGAAATTCCGACTGCGCAACATGCGCAATTTATTTCGGCTGTTCGTGAAGCACTGGCCAACGCGCGCTTTCGTCCGGCAGAGGCGCAAGGCCGGCGCGTACGGCAGCGTGTGGTGCAGGCGTTCGTGTTTTCATTGCAGCGGCCCTGAGCGCGTTTGCTGCTGGTTTGCGAGTGATTCGATTGCGCTTTTGCACGCGGAGACGGCGCACGACCGGCGAGAATCCCGCGCGTCTCCGAGCTTGCCCGCAAACATTTGGGTGAAGCTAATTTTTCGCGGAGACGCGGAAGACTAATCCGAATCTGTTCATCTATTTCCTTCAAAACACCGAAGCATTTTTGCAGTTCCTAAACAATCCACGTCCTGAATCGTTATGACTTATCGACCGGCGCGCAGTTCTCCGCGGCTCCGCGTCTCCGCGTGAAAATTGCTGCACTCAATTCCGCGTGAAAATTGCTTCACTCAACTTCGCGTGAAAATTGCTGCACTCAGTCCCCAAATGACCAACGCCACCCCGCGCACAGTCCCCTTCGCGTCCCCGCGTGAACGGCACCGACCAAATGCTGCCAATTCACGCGGAGACCACCGAAATCCGTAACGCTATGGCGTAATTTTTCCAGCCTTCGCACCCTTGGGCCACACGTTGTCCGCGCGATCGATGTCGAGCAACAACTTGTCCGGATCGAGCTCCACCTTCGCCAGTTTCTTGCCGGGAAAGGAATACTGCCGCAAATAGTACACGCTGTTGGTGCTCCACACTTCTGCGGGGTATTTGAAATCTTCTACGCTTCCATCAGTGAACGTGAAGCGCACGCGAATTGGCAACACGCCACGTTCACGATTGCCATACTGCACTGCCACCTGCAGCGTGTCTCCCACCGTACGCGTCGCCACCGTGTCAATTGACTGATTGAAGCGTGCGTTCTCCGTAAACCACTCGCGCCAGAACCAATCGAGGCGGCGGCCCGACGCGTCTTCCATCGTGCGGAAGAAGTCGGAAGGTGTTGGATGTTTGAACGCCCAGCGCGCCACGTAGGTGCGGAACGCATCATCAAACGCCTCGTGGCCCAGAATCTCTTCGCGCAGCAGTTGCAAACCAACGCCAGGCTTCACATACGCCGACACTGCGAGCATTCGCGGATCGATACGATCGGGACCAAGATTCACCGGCTTGTCGATGCCGCGCACCATGTACGCTTCCACCTGTCCGCGATCAACCGCGGCACGTGCCATCTGATCGCCTTTTTCCGGGTAACGACGCGCTTCGGAGAACAGATTGATGAAAGTGTTGAAGCCTTCGTCCTGCCACATGTACATGCGTTCGTTGCTGCCCACGATCATCGGGAACCACATGTGACCAATTTCGTGCGTGACAACATTGTACAAATCGTATTTGTCGTCGCTTTTATTTTCCATCGCGATCATCGGATACTCCATACCGCTGATCGGTCCCTCCACGGCCGAGATGTGCGGCCACGGATACGGGAACCAGCGCTCCGAATATTCCTGAATAGACATGCGTGACTGATCGGCCGCATCATGCCAGTTGACGGCCGAGGACGGACGGTAATACGCCATCGCCAGCGACCCTTTGTAACTCGACGCATCCCACTGATACTCGGGCGATGCCGCCCACACGGCGTCACGCACGTTTTTCGCGGCAAACTTCCACGTCAGCATGCCGGTTTTCTTTGGACGCGCAGCGCCGGACGTGAGTTCGGCTTCGGTGATGATGCGAATGACCGTGTCCGACTTGGCGGCCTTCGCCAATCGCGCAACTTGCGCAGCGGGCAACACCTCGGCCGCGTTCATTAGCGCGCCCGTGGCCGCCACGATATAACCGGCCGGCACGGTGACCGACAAATTGTAGTCGCCGTAGTCCAGATAGAACTCGCCCTGACCGAGATACGGCTCGGTGTTCCAGCCACGCACATCGTCGTACACGTTCACGCGCGGATACCACTGCGCAAGTTCGTACAGCGGGCCCTCACGGCCCATACGATCGGCGCCATGCTCCGGAATCATGAAGTGCCACGCCATATCAAGCGTTGCGGACTTGCCTGGCGCGAGCGGTTCTGACAGATCAACACGCGTCACGGTTTCGTTATTGCGCGAGGTCAGTTTCACACGCTTGGGAGACCCCGGCGCACCCACCAGCTGATCGAGATGTTCGAACACATCGCCCCCTTCAAATCCACGCGCGCCAAAACGCGAATCCTGCGGAAAAATGAAGGAATTGAGCGAGTTGTTTTTGAACGCGTTCTGCTCAGTCTGCAACCAGATGTAGTGCAGGGTGTCGGGCGAGTTGTTCGTGTACTTGAGGACGAGTTGCCCTTTGAGCGTATGCGTTGCTGTGTCGAGTGTGGCGTTCAGCGTGTAGTCGGCACGGTTCTGCCAGTAGTGTGCCCCCGGCGCACCGCTTCCCGAGCGAAAGGAATTCGCTGTTGGCATCACCAGCGGCGCAAAAATCGACGTGTCGCCCACCGACTGTTGAGGTTGCACGCCTTGCGGGCCACGCTGGGCCGCAGCTGTTAGAAATGGCGTGGTCGCGGTCAGAAGCGCGCCTGCCAGCACGCACGAGAGCGGTGGTGCGAAGATGTGCGCGAACGAGCCAATACTCCGCGCGGAATGCAGCGTGAAACGCATGTCGGAAAGGTTGAGAGAACGTGTTCGTCGGGGCGCGTGGGACCCATCGCGCAGAATTCTGGGGCTAAATATGCCCTGGAAAGCGCTGGTTCGCGCTTGGACAGGGTTCAACCGTTCGTCCTGATACCCGGGCAGCGCGTCCGAGGTCGCGGCTGCGCTCCCGGCACTGCATAAACGGCTGGATTATTCAAAACCCCATGTTGCAGCGGCGGGCCGATTAGAATTCCGATCCCATTTGGCGCCCGGTTTTGGCTGCCTGTGGACATCCTGGCCTTATCCCCGCCATTCGAAGTCACCGCCGAGCGGTTCACGCCGCGGCGGTGCATGCGCACGCTGATCGGCCCGCCTCCAGTCTACAAGAGCCCCCCAATGTTCCACGCCACCCCGGTTTTCCCCCGCGGTTTTCGCTGCGCCAGCCGCAACGTTGGCCTCAAGCCAACGGCGAAGGACCTGACGCTGTTCACCAGCGATGTTGACGCCACGGCCGCCGCGGTTTTTACGCGCAATCACTTTCCGGGCGCACCGGTAATCCTGGGCCGAGAAACGATTCGGGGCGGATCGCTTCGCGCGATCATTGCGAACAGTAAGGTCAGTAACGTTGCGACAGGGCTGCGCGGAATTGAAAATGCTAAACGGATGGCGTCGGCCACTGCGGCTGAATTGGGCACCACCGCAAATCGCGTGCTGGTGAGCTCAACCGGTGTGATTGGAGTGCCGCTCCCCATCGATAAAATCGTGACGGGCATTGTTGGCATGGCGTCGGAACTCCAGGACAACCCAATGGTTGGTGCGGAAGGCATCATGACTACCGACACGTTTCCCAAAGCCATGTCGGCAAGTGTGGGCGATAGCGGGGTGACAATTACGTGGGTGGCGAAAGGGTCGGGCATGATTGAACCCAACATGGCCACCATGCTCGCCTATATTTTCACCGATGCGCAGTTTGACGCGGCGACATTGGATCGTTTGCTGAAAGCGGCCGTGAGCAATTCCTTCAACATGTTGTCGGTCGACAGCGATACGAGCACGTCCGACACCTGCGCCATTCTGGCAAACGGACACGCTGGCACTGTCAACGAAACACAATTTCTGGAAGTGCTGACGGCGGGTTGTATCAAGATGACGGAAACGCTGGCGCGCGATGGAGAAGGGGCCACACGACTCATTCGTGTGACGGTGCGCGAAGCCTTGAGCACGGTTGAAGCGCGCACCGTTGCGAAAACAATCGTGAATTCGCCGCTCATCAAAACGATGGTACACGGCGCCGATCCGAATGTCGGTCGTTTGCTGATGGCCGTCGGCAAGTGTTTTGATTGCACGATTGTGCCGCTCAAGACCAATGCGTCGATCAACGGATTTCCGGTCGTCGCCGCGGGCCAACGTTTGGAATTTGATGACGCCGTTGTACGTGAAACACTGTCGCGCGACGAGATCGAACTTGAAATCTGGCTCGGCGTTGGTGCGGGCGAGGCGCGTGCGTTTGGATGCGATCTCACCAAGGGCTACATCGAGGAGAATGCGGCGTATTACTCCAGCTGATGCACGCGACCTTTTCGGACTGGATTGGAGCGCTGACGTCGGATTGGTGCGGAGGCGGAGTTTGGATTAACTGACGAACTGCCTTTGGACTTTGGGGGACTTGAACGGACTTTGCGGACAGCCCCGCTTGAGATTGCAGGTCGCATTGCGAGCAAATTTCTCTTCTTTATCTTTCTTGACAGCAGCGCGCTGTACTGCTCGCCAAATGATTTGTTAATTCAAAAATTGAATAGACCGGTGGCTCACGCCGACTGGTGCGTCGTGTTCAAACGCCACGCTTCGACAACACCCCGATGTCGAACTCGGACATCCCTGCCCCGATCACATCATCCATGCGCTGTGCGAGTGCGCGCAACATCGGCACCGGCTCGCTGCCCGCGCTCTCAACCATCAAACGCACATCCTTCCGCGCAACGTCGAGTGTAAACGTTGCCTTGTAATCCTCATTGAGCATGCGCGTGCCCCGCGCATTCAGCACGCCGTCGGTATTGAACTTCCGAAACACGTCGCCCACGGCTTCACGCGGCATGTGCATCGCGTCGGCCATGTGAAAGACGTCAGCCAGCGCACCCGCCGTCATCAGCAACATCGCGTTCGCGCATAATTTGTAACACGCCGCCAGTTCGGCACGTTCACCCAGGAAGTGCACTTCGCCCGTCATTCTGGCTAATTCGTTCTTGACCCGTGCAAAACGTTCAATAGGACCGGCCACAAACATCATGCCTTTTGCGGCTCGCGCGGTTGGAGGACCCATCATGACTGGCGCGTGCAGATACTCGATGCCTGCGGCATTCAACGCAGCCGCACGTGACGCCGTCCGATCGGGGCGTAACGTGGTGTGATCAACTATGATCGCATTCGGTTCGAGCGCATCACGAATGGCCGCGATCGTTTCGTCAACTGTATCGTCGTCCAGCAACACCAGGTGAACGCGCTCCGCCCCGCGCACGGCCTCCGCCGCAGAGTCCGCGACCCGCGCGCCCATTGCACCCAATGGCTCGGCTTTCGAGCGGGTGCGATTCCACACCGTCAATGCGGTGCCGCCACGCGTGAGAAATGCTTCTGCAAATGCAGAACCCAACAGGCCGGTGCCGAGGAGTGCGATTGGAGTCGTCATGTACGAACGGTAATCGGACGCGGTGGCCTTGTAGAAGTGTTGCGACGCGTCGCAGTACCAATTTCCTGATGACGGTAGCCAAACAAATGAGGCCAACCTTTTGGTTGGCCTCATGTCACAACGTGGCGCCGTGAAAACTACGGGCGCTTGTAACGTTCGATGAACGTGCTGCGACCTTCTTTCACGCTCAGGTAGATCACGCCGTTCGGACCGAAGCCGGCGATCGTGCGACCCGGGGGAAGCTGAACGCGTTCGACCAATTCACCCTTGCGATTGACAACGTCGTAGTTGAGTGAGACAACGGGCGCGGGCGGAAGCAGTGCTTCCAGTCCAGGTGGGCGACCACCACCAGGTGTTCCGGCGCCGCCAGCCGCGCCAGCGGCTCCGCCTGCGGCACCCGCGGCACCGCCAGCACCACCACCACCGCGGTTACCACCACGATTACCGCCGCCTGCGGCACCGGCACCGCCAGCTCCTCCACCGGCAGCCCCACCAGCACCGCCGGCGCCACCTGCGCCACCTGCGCCACCGCGCCCACCGCCACCACCGCCACCACCGCCACCACGACCACCACCAGCGGCCGCTGCGAGGAAGTCCGTGGTCGAGATTGATGACGTCGCGGGCAGGACCCACAGGTTGCCATCGGCATCAGCGTGTGTCGTGCCCTGACGGATTGGCGGATAGAAGTCGGGCAATTTTTCAGCCGCGATCGGTTCAAACGCGATGCGATTGGCTCCGCCCTGCGTCTGCGCCGCCATCTGCTTGGTGTAAATCTCCGCCGCGGCCTTGAGCGAATCGATCAGCTTGGCCTTATCCGCATCCACCAGCGGCTTCCAGTCAAATGGAAGCTTCGCTGACGCGCTGTGTTTGCCATCGGGCGTATACCAATCCACGTGGTAGTCCAGCACGCGAATGACTGCGACCGTTCCGTCCGACAGCAGCGCCCAATCGTCGGCCTGCGGAAGTGGATTGATTTTCGTGATAACGCGTGTGCCACCTTCTGGCGTTGGCGCTGTTGCGAATTCGTTTTTCGGAACGCGAACGAACGTGACGGTATCCGTTTTGCGCGTGTCGAAATTGGCGCGGAGAATGGGTACTGAGTCGGGTTGGTTGTTCTGACCACCACGACCGCCAGGTCCACCGGCACCACCACCTACGCGGCCACCACCTGGAAAGTCCTCACCGCCACCGAAGCCTCCACCAAATCCGCCGGCGCCGCCACGCGCACCACCACCACCGCCACCGCCACCACCGCCACCACGACCGCCCTGAGCGCCGCCACCCTGCTGGCCGCCCTGAGCGCCGCCGCGAGCACCGGCCCCACCACCACCAAAGTTGATGTTGCCGCCGCCGCCGAAGGCGCTCCCTTTGTAAATGAGGCGTCCCATGGAATCAAATGCATTCGTGCCAAGATTCGCGCTTGCAAGCGTGTTGATATCCTGCGGGCGCGGCACTGACATGATGCGCGTGACTTCGCCGTTTGGATTGAGCACGAGCATGGCGAGGGTCGCGGGATCAACCAGCGCCGACGAATCACCGGCAAACGACATGAGGCCCGGTTGGCGCATTCCATAAGGAATTGGCGCGTTCAACGTGTCCGCCAACACTTTCACCTGCTTGAGCGATCCATCCAGCATCAACAGCCGACGCTGCGGAAAATCGTTCAGGAACACCGTGCCATTGCTCAACGCACGCAATGACGTAATCGCACCGATCGACTCGGGCGAGCGTGCCTCGGCAGCGCCCAGCTTCGTAATCGGAATTTTCTTGTCAGCAGCATCCTGCGCCTTTGCAGCTGAGGCGCACAGCGCGCTCGAAGCTGTTAACGCCAGGACCAAGCGGGATTTATACATCACTTTTTTGCTCGTGTTGTTCTGGGGAATGTTCGAATGACCTTTCATGATTAGCGGCCGCGGCCACCGCCACCACCACCGCCGCCACCACCACCACCTGTGCCTGCTGCTGCAGTGCTCGAGCGCAGCGTTTTGAGCGTGTTCTTATCCATGAACGACGCCGTCTGCACGCTCAGCAAGCGGAACTGCTCGGCCGTCAGGATTTTCTTGATGCCTGGCGCGATCTTCAACAGAATGTCGACCTGCGCTTCACGGGCATGGCGCGCTTCGGTATACGCATCGCCACGATCAAACTTGTCAGGAAGCGAGGCGAGTTGCCGAGCAACTGGGGCCCAAATTGAATCCTGTTTGAGGACATACAGTCGATTGAGAACTGTCAGGGAGTCCGCCTGCTTCCGCGTGAGCTTGAGCGAATCGGACTGCACCAGGATTTGCTGCATGGGGTTGATCAATCCGCTGTTGCCCGTCTGACGCAGTTGCTGCGCGTTCACCTTGTTGCCCGGACGTGAGCGACCGCGGTCGAGCTGCTGCATCAATGAGTACTTCTCACGCGTTTGACCAAGGTTGTAGCGCAAGGAAGCGAGCAAACCCGGAACCAACCGTTGGGTGATGTTCGAAGCGCTCGTTGAGCCGAAGCGCTGGTTGACTTCGTACACGAACTGCTTCGAAGTGGAATCGAAGCCGCGCACATACATCAGGTTGCCGTCCGGGCGAACCGCCTGACCCCAACCATGGAGATTATCCTGCCCATGCACGATGCGATCGATACCGGCGAGCGGATTGCTTACCTGGATGGACAAGCTGGCGCGCATTGGTAAACCGATGCGCTGTGAATTGAAGCGGAAGTTGAGCGTCTGCGTTGCACTCCACGTGGTCTTGCAGGAGTTGCGTGAAGCGAGGTGTCCAAGCTGTGAGCGTAAGCAATCAGCCGCTTCGGCCGTTCCGTGATCGAGCAGATTCTGGATGCCCTGCGCAACCAATGGACTGGTGGTCGTGAGCTTCGGATCGAAGATATACGCGCGATCATTGCTGTAACTGTCGCCGTTCACGTCACCGCTGACCACCGGAGTGTACCGCGAACCGGAACGGAAGTTGAAGCCGCTGCTGAGCGTCACCACGTTGAAGAGGTTCCGCGTGAAGCTGATCTGCACCTGATGCTGCGGGTTGGCCGAGATCGAGGAAAAGATCTGCGCCGGATCGCTGACGGTGCTGGAGAAACCGAACTGATCTTCCCTGAGGCTCTGCCACACATAATTCACGCTCCACGACATGTTGGAGCTGAATGCAACCGGGCGCACACCCAACGTGATCTGCTTGCTGAGCGACGTGAGATCGGAACGCTGTTCTGTCACGCGACCGAATTTTGTGAATTTGCGAGCGTCGCGCCAGGCAATGGCACCCGTGGTCGGAACGATCACCGAACGGTCGACATACACCGGACGGTTGTCTTCCAGTGGAAGCGTGAACTGCTGCGTACCCGGGAAGTTGAGATCGTACTGGCCACTCTGATCGTAGTTCTTGGAAACCGTGACGTCGGCATTCACGGCGAACAAGTCTTTCAATACCGCGCCGCTCCACGCCAGGTTGGCGCGGAGTGAACGCTGGGCGGAGTAGTCGGGCGAGAACAACAACACGTTTGGTGTGCTGCTGGCAAACACCGTTCCGTTTGTGCCGTCAGCACACGTCGATGGAATTGAGTTCGGATCGGAGGCGTAGGACGCCCAGTTCGGAATTGGCGCGGCTGCACCAACACACGTCAGTTGCTGAATGCCGGTTGGCAAACCCGTGTTGTCGATGGCGTTGCCAATGAGGCCCGTTTGCGGGGTGTTCTGAAACACGCCGATACCGCCGCGCACAACGGCACGCGGCGCGCGCACCATGCCCGGGGAGAGCGCCAACTGATTGGATGTTCCGTAGGTCCACGAGAAGCCAACGCGCGGGCTCAAGTAAAGTTTGCTTGGCACGTCGGTGTTGTTTGCACCGAATGCTGCCGTAACGTCGGTGTTCTCGGCCGGACCGATGAGATACCGGTTGCCATCCATGCGGAGGCCATACTGGATTTGCAGATCGTTCGTCGGGCGCCAGGCGTCGCCCAGTGAAAGGGCGCCAACCATCTGACGGCTTTCGCGCGTGCGAATGCCAAGCAGGCGGCTGTACGATGCCGGGATGCCGTTTTGCAAATCGGCCAAGGTGTTGAACGAGAACGTGCCGTACTGATTGCTGATGACTTCCTGCGAATTGTCTTCGCGACGGAGTTCCGACGTCAACTTCACGCGGTGACGGTTATCGTTTGAGAACCAGGAAAGCGTGTTCGAGAAACCAATCGTCTGATTCTTCGTGGTTCCGCCCAGGTTCGTGCTGCCACCAAACGTGAGGCGCTTGACTGACGACGTTCCGTCGGACAACGCTGAATTGACCTGCACAGTACCCGATGGCAACGACACGAATGGATCGCTCGTGTTCATCGTCAGGCTGTAACCGACGTTCGTTTCCGTCAGCAGGCCCTTGAAACCAACGAGTCCGCTGTGACGACCCTGAGTGGACACACCGTAGTTGAGGCTTGTGCCACCCTGCGCTGGCGTGGTGAGGATGCTTGAACCGCCACCACCAAATCCGTTACGCTGTGGTTCCGTGCTGGCAACATTGCCCGAGACCGCCAATGAATACGTGTTGCCGCGATTTGAATTCGCCTGATTGAAATCGAACGAGTTCAACACGTTGACGCGAGTGTTGACGTTCTGCGTCGGAAAGTTGTTGACCGTAATCGGCACACCCTTCGCGCCAAGAATGCTGAGCAGGCGCGCGACCGAGTCAGAGGCGATACCGGATGTAAGAAACCCGAGATCGCTGGTATTGAGCAACGTGTTCAGGTCGCTGTTTGAACGATCGAACTGCACCGAGGAGTTATAGAACAAGCGATCCAGTTTGATCGGTCCTGACATTGAACCGCCCAGCGACAGGTTCGTCGTCTGGCTGGCGGTCGCGGTGCTGACACGGTCGGGAAACTGGAACGATGGCGCATTGAAGTTCGAGCTGGCAGTTCGGGTGGCGAAGTTGTTGCCTGCGCGAGTACGAAGCTGCAACTGTCCGCCCGAGAATCCGCCGCGCGCCACATCATATGGAGAAGTCGACAACGTCGCGGTGACTTGTGCGTCGCGCGGAACGTTAGAATCACCGAACGACAACCCGTTGAGCTGTGTACTGTTCTGATCGCCGCCCAGTCCCAATACTGAAAACGCATCCGCGGCGCCGTCGGCACCAGGAATGAGCTGAACACCGGGAATCGCCGAGGCCATCTGCGCGAGATCACCCATCTGCTCGGCGGTGAGCAACGCCGCGTCAACACCGATCGACTTCTCCGTGCCGGAAACGTCGGAGACCGTGTCCTGTCGGCTGGCCGAGGTTCGTTCAGTCACGTTGAACTGCGCCAGGTTGATCGCCGTCGCCGACATGCGCGCGTCAGCAATCAGGATTTCCTGATCGGCCGTGCGCTTTACCTGGCGACGGTACGGCGTGAAACCAAGCGCCGAAAACGTGACCCAGTAATCGCCTTCGCCACCCGGGAAGGTGATCGTATAGCGACCGTTTTTGTCGGTGCGGGTCTGGCGAGTGTTGTCGCCAGTAAGAGTCGTTGCGACAACCAGCACGCCCTGGACAGCCGTTGTGTCGGAGCCAAGAACGCGACCACGAATAATATCCACCCCTTGGGCGGCGACCGGATTTGCGGCGATGGACACAGCCGACACACCGATGACGAGCAGCAGGGCCGCGAGGGCCAGGAATTTTAAAGTTTTCACGGCGAGTTAGACGGAGACCGAGGCTGGGCGTTAAGAGCCGAATGGGGTTGCCTCGGGGCGTTCGATAGTAGACGCATATGCAGAAAATACGTTGAGCGAAATGCTAAATTCGCACGGTCTGCGGCCACTTGCTCGGAGTGATATAAACGCTTGCTGCGCATCACTTTGCAGTGAGATAACTGAACGTGTTAAGCACGCCTGGAGAGACGTTCATTCAGCACTTAACGCCGCGCAGTCCAACCCTTCAAAATGGCCGCACTTTGGTTTGCCGCACGCACCCCGTGCCATTGCGCCTCCTCGAACAGGGACAGTCCGCTCATGTCCGCGTGCGCCACAAATAGCCGTTCAGAGGGAACCCATGCGTTCAAGGCGTTGGTACGCGACAGGATGCCAGGGACAGGTCGCGCCATCGCATGGCCCCAACGGCGCACATCGATGCGTGACACGACGTTCCGAATGTCCGGATGAGCCCGCTCGAGATCGGCCAGGATGTAATCGCGCCACCAACTCCACGGCGTGTTCTGCAACCACGCCCGTCCAGCAACGGCCGGCCTGTCAACCACCGCGTGATACCACGTCCACACGGTGCGCGGCCCGGTTTCGCCCAACGCCTGATGGGTCGCCACCACATACCCCAATGAAGCACTATCATAAATGACGTTGTCCCATGAGGGGGGCGCGCCACGTTCGGCCGGCCAATGTTCCAAGGTGACGTTCGCAACCGCCCACGGAGCGTATTCCGTCGTGACCGGCAGCTTCACATCCGCAACAACATGCGGCAAGACAAAGAGTGGCGCCGCCCAAATGACCAGATCGCAGACGACGTCAAGTTTGGGCGTGCGCACGAGCCATTTTTTCCCCTTCCGCTCCACGCGATAGGCTGGCGCATTTGTGATTGCCCGCGCACCAGCGCGTGACGCCAACTGTTGCACGATCCAATAATTGCCCTCAGGCCACGTAAGTGGTCCAATTTCTTCCGCATCCCGCGCCGCGAAATAGTGAACGGCGGCCCACGCACTCGCCTGCTGCAATGACGCGCCGTAGTCGTCACGCGTGCCGTACTCCATCCACCAGCGAAGTGCGCGCGACGTAAATCCGTTGGATTGCATCCATGCATTGGCACTTTGTGAATCAAGTGCACGCAACCGTTGCTGCAACGACGTGTTAAGCTGATTGAAATGTACGTCGCCTGTTGGAACCTGAAACGCGCGGGTCGCACGCCATTCATTGATCAGCGCATCAAAACGCGCAAACTGATCTCGCTCGGCACGCGGCAATCCGTCAACCGGCTCAAGTCCTTCGTGCCAGCGCCCATGTTGCCACAAACGTTCTTGCGGGCTGTGACACAGTGTGCGCTCATCCCAGTTGCCTTCTGCATCCAGCAATCCCAATTCGCGAAATAACTCGCGTACGTGCACCGCGTTCTTTCCAGGAACAGGCACATAATGCGCGCCCCACGGATATTTGCTGACCTCGTTTTGTCCACCGCGTGCGTTGCCACCCACTTCGGCGCCAAGTTCGAGCAGCAACCAATCGCGAATGCCGAGTTTGTCGAGGCGCCAGCCGGCTGACAGTCCACCCATTCCGCCGCCCACAATTGCAACTGATGTTGTGCGCTGTTCGCGCGCACCCGTAAACGCCGCGCCGTCGCGCAGTTGGTGCCCGATACCACTGTCATCGTCAACAAATCCACCCGCGACCGCTGGAGTTGTTTTGCGCGACAATCCAATCAGCGCTGGTGCAATTCCCAGCGCAGCGAGGAACTGTCGGCGCGAAACATCGTCGGGTGACATGTTATGAATGTTGTTGCGTTATCTCGAAGGTGGCACGGCTGGAATCGTGAAACTCCAAATGATCACGTTCAATGTTCCGTTTGGGTTGCCTTGACGTGTCGCAAGATATCCGCCGCGCAGCAGTTGTGGATTGCCGCTGAATGGCAAGGTAATGGTGCCCAGGCTCTTTCCCGTGTTCATGTCTACCGCCTCAACCACAGAATCATACCATCCATTGAAATTATTGATTCGGGCGCCGCTGCGGGACGCTGAATCGTTGTTCATAACGCTCGCGTGAGCGGCCGGATCGCTTTTCCCAAGGGGCGGGTTAACAGCCGAGTCACTTTTCACAACGTGCGCGTGAGCGGCTGAATCACTTTTCACAACGGACGCGTGCACCGACGAATAACTCTTCACGATGTGCGCGTGAGCGGCTGAATCAAACAGATAAGGATTCGTGCGCGCTTCCCAGCCGCGTTTCGGCCGACCGCCGAGCAGGAGTGCGACGCGCTCATCCGGCATCACACGCGCCTGCCAGAGGAGCGTTCCTGGCTGAGCGGGAATTTGGCGAATGAATTTGAGCGTGCCAATCACCGAATCGGTGAGTTCGAGCATGCGCGGCGATTGCTCGACACTCGGCATCCACGACGGCTGATACAGAAATTCGCTTACGCGTTTTCCCTCCGTATCAAAACGCGAAATCCGGACGGGCATCGGATTCATCATCCACACATCACCTGACGGCGTTTCATCAACGGACAGCACGAGGCGTTCTCTGCCCGCGTCAGGATAAATATGCAGCGAATCGCCGAATGAACGCTCGAACACACCTGAGTGTCCGTCGTACCGGTGAAATGGAAATTCGGCACTCCCGTTCACGGACCGTGAGCCCAGCAATCCAACGGCACCTGATTGCAGCGCGAGCAAGTTTGTGAAATCGTCACGCAGAGGTACCGCTCGAACAGGTTTCAATTGCGGATCGAACACCACCAGCTGATGGAGCGCGCTATCGAACACCACGAGAGTGTCACGCAACGACACGTCAATGGCCGTCACTTGTTGAAACATGCCGAGAGCAGAACCTTTGCCGCCGAGCACTTGGAGGAGTGTTCCCAGTGAATCGTACACTGCGACGCCCGTCCCAGCATTTACTGGTGCAACGTAAATGCGGCCCTTGCTGTCGCGCGCCAACGTGGTGCCGAATGCACTGAACTCGATGGAGCCCGGCTGCGCGCCCAGCTCGAGCATTGGCTTGGCAACGAGTGCACACGGAGAGCATCGATCTTTCTTCTGGCCGTCTTCAGTGGACGCTTCGGATTTTGCCAAATCGGGCGCCTTGCTGCACGCGTTCAGCACTACAGCGGCAAACCCCAGACACGCACAGCGAATGACGCGGAGGGGAATCGAACCTCGCTGCCGCACTGACCTACATTTGAACGCGCCGCTGTCAAGAATTCGCATCTCGCTCACCACCGAATTGTGATACGTTCTGGAACTTCGCTTCCTTTGTCGGTGCTCACCCCCCACATCGTGTTGCCCTTGAGTCGTTTCAACGAAAACCGAGGAGGTAAGTTGAGACGTCCCGTGAAATTTCCGGTTTGATCAAAGACATCGACGACTTGGGACTCCACCCACTTTCCTTCAATCAGCGTTGATGGCTGCGCCACCCACACCAACAGTTGTCCATCGTCTGAATAGTCAAAATGCACAATAGGTGGCTTAATCTTCGCAGGCGCAGGAAACGTAACAAGCGAATCAAGACGCAGTCTTTTTTCATCGCGTTTCCATTGCGCCAGAATTGAATCCTGCTCCGCCTGCGATACGCGAACCGTCGGTGCACTACGCTTGATCACGCGAATGACTCGTGGCGTTGTTGGCGGTGCATGCTCGGTGGGGTCCTGCACCAATTGCATGTCCATTACATCGATCTGATACTTATCGGTGCGACCAACCGCAAACTGTGCCCCAGGGCTTAGTGCAAAATCTCCGTGTGGTTGATACGGTATGCTGAAACCAAGTACGCTGCCCCCGCCCGTTGATTGTACTTTGGTCCACGTAACACGCGACTCGGGAATCATTGGCAGTTCCGCTGAATCCACAACATCGATGAATTGACCACCCGGTCGGACGCGCACATAACGTGATGAATACGTGTAGCCGCTGTCCGTGTGGATTTCGCTCGGGTCAAACGGAAGCCAGACCACACCAAACGTGTCGGATCGAATTGCTTCGCTCCCGCCTGGAATCCACCGAAAGTTACCAAGTTTCGGCCACTGCGTGCGTCCATCCGTGATCATGTCGGCGTGCGAAGTACCGTCAGATTCATACAACAGGATTCGCTCCGGAAAGCCATTGTCCCGTACGGCAACTTTACCGTCGGCCAGCCGCGCCATTCCGTACGGCTTCTCATACTCACCTGGCCCCTTGCCGTAGGCTCCCACTTGCCGAACAAACTGTCCCGTTGAATCGAAAATTCGAACGCGTGAATTTTTCCCGTCGATGGCCAGATCTGCGCTGAGCACCCATACGGTGCCGTCGGGCATCGCGAGCAGGTCGAGGATGCGATCGAATTGGTATTCAGCGCCGCGAGTGCGAGGCCCGATGCTGAGTGTTTTCGTGAGCACGGCGGCGCGTCCAGCACCAGAACTGAAAACTCCGCCGTTGGTTCCACCGTTTCCGCTATCTGTGCACGCGACCGCCAACAGCAAAATCGCACTACCGAACAACATTTTCAGCTGGAGCCGAGTGAATGCGTGATGCGGTGGTTGACGCAGCGCGTGATGGGGTGCGTGTTGTGGTGCGCAATGGGGTACTTGGCGCGCTTCCCGGTCGACCCCATCGGAAGCTGTACGCACCTCAGACGCTGTTCGCGTCAACAACGCTTTGTACGCACGTTCTCATCGCAACGTCACCGGTTGATGGCGTCGTACTCGTGTTCGTAGTAGCGGACGAGCACCTGATCATTCAAACGATTGGGCAGTGCGTCAACCTTTGCCATATCCGTCGGGAAATCAAATAACGATGGCAACGCCCCTGCCGTGAGGAATCGCAAGTTATTCGGCAAGTTCGCAGGCATCGTATATCCACCGCGCCCCGCCAATACGAATCCCCACTCGCCGAAGCTCGGTACATACGTGTGATACGGCCACGTTTCCATTCCTGCCGCCTTCAACGTGTTCGCGATGCTCCAGAACGATTGTCGCGCAAACATGGGGGACGTTGCCTGCACTACGAGCAACCCCTGTGGCACGAGGTGTTGTTGCACCAGGCGATAGAACGCGCTGGTAAAAAGTTTCCCAACGTGATAGTTGCTGGGATCCGGAAAGTCGATCACGACAAAGTCATAATTGACGTGCGTCGAGTCGAGCCAGGTGAACGCATCCGCATTGATCACTTTCACGCGCCCATTCGTGAGCGAGTGTGCGTTCAACTCGGTAAGCCGGGGATGCGTTTTGAACAGCGTTGTCATCTCGGCGTCGAGATCGACCAGCGTAACGTGCTGGACGTCGGGGTATTTCAGAATTTCGCGTACGGCAAGCCCGTCGCCGCCGCCAAGTACCAGCACTTCCGCCTTTGAGGATCGTGCGGCTAAACCCGGATGCACCAGCGATTCGTGGTAGCGATATTCGTCGCGCGATGCAAACTGCAGATGACCATTCAGATAGAGACGCATGTCATCCTTCCAGCTGGTGAGAATGATGCGTTGATACCGCGTATCTTTTGCGAGAATGACTTCGTCGGCGTACATGCCATCTTCCGCCAACGATGTAATGGCCTGCCCTTTCCAGAACCCGAGCCCCAGGAGGGCGATGACAGCCAGCGCCAACAGTGTCAGCGGACGACGGTTGGGCAACGCATCACGAAACAGATGGATGCTCCACATTGCAACGAGCACGTTCACCAATCCAAACAACAGCGCCGATCGCACGAGTCCAAGTCGGGGCACCAGCAGCAACGGAAATAACAGCGATGCCCCTAATGCACCGATGTAATCGAAGGTCAACACGTTGGCGATAACATCCTTGAACGCGAAGCGATCGCGCAGGATGCGCATCAGCAGCGGAATCTCGAGCCCCACCAACGTACCAATCGACAGCACGGTTCCGTACAGCACGGGCCGAAACGCACTGGTGTACGCGAACGCGAGAAACAGCATCATTGACGAGAACCCGCCGATCACACCGACCAGCAACTCTACCTGTACGAATCGCGCTACAAGACCCCTGCCGATGTAGCGCGACAGCCAACTTCCAATGCCCATGGCAAACAGGTACGTGCCAATGACCGTCGAAAATTGCGTGACGCTGTCGCCGAGCAAATACGATGCGAGTGCGCCGGCAACAAGTTCATAAATGAGCCCGCATGCGGCGATGAGGCACACCGAAACAAATAGCGCGATACTCACGAGTGCTTCCGATTGCGGCGAGTGTACCTACAGAGCTGGCGCAAACAACGAGCGCGGCCGCGCGTATTAATGGATGGCGGCCGCGATAATGATTCCCATCGCAATTGCCACCGATCCAATGAGAATTGCGCCGGCCTGATTGTGTTTGGTGACAATTTCATCCCACAGTTTGCCGGGCGTCAGCAAATCGATGACTACGAAGACCAGGATGAAGATTATCACACCCAATCCGGCAAACAGTGCTGCGTTCCCGAGGTTGTTCATCAGTACGTCTGACATCGGACCAGGTCTCCTGTTATTTGCCGCGGAGCGTGCGCCCCGGAATGTAGTACGGTGAACGATACGATCCGGGATTGTCCCGCACCGAGCGCGGATTGACCTTGCCGGTGGATGCGCTGGTAAACGACCAGCCGCGCCACTGCGCGGTGCCCAACAGCATCAGCACCGCCACGCCCCAAACGGAGTAGAAGGCGGCTCGCATCAGGAGCCCTCGCGGGAAGATATTCGCGAGCAGTGTTGCTGCGGAAGACTGTTTAGCTTGAGAGAGTCAATCGTCATCGTCGTCGCTGGAAGAAGAAGACACGGGCGCGTGATCGCTTTCGGACCAACGTCGCTGTTCGAAACTCATTTGCGGTGCACTGGCCAGTCCTGCGGGAAGGATCAGCACCAGAAACGCGATACCATAAAACAAGTATGATGGAACGTCGCGCTTGATGAGCAGTTTGTAGGTGACGACGCCCTTTTCCATCTCATCGCCCTCGGGAGACACGCGCAGAATGTATTTGCCCGAGGGAACGCTGCCCAGTCTGAAATGATCGTTGCGCGAACCTTCCGTCCACGAACCGTCGCTGTCCTGACCATAGTAGTAACTCACCTGACGTCCAACATCGAGCGCCTGCCCGGTTGTTTCGTCGATGAGCGCCAGGTTCAGGTACATCCAATTGTTGTCGAGATTGGTCTCGATCGTGAAATCCACATTCGACGCTCGGCCCTTGAGTTCGAATGGATCGGTGACAAAAGCAGTGGTGTCGCCTTGTGATTCGTCAAACTTGAATTGACCCGTGAACACCGTCTCTTTGCGTGAGATGGCAATATTCACAACCAGCATGACGATGAGGATCAACGCGAAAAACCGGAACGCCCGTCCAACGGCCTTGGCCGATTTGATATGCGGGTTTGGTTCGTTCGCAAACACACCTACTGGTGAACGGAGGCTTCCCCCAATGTTGAATGCACGCGCGATCGATTTCGGATCGGTGTAAGTACCCAACGACCACGTCGTTTCATTTTCCGTGCTCTCGGCCGAAAGCAAGAACGGCGGGGAGACGTAGTCGTGCGAGCGCACGGGATCGCCAACCGTCACCTCCCACGGAAATTCTCCAAGGGCGAACGTCGTGACGGCGTCGGCAGACTGAAAATGCTTGAAGGTTTGACCATTGAATGTGAAGGCGCTCTGCGATCCGGCGTCGATGTCCGGGCGACGCTTGAGCTTCTCCACCACGTTCCAATGCCCCTCATATTCCGTGAGGTACATGAAACCGTGATACGGGTTGAAGCACACGTACTCCATCCACGGGTAGGTGGTGCCTTCAACGCTGATCGTGACCTGTTGACAACCAACAACATCCCACGGGAGTCCTTTCCAGTTTCCGCGCGTCCCCATTTCAATGCGCGGCTGAACCGTGATGCGTTCCTGCTGACGTTGGAGAATCCGCAAATTGGGATCCTGCGCATCGAGTATTGCGCCACAGGTCGCGCACGCAATCGAAACGCTCCAACCGGCAGTTGACAGCGTGAGGCTTGCACCGCAACTCGGACAGCTGAATCCGGCGGCTTTTGTTTTCGCGGGCGCTCCGGCGGTTGCTACCATCCGTCGAACTCCCGCAGCCCCTTGAGCGCAAGATCATTGAACTCGACGTATTCGCCCACGTACAACAGCGGTGGAGATTCGCTGCCATCAAGCGTCGCAAGTTTGCCGTCCACGTTCTGCAGATCGGCGAACCAGTACTCGGATTTGTCGTACGTGGTGAATGGCAATTCGCCTTCAGTGCCGGTGTACACGGCCGGAGTGATGTTGGCCACGCGATACGTTACGGCACCCCACTGAAATTTTTGGTTGACAGTGAGTGTTTGCGGATTGGGCAGTTCGCGCTCGCCGTCGAGTTGCGCCGTCATTGCGTATTCGAGTTGCGCGTCGGACAACCACGCACTGGTGTCGTCGCTGACGCGACAATGCCATTCGTTCCACCGACCGCCTTGCCACTGGTATGACACGCGACCAACCACCATGAAGTTGCGTTGGCGCCACGTGCCTTCAACGCCCAGCTGGATGGGGGAACCGGTTTGTGGAAATTCCGCTTGCGTGCCTACTTTTTCGAGATCGATTCCTTGTCGCACCAGCAATGACTTGCAGAAATCGCAAGTGGTTTGCACGGCTTGTGCCCAGCGGAAGCGAATGGCGGCGCCGCAGTTTGGACACGCGGTGGTGCCGGTGGCAGGGATGGTCATTGTGGAGCCCCGCGCGTGCCGCGCTGCCGCTCTGTGGAGTTGATATGATTGTTGTCGGTGGTGTCGATGCCCGCTTGTAAACGGGGTGGCCACGTTCTTTCGCGGGCGCGCAGAGAACAACGCGTGGGGTGGGCCAGTTTCCGGTGTGCGAAAGCGTCCGTGTTTTTTTCACGCGGAGGCGCGGAGACGCGGAGAACTGCGAGCGGCAGTGCCGAGTTGCGCGCGAAAACGAGGTTTGCTATGACTCTTTGCAGACTACGCTGTCTGTTCGAAGACGCATGCAGATAATCGAGGAAAGAAAAAACTGAATTGGGTTTTGAACCGATGCACCTGTCCGCGAGGGTAGTCCTCCGCGTTTCCGCGACTCCGCGTGAAAAAAATGCGGTCGTCGTCATAACGG
>JBDUBA010000115.1:0-16309 GCA_040004335.1 Gemmatimonas sp.
GCCTGACGCATTAAGCCTGATGAATTTCGACTGGCGCGACAGGCACGATGAATTTCGCCCGACTCGTTAGACCGGATATGCGCCGACTTCAAACACGCACGTCCGTGACCCGAACAAGAACTCGTAGTACGGCGGCGCACCTGTTATCGAGAACTCTCATGGCTTGGTATTCGCGCGTTTTCAATTTGCTGAGGCCCGATCGCGTATCACACGACATCGATCGCGAGATGTCGTTTCACCTCGCCGAGCGCGCCGATGATCTTGTGACCGCGGGCATGAACCCCGCGGACGCCGCGCGCGAAGCCCATCGACGATTCGGTCATCGCAGCGCGCTGCACGAAAACACGCGTGATGCCGACCTGATGACCTGGCTCGAGTCGTTCACGAATGATGTACGCCAAGGCCTGCGAGTGTTGCGCGCGAGTCCGGGCTTCACGGTCGTCGCGGTGGTCTCACTCGCACTCGGCATTGGTGCCAATACGGCCATCTTCAGTCTGATCAACGCCGTCATGGTGCGCGCATTGCCCGTTGAACATCCGGAACAGCTCGTGACGTTTTCCGGGAAGTCATACGGTACGGAGTTGAGTTATCCGTTGTGGGAAGCCATTCGCGATTCCAAATCGGGGCTTGCGTCAGCAGCTGCCTTTTCCAACACCGAATTCAATCTGGCGAATGGCGGCGAAGCGCGTCGCGTTACCGGCAATTGGATTAGCGGCGAGTACTTCACCACACTTGGCGTAAAACCTGCGTCGGGTCGTTTGCTGACCAAGGCCGACGACATTCACGCGTGCGCGCCCGTCGCTGTACTCGGTTTCGGATTCTGGCAGAGCGAATACGGCGGAAGTGCGTCAGCGATCGGGCGCACGATCTCGTTGAGTGGTAAATCGTACGAAGTTGTGGGCGTTACCGCGAGCGGATTTTTTGGTGCGGAAGTTGGACGTTCCGTGCAGGTGTATGCGCCACTGTGTACGATGGGGGCGATTGCCAGTGGCAACATGGACACCATGCGACACATGTGGTTTCTGAGTTTCATTGGCCGCCTCGCTCCTGGAACAACAGCGCTGCAAGTCGAGAGCAATTTCGCCAATGCGTTGACGACGATCCTGCAAACGGCCCTGACGGGTGACGACTATCAGGATGCGTTGAAGGATCTCAAGTCATATCACTTCGTGATCCAGGAAGGTGTCGCCGAACTTTCAACGCTGCGACAATCATATTCGAAAGCGCTGTTCGTGCTGATGACAGTTGTGAGCATCGTGTTGCTCATTGGTTGTGCCAACGTTGCGAATCTGCTGTTGGCGCGTGCCGCAGCGCGTGAGCGAGAAATTGCTGTACGTTTTGCACTCGGCGCAAGTCGGATGCGCGTACTGCGCCAGTTGCTCACGGAAACGATGTTGTTGACCGGCATGGGAGCCGTGGCCGGTGTGTTTTTTGCGAAGTGGAGCAGCAGTATGCTCGTGCAGCTGCTCTCGTCGGGCCGCACTCCTGTTGGACTCGATGTCCCGATTGATGCGCGGGTGTTGTTGTTCACCACAGCGGTCGCGACAACAACTGGATTGTTGTTTGGTCTGGCACCGGCCTGGCGTGCAACACGCACGAATCCGCAGGAGGCAATGCGCGCCAATGCGCGAGGCATTGTTTCGGGGCAATCGCGTTTTTCTTCAGCGAAATTGTTGGTCATTGGACAGGTCGCACTTTCCCTGGTGCTCGTGGTCGGCGCCGGATTGCTGCTGGGGACCTTCGACCGATTATCTACAATGAATCCCGGATTTTCGAGCGAGAATGTGTTGCTCGTCAAAGCCGACATGCAGAAGGCTGGGTTCAACGACGACCGGCTCAAGCAACTGAGGGATGAGTTGATGCAACGACTCCGCGCAATTCCCGGCGTGTCTTCGGCCAGCGCATCGAACCTGACACCGATCAGCGGCTCGGCGTGGAACGGTGAGATCGCAGTGCCGGGGTACAAGAACCAATCGAAGAAGGACGCGATGGTGTTTCTGAATGAAGTTAGCGGTGACTTCTTCGTCACCCTTCGCACCAGAATTCTGGCCGGTCGCACCTTCGGTCCGGGTGACCAGCATGGCGCGCAAAAAGTCGCCCTCATCAATCAGACAACCGCCCACAAATTTTTCGGCAGCGCGAGTCCAGTGGGAAAGCAGTTCAGCCTTCCGGGGCCCCGCGACAAGGCAGCAGCACCCACCATCGAAGTAATTGGAGTGGTCGAGGACGCAAAATATTCGTCGCTCAAAGAAGCGCCGCGCGCCGTGGCTTACTTGCCACTCAGTCAAAGTGATGAAAGTGCGAATCTGGTGAACTTCGAAGTTCGCACGAACGGAAACATGCAGAGCGTCATGTCGGGTATTACGTCTCTGATGGCGAAAACCAGTCCGCGTATTTCACTCGAATACAAGCGGCTCGATGATCAGGTCGCGGCCTCGCTCACGCGCGAGCGCTTGCTCGCCACACTCTCAGCGTTCTTCGGCGTACTCGCGCTGCTGCTCGCCATGATCGGACTTTACGGAACGATGTCGTACGGCGTGTCACGGCGTCGCAATGAAATTGGCATTCGTCTCGCACTCGGCGCAGCGCGCGCGAACGTGCTGCGAATGGTTCTGGGTGAAGTCGCGCGCATGTTGACCGTCGGCATTGTTATTGGACTTGCAGGTGCCATGGCCGGATCGCGTTACGTCGCGTCGTTTCTGTTTGGTGTCAAACCGAATGACGCCACCACTCTCATGCTGTCCGCTGCGGTACTCGCAATTGTGGCGCTAATGGCCGGTGCTATCCCGGCGTGGCGCGCGGCCCGACTCGACCCAATGCTTGCGCTCCGCGAGGATTGATTGCGTTGTTGCCTGGGCCATTGTTCGTTTGACCGCACTGCGCGCCTTTTCTCGGCGCGCAGTAATGCGTTTCATCAACTTCTTCCAAATGTTCATTTGCCCTTGAGCGCCTTGGCTTCGAGCTGAGCGCGATACTTACCACTGGCAAAAATCGCGACTTCGACGCGACGATTCTTTGCCTGTCCAGCTTCGGTGCGATTATCTGCGATCGGTTCGGTTTCACCCTTCGCGTCACTCTTGATTCGCTCAAGCAGTACGCCCTGACTGGTAAGATACGCCGCAGTCGCGCGCGCGCGGCGAATAGACAGATCCTGATTGTAGGCAGCAGTGCCCAGCGAATCGGTGTGGCCAACAATAAGTAGGTCGCTGCCGGGATATTTGTCCAGACTCTTCGCAAGCGTCTTGAGATTCTTTGCGGATTCGCCCAAGACGCGATCGGAATCAAATTCGAAAAGGAGGCCGGATGTGAAGGTGACTTGAATACCCTCGCCCACGCGTTGAACGGTCGCGGTCGGAATGTTCTGCTGCAACTCCTTCGCTTGTTGATCCATTTGGTGCCCAATCACTGCACCGACAGTACCACCCACCACGGCACCTAGAATGGCGCCTTTTGCAGTTCCACCATTGGCGCGCCCAACAAGACCGCCGGCGGCGGCTCCTGCAGCTGCACCAATCGCAGCACCACGCTCCTTGTTACTTGTGGATGCGCAGGCCGACACACTCAGCAGTATGAGCAAACTGGTGGCGAATATTGATTGATGCTGAAATCGGTGCATAAGGCCGAGTGTTTGAGTGAAACGGCGAGCCCGGCCGGGCAGGAGTTATTGGCTACAGAGTAGTAGGGTTCCTCGGACGAATGGTTCCGCCGCCGCAAAATTGCATCTCATATTCACGAACAATCATGCTCTTATATCACAAACCAGGGAACTTCTTGTGAAATATCAGCACTCGCCTGTGCTCTTGAATCCAGTGAACTTCGTGTGTCATACCGGCATTCATCTGCCCATTGAGCATTCAAACAAAAACGGCCGCACCACGCGAAATCTGCGCGATGTGGCCGTTTTTCCCGCTTCGATTAACGACTACATCACGACCGTTTGCAGTCCCGCAATCGTGTTCTTCAGCAAATCGATTTTGTGTGAATCGCAGCTCCTTTCCGCATCCACCTGCTTGGTGAGCTTCGCGAGTGCGGACGCACGCGCTGCACCGGTGGATGTTTCCGCTTCGGAAATTGATGCGCGAATGGCACCGATTTTCTTGACGCCAACGCAACCCTTGCGATCGAGTTGATCGGTGTACGCTTTTGCCAATGCGAAGCTGGGCGGCCACGAGATCTTTGGTTGTCCCTGTGCGTTCAGGTAGTCCCACTTCACGGTTTTGGCCGCATCAATTTCGTTGCGCGTGAGGTATTGGCTGGGCGTCAAATCCGTCACGTCGAGACCGCGCGCAATTTCGGAGCTGATGATTTGGCCGTTGTACCAGTACGCCGACCACGCACCGCCCGAGACCATCTTCGTGGAATCAATGGGACCACGATCGAATGACGCAATTTCTTGCGGATGTTTCGCATCGCTCCAATCGAACACGGAAATGCCGCCTTGGTACCACGCCTGAATCATCACGTCGCGATCAGGAATCGGAACGAGTGATCCATTGTGCGCAACGCAGTTTTCCTGCGACGTTTGATACGTTGGAATCTTGTAGTAGCTCTGAAACTTGAGCTTCTTGTCGACAATCGTGAAAATTGCGTCAGCGCCCCACTCGGGCTGGTCACCCGGGCGGCATTTCGGTCCGCCACCACCGCCCCATTCATCCGAGAACAGCAACTTCGTGCCGTCGTTGTTGAACGTGGCCGAGTGCCAGTAAGAGAAGTTCGAATCGGCAACTGCGTCGAGACGAACTGGATTGACCGGATCGCTGATGTCGATGAGCAATCCATGTCCCTCGCATGCGCCGCCCGCAAGACCCAATGACGGATACACGGTGATGTCGTGGCATTGGCTGCCTTCGGACACCGCTTTCTTCTTATCCGGATTCAGCCCCGCCGCAAAGGCGTTGTTCATCCACGTTTGAGCCAGTGGCCGTAAAGCTGCGCTGTCAGCGGCCGTTGGTTTGCCTGTGCCTTTCCTTAATACGACCAGACTGTCCAACCATCCCGCAACCGTCGCAGGGTTGACCGCCTGTTCCAATCCCGACTGCGGATGGTTGACGATATACGCTCCGCGTGTTTTGGCGTTTGCGAGAGCGGTTTTGGACGCTTCCGTGTTCGCCGCTGCAATGGCCGCTTCGAGATCGGCTTCGGACATACTGTGCGCCGGGTTCGCCTTGAGCCCCGAGAAGATATTGGCGCGATTCACCACGGCCGCTTTCGATGGATCGTTCAGCGGGACCTTGATGATTTCAATGCGCAACGTCGACGACGTTGCTACGGTCGCTTTCGATTGTGGTTCGCAACCCGGCAATTCATCTGGTGAACGAATGCCTGATGACCCAGAGACATAGATGTAAACGTTCTCTTTGTCTTTCGGATCTTCAAGCACCGTGTGCGTGTGTGAACCACGGCATGTCTGCACGTTCGCAATGAGCTTCGGATTCTTGATGTCCGAAATGTCGAACACGCGAACGCCGCGGAAGCGGGACTTGTCGACCACTGGCTGCGGTGTACCCGGAGGCAACGTTGCAGCCGGCTTGCAATCGATGCGGCCATTTAACGCTTCGGCCGACATGAACATCAGGTTCTTGTAGACCGAAATGTCATTCTGTGAAGCCGGGCAGCTGTACGCCGTCACGAGCGTGGGCTTCGACGGGTTGGACATGTCCCAAATCACTGGGCCGTTGTAGTTGCCCTGAATGGCGTATTTGCCCATGAACGCCAGATCGGAATTCGTGATGCCCAGAAAGCCCGGCGGCGACGCCACGCTCGCCATGACCTTCATGTTCGAAACAGCCTGTTCGGCATCCATGAGTCCGGACTTGAGGCCGACGCGCGCATCGAGCGCGGGATTGACGGCGGGTACTACGGGAGCGGCTGTGCGTGCACTGGCACACGCTGAGGCGGACACAATCACGCCGACGAGTGCGCCGTGTCGGATGAGCGACAGAGGGCTTCGGCGATGCGGAGCGGTGAATGACATGGAGAATCCTCGGGGTTAGCGACAGTACGAGACTCTTGAGCTGCGCGGGAACAGCGTACAACGAGGGGGATTTGTACTACATCAAAGGGGCACTATCGGTGCACCATGAAAACACGACGATTAGTTGGACGGCGGCGGAGCGAACCCCATCTCCAACATCATCGTAAGCATCCGGCGAATTTCTGTGGACTGATCTACTTCAACGTCATTGGCAAACTTGAAGATCGATTCGTCCTGACCAGCGCCTTGGGCCGAAAACAGGTCGCGCACCATGGACACCGCGCCGCGATGATGCTGCATCATATAGGTCAGGAACAGACGGTCGTACTCCTTGCCGCGCGATTTATCGAGCGCCTTCATCTGCACGTCGGTCAGCATGCCAGGCATCGCGGGCATCGCCATGCCGGGCATCGACATTCCGGCCATCTCGTGACCGGCCATGCCCGCCGTCGGCATCGTGGCGTTGCCTGCGGAATCAACTTGCGGCGCCGGTTGATTGCGATCGCTGAGCCAGTTCTGCATCAGGTGAATTTCGTCCGTTTGTGCGTTGATAATACGAGCGGTCAGCCGCTGCACTTGGGCGTCGGCGCCATGTGACGGCGCCATCCGCGACATGGTGATCGCCTGCGCGTGATGGTGAATCATCCCGCTCATGAAATCGATGTCGGCCTTGGTGTACGGCAGCCGCACGCTGTCAGCGCGGGCGCGCGCAATGGCGCCTTCTTTTCCCGTTTGAAAGGCTGGTCCGGACTGCTGAATGGTGGGACGTGAAACCGATGACGTGTTTGGAATGCCCGTTACGGCCGAGGACGACCGTGGTCCACTCGCGCAGGCGCTGAAGCTGGCCAGCGCAGCCACGCCGGCATACCGGAACAGGGAAGGCATGGCGGAAGACCTCACGGCGATGAGAGAAGCGGAAAGAGACATGCTGCAAGCTACGCTAATTGGACGCACTGCGTATGTGATGGGAGTGAAACACCCACGGTGCAACGTTGATGGTTAGCGAAAATCCTATCGCGACACAATCTCGCGTTGTCCCAAAGCGGCGGGCGAGGACGTACCGCTGCGGAACAATGCCAAAACGATCAGCGTGAGTACGTAGGGGACAGCCAGAAACAGGTTATACGGGACGTTTGAGAGTCCGAGCGACTGAAACAGATTCTGCAGCGTGTAGGCCGCACCAAACAACAACGACGCTGCCGCCACTCCAAGCGGTCGCCAACGCCCAAGTACGACAATCGCGATGGCGATGAAACCGCGCCCGGCCGACATGTTTTCGACAAACGTGCCTGCCTGCGCCAACACGAGCGTTGCCCCCGCGAGTCCCGCCATTGCCCCTGCAAACAACACCGCCCCGAACTGCACTCGGCGCACATTGATGCCGGCGGCCGTGGCCGCGTCGGGGCGTTCACCGACCGCGCGCAATGCCAGTCCCGACTGCGTGCGCGCCATCCACCACGCCACGCACGCAATGGCGACATAGAGCGCGTACGTGATTGGTGGCTGGATGAACAATGCGGGGCCAATCACAGGAATCGCACTCAGCACCGGAAGTGGCAACACACCGGTCGTGGGAGTGGAAAGCGACACCCCCGATGCCCCGTAAATCAAACGATACAGCGTGCCCGTCAACCCAAGCGAAAACATCGTGATCGCGGTACCAGTGATGATTTGATCCGAACGCAACGCAACAGCGAACACTCCAAAAAACGCAGCGATCACCAAACCACTCAACGCTCCTGCAACAAATCCAAACGTCGGCCCGAACACTCCTGCACCAACCGTCGCGCCCAGCGCGCCGGCAATGATCGAGCCCTCGAGCCCGATGTTGATCACACCGGCGCGTTCGCTGACACACTCACCCAACGCTGCCAACGCGAATGGAGTGGACCAACGAATCGTGGCCTCGAGAAAAGCATCAATCATATGCTTGCCTCCGTCATGCGCACCTGGCGCGTGCGCCAACGATCGGCTGCGAGCACGAGGAGGATGAGTAAAGCCTCAACGACTGAAACCAGTACCTCCGGCACTCCTGCGTCACGCTGCATTGCATTCGCCCCTGCCTCCAACGCTCCAAACAAGACAGCGGCCACCAACACGCCCAACGGATTGAGGCGAGCCAGCAACGCGACGGCAATTGCGGTGTAGCCGTAGCCCGGTGAAATCGTTTCGTACAGCGAATACGTCACCCCTGAGAGTTGCGTCGCACCCGCCAGCCCTGCAATCGCGCCACTCGCCAGAAAAGCAATAGTGGTGGTGCGCGCTACGTTGATACGTCCGGCGCTCTCCGCAGCGTGTGCATTGGCGCCAACTGCGCGCAACCGAAAACCTCCCGCGCGATCCTTGAGCCACCACCACAACGCAACGCCAATCACCACGGCGAATACAAATCCCAGATGTAATCGCGTTCTTGGAATGATGATCGGCAACTGCGCGATACGATCGATGTTGAAGGACTGTGGAAATACGTGCGTCGATTCCTGCAGCGGGCCGCGCACGAGATAGCCGACGGTGTGCAGCGCGACATAGTTCAGCATGATCGTGCTGATTACTTCCAGTACGCCGAGTTTTTGTCGCAGAAACGCCGCGATGCCGGCCCAGGCCGCGCCCGCCACGCATCCCGCCGCCAATAACAGCGGAATTGTTGCCACTCCGAGTTGCGGCGCCGCCAATGTTGCAAACGTTGCTGCCGCCGCGCCGGCCAGCAGTTGTCCCTCTGCACCAATGTTGAGAATACCCGCTCGAAACGCGAGCGAGACAGCCAGTCCGGCCAGTGCCAGCGGAATTGCGCGCACCAGCGTGGCCGATGTGATCGCATACCAGGTACCCGCGGCGCCAGTCACCAGCGCGATCAATGCTTCGCCAGTGCGTTGTCCAGTCACCGTCAGCAATACAACCAGCAGCACGACAGCAACCGCCGCGAGTGCAACCGCACGGAAAAGTCCACCCAGCCACGCGCGCGATTGCCTACGGCTGCCGCGATTGTGATCAACGTTGACGATCACATCATCAACCGGCGGAGTTCTGCTCATGCGCCCAACATTGCGCGGCCAATTGCGTCACGGTCGGCGTCAACAGCGAGCAGTTGTCCCGCGTGCATAACGACAACACGATCCGAGAGTGCCAACACTTCGTCGAGATCGCTTGAATACACAACAATGGCTGTTCCGTAAGCGCGTGCGGACCGCAACGCGTCGTGCACCGCACTGGCCGAGCGAAAGTCCAAACCGCGCGTCGGATTTTCGACCACCAACGCCTCCGGCCGATCCGCGAGCTCTCGGCCCACAATAAGTTTTTGCTGATTGCCGCCGGACAACGTGCGCGCTTCTACTTCGGCGCCACCGGCCACCACCTGCAGTTCGTTGATGATCGTGCGCGTCGCTTGTTGCAACGCATTCCATGGCATGCGACCCTCGCGCGAGCCCGCGTCGCGAAGCGCCACGTTTTCCACGAGCGAACGATCGAGCATCAACGCGTCCTGGTGTCGATCTTCCGGCACGAAACCAATGTGTGCGGGCAGCTGCACGTCTCCCTCGCTTTGTGCGATCCGACCCGAGAGCAATCGCAGCAGTTCGCGCTGCCCCGCACCTTCGACTGCCGCAACGCCAACAATTTCTCCGGCGTGCACAACAAGTGAAACGCGATTGACGCGAACAACGTCCCGTTTGTCGCGCGAGGTTACATCTGACAGTCGCAACACAACCCGCGTGAAATCGCGTTTTTCACCGCCAGCTGAGCGAACTTCTCTACCAGCCAAGCTGTCGAACGTTGCATCGATTTGCGGAGAATGAGTTTCGTTGATTGGCGAAGACGCGGATGCGTTGCTGGTCGAATTCGAATTCCGCGATTCCATGTCAAAATCGTGCGCTGTAATTGCCATTTGCGAGGCCGGTTCACTGATTCGTGTCTCCACCAATACATCACTGACGGCGGCAGTTTTAGCCGATTCCGGTTCGCTCACTTGTGAACTGCCGTCCGAGGACGACCCCAGCATCGCCGCCGCCAGCTGGCTTTCCGTCGTGTCGGATACCGAAGCGTTCAACACCGATTGCCCTCGGCGCAATACGGTCACGTTCGACGCAATCGCGAGTGCGTCGCGCAGTTTGTGTGTGATCAACACAACCGCGTGGCCGGCGTTCGCGAAGTTCTTGACCCATTGCAGCAGCTCCAGCGCCTCTCCGGGCGCAAGCACGGCGGTCGGTTCATCGAGAATCAAAACGCGGACATCACGCGCCAGCGCCTTCACAATTTCACAGCGCTGCTGCGCTCCCACCGACAGATCGGAAACACGAGCGAAGGGATCGAGAACCAACCCCGTGCGCTCACCAATTTCTTTGACGCGGGCCGCCCACTCCTTGATCGAAAATCGGCCGCGACCGCCCAGCGCGACGTTCTCCGCCACCGTCATTGCCGGCACCAGCGTGAAGTGTTGATGCACCATGCCCAGCCCGGCCGCCAGCGCCGCCGCTGGCGAGCTGAATCGCACGGCGCGACCCGATAGCTCCATCGATCCCGCATCGGCTTGTGCGAGTCCAAACGCGACGCGCATGAGCGTGGTTTTTCCCGCTCCATTTTCGCCGAGTAGGGCGTGAACCGTACCGGGCTGCACGTGCATCGTTGCGTTGTCGAGCGCGACAACGCTTCCAAAACGCCGTGTGATTCCAATCAGCGCCAACGCCGCGTTCGTGGCTTTGGCGCCGTCAACCATCACAGGCCGGTTGGCAACAGTAGAAATGACCACGGTAGTCCGAATCGACGTTGCAACCAATCGCCGACCGCTTGCACACCGAGCGTTTCTGTTGCGTAGTGGCCCGCGTACACCACACAAATATCGTGCTCCGCGCTGTCGACGGCGCTGTGGTGCGTGCCTTCGCCAACGATGAGGGTGTCGATACCGGCAACGCGCGCCTCGAGCAATGAATCGGGAGACACACCCATGCCGCTGCAAATCGCCCAACGTCTGGTTGTGCGATTGTCAACGGGAATGGAGACGCGAACACTGCCACCATATACCGCCGCGTATTTCGACGCGCGCGTGACCAGTTCGCGGGTTGGTTCATCACAGATGCCACTCACGCCAATATCGACGCTTTTGTAATGAGCAAACGGAGCATCGGGCGTCAGCCCGAGCGCTTCGGCCAATAACACGTTGTTGCCCAGGGTCGGATGCAGATCGAGCGGAATGTGCGTGCTATACAACGCAATATCGTGCGTTATCAGCGCGCGCAGACGTTCGTAAGTTTTCCCAACCACGGGTTGCAATCCGCCCCAGAACAATCCGTGATGCACTATCAGCAAATTGGCGCCCAGCGCCGCGGCCGCTTGAATGCTGTTGAGTGATGCATCTACGGCAACGGCCACATTCGTTACCCGACCACCGTTCGCCACTTGCAGGCCGTTCAGTGCGACAGAAGAGTCGGGGACTTCGCTGGTGCGAAGTTCGGCATCGAGCGCCCGCACGACGTCGCCCAGCGCCGCATAATGTTCGGACGGTTGCGATTGAACCGATGGTTTTGCGAATTCAGCCATGACGTCTGTTTACGGTTTGGCTTTGATGGCCGTGTCTGATCCCGCCAACAAGTCGTCGAGGGTATGAAACGTTCCGGCTTTGAGCGCGGCGCCGATTGAATCAATCGTAACAATTGTGGCGGCTGGAATGCGCGAAATGAACGCGGGATTGATTTCAAATCGCACGACATCTGTCGACACTCCCAAATCGATCACGCGCCCCTTGAAGTTTCCGGCTTGCACTTCGCGCGCGATCATGAGCATCGCCTTGGGCAAATCGATGACCACGCTGGCAATGACAACTTCCGGCGCAATGTGGTTTTGATTCGCGTTCGCGCCAAATACCAGAACTTTCTTTTCTTTCGCTGCCTGGAAGATGCCAAGACTAGCACCGTCGGCGTTCTGAAAAATGATGTCAGCCCCCTGACCAATTTGTGTGAGTGCCAGTTCTTTGCCGGCACTGGCATCAGTCCAGTTGCCGATATACGACGTCAATACGCGTGCTTTTGGATTCACCGATTTGGCGCCACGTTCAAATGCGGTGAAGCTGGTTTTGACTGGTGGGATTTCCTGGCCGGCAATCAGGCCGATGATGTTGGATTTTGTCATCGCTCCCGCGAGTACACCGGCCTGGTACGATGCCTGTTCGAAGGCAAACCCAACTCCGGCGACATTTGGAGCGACCACTCGGCCTGAAGTGACGATGTACACGGTTTTCGGGAATTGCGGCGCGACGGCCTGTGCCGCGTTCTGAAATTCAAATCCGTGTCCAAATACAATCGAATAGTTCTGCGCACCGTATTGACGGAAGTTCTCATCGTACTCGGCGGGCGTTTTCGACTCGACGTTGCTGATCTGCGCGCCCAGCGAATCGCGAATTGCTTTCAGTCCATCGTATGCACTGCCGTTCCACCCTTGGTCAGATACAGGGCCCGTTGTGACGAGCGCTACACGCATGGTGGATGTTTTGATGTTCGAAGAATCGCCAGTCGCTTTGTCCTTCGGTGTACAGGCGAAGACGGTTGTCAGCAATGAAGCCACTACCGCCGCAATTATTGCTGTGCGTGCACGAGCAGGAAGACGAGTCATGGTCAGTGTTTTGATCACAGGTGATGCACGAAACACTATTAGGTGTCGAGGCGAATGCCGAGTAGTTCGAGGACGCGTTCGAGATCGTCGTTGGAGAGGAAGGTGATGCGTACCTCACCCCGTTCCGTGCCGGTCAGGTGAATGTTGACCGTTGTCTGCATCTTTTTGCGCAACAACTCTTCGACGCGCCGAAGTTCCGCGCTGGCGGCGGGCGATCGGGCTGATACACCGCGGTCGGCGGGTTTGGCCTTGCGTCCGCTCTTGGCCGGCGATGGCCGTGTGCTCCGTACACGCACTTCGACATCACGAACGGAGAGTGACTTCGCGACGATATCGCGTGCGAGGTCGGCCATGGCGCGTTCTGTCTCGAGCGGCAGCAGTGCTCGTGCGTGACCAACCGTGATTTTTCGCTCCTGCAACATCCGTTTCACTGACGCCGGCAATGCGAGCAAGCGCAGCGCATTTGCAACGGTGGAACGTTCCTTTCCAACAACGTCAGCCACTTCCTGCTGCGTTGCATCGAAGTCATCAATGAGGCGTTGGTATCCGTCGGCTTCTTCGATGGGATCGAGATCTGCGCGTTGCAGATTCTCGACCATGGCGAGCGTGAGCATCGTGCGATCATTTGTTTCGCGCACGATGGCGGGAATTTCTCTCCATCCGAGTCGTGTTGCAGCGCGCAGTCGGCGTTCGCCGGCAATGAGTTCGTATCCCGAGTGATTGGGAGACGGACGCACCGTAATGGGTTGCAACAATCCTTGTGAGCGAAGGCTCGACTCGAGATCGGCGAGCTCCTGCGGATGAAATTCCTTGCGCGGTTGAAACGGATTTGGCGCGATGTGTGCGATGGGCAGCGACCGATAGCCCAGCGTGTGCGGCTCGATGGCCGTCGTGCTCGGGCCGACGTTAGGCTGGGTGGCGTTCGGAGCCAGATCGCTGCGCGGGGTTGAGCTCAGAGCTGTCCGCTCCTCGCTGGTGACAGGAACGAATGCGTTGCCGGAGGAAGAGGCGGCCGGTACCGTAGGCTCTGTGCCAAGCGGTACGGTGGTATGGGTAAGCGGTGCCGGGTTTGGTGGCGAACTGCTTCTTGTAGGAATTAGTTCTGCACCGGATACGCCGGTATTTATCGGTGGGCCGCCGACCGATTGGGGGTTGGCGGCGGGTGCCGACGGCTTC
Source organism: Gemmatimonas sp. (assembly GCA_040004335.1). GTDB lineage: Bacteria > Gemmatimonadota > Gemmatimonadetes > Gemmatimonadales > Gemmatimonadaceae > Gemmatimonas. Next base: position 13,748 of record JBDUBA010000115.1, read on the forward strand.
GACGTTTCGCGTCGAGCGAGGAGAGCGTCGAGGCCGCGACCGAGTCGGCTGGGTTTTTCAGGTGGCGCCATATTAGCTCCGTTCTAGGGTGCTTACAAGCACACTATAATGGCAGTATGCCGACACTACCATGTTTCTCCCCGCTTCATGTTTCGTTGAATGATTTCCTTGGCAACCGCCATATAAGCTTGGGCGCCCACGGAAGCGACGTCATAGACTACGATTGGCTTACCGAACGATGGCGCCTCGGCAAGCCGGATATTCCGAGGGATTACCGTTGTGTAGACGCGATCTCCGAAGTGCGAGCGGGCGTCGGCCGCGACTTGGCGGGAGAGGTTGAGGCGCGCGTCGTACATGGTGAGCAACACGCCTTCAATTTCGAGCGTTGGATTGAGGGTGTCCTGGACGCGTTGGACGGTGTCGAGCAACTGGGACAACCCCTCGAGGGCGTAGTATTCGCATTGGAGGGGAATGAGTACGGCGTCCGTCGCGACCAGCATGTTGAGCGTGATGAGTCCCAGAGACGGTGGACAATCAATGAGAATGAAATCGTACTGATCGCGGACTGAAGCAAGTGCAACTTGCATGCGATTAGTTCTATCGGGCAGGTCCACCAATTCGACTTCTGCGCCGGCTAAGTCAGGTGTGGTTGGAAGGACGTCCAAGTGGCGGAAGTGCACTCCGCGATGGAGTCCGTCTTCGACGGAGTTTGCCCCGAGTAATACATCATACGTATTGACGCCAATATCGTCTCGGTTGATGCCCACGCCGCTACTGGCGTTGCCTTGGGGGTCGGCATCGATCAGGAGCGTGCGTTGTTCAGCGACGGCCAGCGAGGCGGCCAGATTGACGGCAGAGGTGGTTTTTCCGACGCCACCCTTCTGGTTGGCGATGGCTAGAATGCGACCCAAATGCGGTGTTGGTTGAGGGAGCCGAAGTATGGGTGATGTGGACTCAAATGGCTATCAGGGTGCCACTTATTGGTACGGACTGTTTCACGTGGAACCATGACGTGCTGGGCTCCACCACGTCGCGGGAAAGCGGTTCGCGCCTTTGGATGGACGTGATATCATCGCACTTGGCGTACTAGGACTTCTGGGTAGCGTAGCGACGGCTGGAAAAGGGGGGAAGGGGAACGGCAGCGAGGAGGCGACGACTGGTCCCCTGTGGGTCTTGGTGGGTGTGAACATGAATGTTTCGGCGCGGCTAGATCCACTAACAGCGTTAAACGCGGATTAGGCGAATTGAAGCGGATCAAGCGGATACTGTGCGCGGGAGCATGAGATACGCCCCGGTGGCGAAGCGAGATATCTGATTGGATCCAACTGCTCCGTTTGATCCAGCTTCACGTGGTTTATCAGTTCTTTGCGTTGGACACCCGCCAGCATGGACGCCCAACCGTTGACCGAGACGAGCGGATGATCTGATCACTCCAAATCTGCTGTCCATTCGGACGTCGCTACCCCGCGCCGTATCACAGGCGTTCGCCGCAGCGACGATCACCGGTTGTGATAGAATTCATCCACAATCGATCTGTTGCGTTATCCACCTGTCTACGATTCGTGACTTCCTGCTCGCAATGATCACACATGTTCCACGTGAAACAGAACCAACAGTGCAAAAAACGGGGCGGCCTTAACCGCCCCGCCTAGTTCTCACATCTGAAAGCGAAGAGCTTAGTTGCGGGCAGAGAATCTCCAACGCGTCGTGACGTTTACCTGGACCGTCAGCGTCCCTTCACTGACTGGAGTTGGGGCGCCAGCACTCGACACCCTGTCCATGGCAAACATTGGCATAGGGCGCGGAGGCTCAAATGAATTCACGGTAATCTCAAGCATCCCGTTTATCTCGCCACCAGCCGCCTTTGCCGCCACCTCGGCCTCACGGCGCGCCTGCGTAATAGCCTTGGAAATGGCTTCCTCCCGTGCCTTGCTCGGATCGGCCAGTTCGAAGTTCAGGGACGCAACACGATTCGCTCCGCTTGCGAGCGCAGCGTCAATGACTGCGCCCGTTTGTTCAATCTTGGTCACGTTCACCACGACGATGTTGCTCACGCGATAACCGTCGATTGTAGTCTTTCGCGTCGCGTTGTCGTAACTCTGCACAGGTGACACGGAGAAACTCGAAGTGGTGATGGCCGAGGATGAAATGCCGAGTGCTTTGATGGCCGCCAAAACCGCGGTTTGCTTCTTGTTGTTTTCGGATGAGGCTAATGCCGCCGTTCTCGACTGCGTTTCCACGCCCAGTTGGATGTTCGCCCGATCGGGGGTACTCACAACCTCGCCGTTAGCGGACACGATGATCTGCGGCGGCGGCGACGTGATTTGCGTCTGTGCATAAAGCGATGACGTCACGGTACAGGCCAAAAAGAAAACGCTTCCAACGACCACTGTGGCCAACGAAATAGGGCGCAGCTTTGGTCGGGTAATAGCGGCGGACAAAGAACGGTTCATGAGAGCCTCCGGTCGATCTTTATGAGTGCTGCACGCGGGAACGCAGCGGCCACGTTCCTCGAGCTTTCGCCAGATTGGAGACGCACGATGCGTACTGCATTGCACACCT
>JBDUBA010000303.1:0-4812 GCA_040004335.1 Gemmatimonas sp.
CGCCACACACTCGTGGCCCATTGGTAGTCGTCGAGTGTGGCGTCGACGGGCGTGCGTCCCCAGCCATGCGTAACGGGCGGCGCCAACCGTTCCGGTACTTCGACAAAGGTCCAACCCCCTTTGCCTGGATACCGAAACATGGCCGCGCGAAACGATCCTCCGAGGGATGACGACATAATGAATTCAGAAATCCTGTACGCATTCTCGCAACAGTCGCTACGAGGCCGGTATGTCCTGTGGTGGGCTGACAAGGACGGCAATCCCTGGATGTAGAAGCGCGCCTGGATTTCTTCAGACGATGAACCAGCAAGTTTCTCGGTCTCGCACCTGAATTGGGCACAACACACTGTGGTTGGCAACCGCCGACACTCGCGGTCGCGTGATGTGTTTAATCCGCGCTAATCGCTGCGCAACGCCTCCAGCGGATTCACACGCGTTGCGCGCAATGCCGGAATAAGGGCCGCCAACATTGCAACGACAACAAAAACGGCGGAGGTCGCAGCGAGGGCAACTGGTTCAAGCTCACCAACACCGCCAACAAAACCTCGCAAGCCGCGCACTGCGCCAATGGAAAGCACCACACCAGCACCAACGCCCATCGCGGCCAGAATCAGCCCTCGCCGAATCACCGCCGCCATGAGCGACATACGCGGCGCGCCGAGTGCAGCGCGCACGCCGAACTCACGCGTTTGTTGTGCGACCATGAACGCGAGCATTGAATACACGCCGATGGCCGCCAATAACAACGCCGCACCAGCGAAGATCAACGCAATGGTTGCATTGAAACGTGTTGATGCAATCGAAATATCGATCCGTTCGTCCAGCGTCTGAATATCGTAGACAGGAACGGCTTTGTTCACATCGCGAATTTCCTGCCGGATAAGTTTTGCAACGCCCGCAACATCATTGCCTGACTTGACCAGCAGCGTCATTTGCGCACTGGGCGATTGCGCCATTGGCATGTATATCGTCGGTGAATCTTTTGCATCGGGGCCCGCTTGTTTCACACTGCGCACAACGCCGACGATTTCGCGGGACGCAGTGTCGCCCATCATCAGGCGCTTCCCGATCGGATCAGCACCCGCAAGAAACTGGCGCGCGAATCGCTCGTCAACCACAACAACCGGTGGCAGTCCCGGACCATCGCGGCGCGTAAAGTCGCGACCTTTCACAAATGGAATGGCTAACGTCTTGAAATAGTTGGGGGATATCGAAACGACGTTCGCGGCGGGCAGATCGGATTGCTCGAGAACAGGTTGGCCCTGTATCGTGAACTGCAGGAACGGCATGCCACCGCCAACAGGTGGTGCGTCAACGGCTGTCGCCAACGTCACTCCCGGCGCTGCGGACAAACGATCAATGACATCGACAAAGAAACGTGATTGATCTTCGGGGCGAGGAAACGACGCGCGCGGCAGCGTCAGTTGCGCTGAGAGTACGCCAGTTGGTGTCAGACCGAGATCTTGCGTTCGGAGATGCACGAACGCGCGCAACATGAGCGACGATCCGGTGAGCAATGACAGGGCAACGGCAATTTGTACGACGACAAGCCCGCGTTGTATACGACCGGTGTTGCGCCCTTGTCCGGAGCCACGTCCAGCGCTGCGCAATCGTTGCGCGACATTCGTGAACGATGCATGCAACGCCGGCGGTAATCCAAAAAGCGTCGCCGCGCCGGCGGTTGCGGCCGCAACAAACCACACAAAGCGCATGTCCAGCGCCACCTGATCGAGCCTCGGCAAGTTGGCCGGTGCGAGTGAACGCAGAAACGCGACGCCCGCCCACGCAACGAACACGCCTGCAACGGCGCTGATAAGCGCGAGTACAAAACTCTCCACAAGCAATTGACGCACCAGCGAAATGCGCTGTGCACCCATCGCCGTGCGAACCGCAATTTCACCTTCGCGCGTAATACCGCGCGCCAGCAACAGGTTCGCGACGTTTGCGCACGCGATGAACAACACGAACAGTACGGCAATCATCAGCGCAATCACCGCGGGTTTCGTGCTGCCCAGCAACTGATCGCGTATTGGTACAGTCATAATCGTCCAACCGGAGTTCGTCTCTGCAAATTCTTTGGCAAGCTGTGTCGCAATTCCTTTCAACTCGCGTTCCGCGCTTTCACGCGTGCGTCCGGTTGCAATTCGACCAATAACCGTCAACGAATGCAGGCCGCGATCGGACATTGCATTCTGTCCGACGTTCAGTGGCACCCATACTTCCGACTTGCTTGGCATTCCATCGCCCATGACACCGACCACTTCATAGGGTGTTCCGTTCAAGTTGATGGGTTTGCCGATGATTGCGCGATCGCCACCAAACTCACGCCTCCAGATGGATTGACTGAGTACTGCAACGCGTCCCGCTGCCGTAACGCTGTCGCTCACTGAAAACGTGCGCCCAATGGCGGCAGGAATACCGACCAGCGAGAAGTAGTTGATTGATATCGCGGCGCCAACGATGCGTTGCGGATCGCCGCTCGTTTGTAGAATGAATCGACTACCGCGTGATGTGGCAAATCCGGAGAACTCGTGACTGCGTGCCTGCCAATCAGCGAGATTGAGTGCCGAAACAGAGAACTGCAGGAAATTGCGTTCGGGGCTGCTTTCCCAAACGGTGACCAGTCGCTCGGGTTCCCGATACGGCAACGACTTGAGAATCGTTGCATCCAGAAACGTGAAGACCGCCGCCGATGCGCCAATACCAAGCGCAAGCGTTGCGACAACCACTGCCGTGAATGCGGGCGCCCGCCGCGCGCGGCGGAGTGCGTAGGCGATGTCCTGCGTCAGGGAGATTGACATGCCACAAACTTCAGCGTGGACACGCTCGCAACAAGAGGATGCGCTGGAATCGGGGATTAACTGCGAGCAGGATGGGACAGGCGCGATATGCGACGGGAGCGCGCGACGAAACCGTCATCGGCAAATGCAACGCTTAATTCGTTAGCCGGCGAAACCAACCTGGCGTGCGATACGACGGATCCCAAACGCCCGCTGCCCACTCGAGCACATTGTCGATTCGAACGCCGTCGCATTTGTCACAACACCCGTGCGCACGGAGTTTCCGGTTTGAACGAGAGAAGAGCCACTCAACAATTTTGACAGCGAGCGACTTCCCTCGTTGCGTTGGCGCCTCACCAAAGTATTCGACAATGGCCGACCGAAAGCAGACATGGCGCGCGGTAGCACACTCCTTCATCTGTTTGATACCGTCGGCCTTTGCTTGTCGCGCGAAGCTCTTATCTAAAACGCCAAGATCGGCATTCTCGACCGTCTGGTTCGACATTGACGGGTTAGTCGCCGAACCACAAATCGGTCTACGCGTTGCGGTTAACTCGAACTGTCGCGCAAGAATTTCTCCGTGGACGCAATGCTCAACTTGGGCACGCAACGGAACTCATCGCGATTGCAGGTCGCGACTTTGCTATTTATTGCCAGCGCAGTTGCGGCGATCAGCATATCATGCGCTCCAATCAATTGTCCTTTGGACGCAAGCGTCGACCAAATGCCGGCGTGAATGCATGCCTCGCGAAGGCCGAATGGCAATACGGGGATGTTCGCCAGGACCGACTCTACGTATTGCGATCGTTGCGCGCGCGCCGATGCACTCTTCGCGCGATGCACGCCGTGCAACAATTCCGAAGCAGTAACCGCCGACAACGCCACCGGCGTGTCGCCAAGCGATGTGAGAAAGCCAGGCAAATCAAAGACGCCGCGCTCCGCTGCAATGAGCACGGATGCGATAGAACGCGCGGTTCACGACGTCGGCGAACGCGCGCGCAGCCTGAGTGACCGAAAGCTGCCGGAAGGGATGAGCCATACATAAAATATGATTTTCTGTAAAATAGCGGTCAAGCGTCCGGGTGCGGCCCGCGGCTATGGAACCCGGCGCTTGGCGCACGCGTGCTCTTGCTGGTAGACTGGGCCTGCAACCCCACAGCATTCGCCCCCACGCTCCGACTCGCCATGAAGCCCGCACTCCTCGCCGCCGCCGCCGCCGCCCTCACATTCGCCGCCGCCGCACTTGCCCCCGCGCAATCCCCATCAACCGCGACGGCCGGCGCCAGCTGGATGCGATACCCCGCCATCTCACCCGACGGGCGCACCATCGCATTCACCTTCAAAGGCGATCTCTACAAAGTGTCGAGCAGAGGCGGCGCCGCAACGCCGCTGACGACTCACACCGCGAACGACTTCATGCCGGTGTGGAGCCACGACGGCAAACAGATTGCCTTCGCGTCCGATCGCTACGGCAACTACGACATCTACATCATCGCAAGCGAAGGCGGTGAAGCGCGGCGCCTCACGTTCCACTCGGCACCCGAATACCCGTACAGTTTCACCCCCGACAACCGGAACATCATCTTTGGCGCCGCACGACAGGACGCCGCCGCGAATCGCCAATACCCAACGGGCTCGCAACCGGAACTCTACGAAGTACCCGCGGCCGGCGGTCGACCGATTCAAATTCTCACGACGCCTGCCGAAAATGTGCAGACGAGCAAGAATGGGCAGTTGTTGATGTATGAAGATAAAAAAGGCGGCGAAAATCAGTGGCGCAAACACCACACGTCCGCGATTGCGCGCGACATCTGGATTTACGACAAGAAGTCCGACACGCATCGTCAACTCACCACATTCGCCGGTGAAGATCGGAACGCGGTATTCGCTGACGGAGACAAATCGGTCTACTACCTGAGCGAAGAGAGCGGCACGTTCAACGTGCACAAGATGTCAGTGGACGGAGGCAAGTCACAGCAACTCACGTCGTTCAAAGGGGTGCCGGTTCGTTTCCTGAGCCTCGCCGACAACG
>JBDUBA010000371.1:0-16280 GCA_040004335.1 Gemmatimonas sp.
TCTCCCTGGTGCTCCGCGGCTCCAGCAGCGTGTCGGAAGAAAAACGCCGACTCGTGCTCGCGGCTGCCGCAGAACTCGGATACCGACCGAACGGTGTCGCGCGCAGTCTGGTGCAACGGCGCTCCAATCTCTTCGGCATCCTGCTGTCCGACTTGCACAATCCATTTTTTGCCGAAGTAATTGACGGCGTACAAGCGGAAGCCGGCGCAAAAGGCTACAACACCATCATGAGTGTCGTGGATCATCGCGCACTCGCCGAACGCCGCGCGCTCGACACCTTGCTGGAATTGCGCATCGACGGTTTGATCCTCGCGAGTCCGATGCTCGAGATCAACGCGATCACCCTCGCGAGCAAGGAGGTCCCCGTGGTGCTCGTCGCACGGCGTGCACGCATGGGCAGCGTCGACAGCGTCAGTAACGATGATCCCACCGGCGCCGCTTTGGTGGTACAACATCTCGCGGATCTCGGTCATCAAAGCATCGCCCACATTGATGGCGGGGGTGGCGCCGGTGCCGCCGAACGACGCAAAGGTTACGAACGAGCCATGCACCGTTGCGGCCTCGACGCCCACATCAAGGTTATTCCCGGCAGCTATACCGATGAAGGTGGACGACAAGGCGTCGCGGCGCTCTTTGACGGTGGTGCGACGCGTCCTACCGCCATTTTTGTCGCGAATGATCTCGCTGCGTTAGGTGCATTGAGCGCGTTGGCGGAACGCGGCGTACGTGTTCCAAAGGATGTTTCAGTAGTGGGCTACGACAACACCGCGCTGGCCGCCGTCAGTCAGATCAACCTCACCACGGTTGATCAACCACGCCCCGATATGGGACGCACCGCTGTCACGCTGTTGCTGGAACGTCTCGCGGGTCGCCGAGATACGGCGCGGCATGTATTGATGCTCCCGACGTTGGTTGTGCGTGGTACTACCGCACCGCGCCGCGCAACACCGAAGGATCGCTGACATGAACCGTGTGGTGTGCGCAACGAGGGCGTTGTTAGGTCGGCACACACTTGTGCGCGCGGTAACGCGCACGCTGCCGCTCGCGGGTGTGTTGTTCGTTGGTGCCTCCGCCCCGCTAACCGCAACGGAAGATGGCTACGATCTCTGGCTGCGTTATCGACCAATTGCAAATGCAACGCGACTCGCGGAATACCGAACCGGTGTTACGCAAATTGTGATCAGCGACAGCTCACCAACGCTCCGTGCGGCGCGCGAAGAACTTGTAACCGCATTGCGGGGCCTGTTGGGGACGGTCATTCCGATTGTGTCTACGGCCACACGGGACGGTGCGCTCGTCTTCGGTGCGTCAGGTAGTCCGACATCCATTGTAGGGCCCGCTCTACGCGCCGATCTCGCCAAAACCGGCAGGGAGGGCTTCGCCATTCGGACCCAGCGCATCGGCGGTCACTCGGCCACGATTATCGCGGCGAATTCTGATATTGGCGCACTTTATGGAACGTTCCGTTTTTTGCGTGTTTTACAGACAAACTCACCCATTGCCGGCCTCGCGATCGTGGAATCACCGGCCATTGAACTTCGCGTCCTCGACCACTGGGACAACCTCGACGGCAGTGTTGAACGCGGATACGCCGGCAAGTCGCTCTGGGACTGGGCACGTCGGCCCGACGCTTTGCCGGCCCGATATCGCGATTACGCGCGCGCGAACGCATCGCTCGGTATCAATGGCTCGGTGCTCACCAATGTGAACGCCAACGCCACAGTGCTCACGCCGGCGTACCTGCAAAAGGTGAAAGCGTTAGCCGCTGTGTTTCGCCCGTACGGCGTGCGCGTGTATCTGACCGCGCGTTTCAGTGCACCCATTGAGCTAGGTGGACTCAAGACCGCCGATCCCCTGGATCCAGCGGTGCGTGCGTGGTGGAAAGCAAAGATTGACGAGATCTACACCGTCATTCCGGATTTCGGTGGACTGCTTGTAAAGGCGAATTCAGAAGGTCAACCAGGTCCGCAGGATTACAAACGTTCGCACGCCGATGGCGCGAACATGATGGCCGAAGCACTCGCTCCGCACGGCGGCACGGTGATGTGGCGCGCCTTCGTCTACAGCAGCGACGTCCCCGCCGATCGCATTCGTCAGGCGTACGACGAATTCAAACCACTCGATGGCAAGTTCATGAAGAACGTGCTGGTCCAGGTGAAGAATGGCCCGTTGGACTTCCAACCCCGCGAGCCGTTTCATCCATTGTTTGGTGCGATGCCAAAAACGCCCTTGATGATGGAATTTCAAATCACCAAGGAATACCTGGGTCAGGACACCCATTTGTCGTACATGGGGCCCTATTACGAAGAAGTGCTGGACGCCGACACGTACGCGAAAGGCAAAGGCTCCACGGTTGCAAAAGTGATTGATGGCTCACTGCACGGTTACGCCATCACCGGCATTGCGGGCGTGTCGAATGTTGGCAACGATCGCAACTGGACTGGTTCGCATTTCAACCAGGCCAATTGGTATGCGTTTGGTCGACTCGCGTGGAATCCCGCATTGTCGTCGGTAAACATTGCCGAAGAATGGATTCGCCAGACGTTCACGAACAACGCTGCCGCGGTTACGTCCATTCGTGAGATGATGATGGTGTCCCGTGAAGCGGTCGTGAACTACATGACGCCACTTGGACTCGCGCACATCATGGCCACCGGCCATCACTATGGACCGGGTGCGTGGGCCGATGGTGGGCGTCCGGACTGGACGCCGTCGTATTACCATCGCGCTGACACCGCAGGCATCGGTTTTGATCGTACGGCGACCGGCAGCAACGCCGTCAATCAATATTTTGGTCCCGTGCAGTCACGCTTTGCGCGTCGCGATTCTGTTCCGGAAAATCTATTGTTGTGGTTTCATCACGTCGGCTGGAATGAAAAGCTGCGCAGTGGTCGCACGGTGTGGCAGGAACTCGTGAAGGACTACTATTCCGGCGTCGATTCAGTGCGCAGTATGGAACGTACGTGGAAGCGTGTGCAATCGAACGTCGATGCCGCGCGATTTGCCGACGTGCAGTCATTCCTGACAATTCAGGAAAAGGAAGCGCGTTGGTGGCGCGACGCTTCCCTGCTCTACTTCCAGACATTTTCGCGACAGCCAATTGATGCGCGGTACGAACAGCCTGCGCACCCGCTTGACTTTTATCTGACGCTTCGTTGTCCCGTCAATCGCGACAAACCGCGGTGCGCCGAGATCAACTGACCCATTCCATCATTCATTAGCCTCTCATGCCTGCTGCGACAAACGACCAGTACACCCCGAAACCCGAACATCATTTTACCTTCGGACTCTGGACCGTTGGAAACATTGGCCGTGATCCGTTTGGCGAGGCGGTACGCGCGCCTATTCCGCCATCCACGATTGTGCGCAAACTGGGAGCATTGGGTGCGTACGGAGTCAACTTTCACGATGAAGATCTGGTGCCGCGCAATGCCACGTGGGCCGAGCGAAATGTGATCGTGAAAGAATTCAAAGCGGCGCTTGAGGACACCGGTGTGAAGGTGCCAATGGCAACCACCAATCTGTTTACCGACCCTGCGTTCCGTGACGGAGCATTTACGAGTAACGATCCACGCGTGCGTTCATACGCGCTGCAGAAGACGATGCGCAGCATGGATTTGGGAAAGGAGTTTGACGCGGAGACCTATGTATTCTGGGGTGGACGTGAGGGCGTGGAAACGAACGCGGCGAAAGACGCGCGCACGGCGCTGAAGTGGTTTCGTGACGCTCTCGATTTCCTCTGCGAATATTCAATTTCGCAAGGATACAACTACAAATTCGCGCTTGAGCCCAAACCCAACGAACCGCGCGGTGATATCTATTTACCAACCATCGGACACGCGCTCGCGTTCATTCACACGCTCGCGCATCCGGAAATGGTTGGTGTCAATCCGGAAGTTGCACATGACACCATTTCCGGATTGGATTTCACGCACGGGGTCGCGCAGGCGCTCGATGCTGGCAAACTGTTTCACATCGATCTCAACGCGCAGAAGCCGGGCCGCTACGATCAAGACCATCGCTTTGGTAGCGAAGATCCGAAACAGGCATTTTTTCTCGTGAAGCTGCTGGAAGACGCCGGCTGGAATGGCATGCGGCACTTCGACAGCCACGCCTATCGAACGGAAGATGAAGCGGGCGTGTGGTCATTCGCGGCCGGCAGCATGCGCACATATCTCATCCTAAAGGCGAAGGCTGCACGTTTCAACGCCGACACGGACATTCAACAGGTGCTGAGCGACTTGCGCGCGCGTGGTGGCGGTGAGCAGGCGGCGCCGAAGTTCTCCAGGGATGGTGCGGAAACCATCAAAAACCAGACGCTCGACCTGAAAGCAATTCGCGATCTGGGCTTCAACTATGAGCGCCTTGATCAGCTGACGATCGAACTGTTGTTGGGAGTGCGATAGGCATGACGTCACGTTGGGACGATTCGCTGTTTCTTGGACTCGACATTGGTACGAGCGGCGTGAAAGCCATTCTTGTTGCGCGTTCCGGAGAGGTCGTTGCTACGGCGTTGACATCACTCACGCTGCAAACACCGCGACCAGGCTGGGCTGAACAAGATCCGGAAGCATGGTGGCAGGCAACAATTGCGTCGGTGCGTGAACTGTTCGAGAAACAGCCGAGCGCGAATGTTGTATCGATAGGTATTTCGGGACAGATGCATTCATCGGTATTTCTTGATGCTACCGGCGAAGTGATTCGTCCCGCACTTTTGTGGTGTGATGGACGAACTACGAAACAGTGTGCCGAGATTACGCAGCGGGCTGGTGGTGAAAACAAGCTGCGCGATTGGGTGCGAAACCCGGCACTTGAAGGCTTTACGCTTCCCAAAGTGTTGTGGCTGCGTGAAGAAGAACCGCAGGCCTATGCGCGTTTGTCGAAAGTGCTGCTCGCCAAGGATTTCATTCGATTCCGTTTGACTGGCACGATGGCGACTGAGCCGTCGGACGCGTCGGGTACATTGATGTTTGATCCCGCGGAGATGCGTTGGAGTGACAACATCCTGAAGGCGGTTGGTGTCTCCAAAGATCTGCTGCCGGACGTTGGTTGGTCATCACAGGTGTTGGGCCACATCTCGGCTCACGTGGCATTGCTGACCGGGCTACGCGAAGGTACGCCCGTGGTTGGCGGAGGGGCCGACAATGCATGCGGCGCGGCCGGGGTTGGTGCCATCACTCCCGGCGAAGCCGTGGCAAGTTGGGGCACGTCGGGCACGGTGTTGGCACCAACGGCGCAGCCACTCGTGGATCCTGCGTTGCGCGCGCACACATTTTGTCACGTGAAACAGGGCGTGTGGTACATCATGGGTGTCGTGTTGTCGGCGGGCGGCGCATTCAGTTGGTACAAGGACAACTTTGCGCGTGAACTTGGCACCGGTGATCAGGCGGTGCGTGCGCTCGACGAGGAAGCGGAACACATTCCTCCCGGATCCGGCGGTGTGACATTTCTACCATACCTCCAAGGTGAGCGCACGCCGCATCGTGATGCATCGGCCCGCGGTGCGTTTCTGGGCCTGAGCCTCGCGCATACGCGTGCGCACCTGACGCGCGCTGTGTTGGAAGGTGTCTGTTTCGCGCTGAACGATTCGCTGTCAGTGCTCAAGGAACTCGGACTATCGCCGCGACACTTGTTGCTGACTGGCGGCGGCGCGAAAAGTCCGCTGATTCGGCGAATGCAATCGGAAATCTTTGGCGTTCCAGTAACAACCGTGAATCGCGAAGAAGGACCGGCCTATGGCGCTGCGTTGTTGGCCGCGGTTGGTGCCGAAGCATTCCCGGATATTGCTGCTGCCGCGCAGGCAACCTTGATGCGGGCGCCGCTGCAACACCCCAACGCCGAAGCTCGGCAACAATACAAAGAGCACTACGAGCGGTTTCGTTCGTTGTACCCGGCATCGCAGGGCGCGCGCCAGTCATGATGCCTGCCAAGCGATTGTTGGCGTGCGTCATGCAGATTTTGATCGCGTCCGGATGTCTGGTGCATGAACGGTGATCAGACGCATCAGGGTCGCTCCCTCGGCGATCTATCTGAACGAATACAGAACGCCGCGCATCAAACTCTACATTTGTCGGGAGGTCTTATGATCAGCGCGCCTTTTCGATGGATTCTGGCGGGTTCGTTCCTGACGGTTGCCGCGGTCGATGGCGTTGCGTCGAGCGGAGGTAGCTGGCGCATCCTAAGCGACAACGGCCAGCAAACGTCAGTGCGAACACCGGTGTCGGTTGTGCGCATCGCGCGCGTTTTCAGCGATGGCGCGATTCTGCAACGGGGCGTCGCGATGCCGGTGTGGGGATGGGCAACACCTGGCGCGAACGTGACCGTCACGCTGGGGGCTGAAACCAAACGGACAACCGCACAGGCCGACAGTTCGTGGCGCGCGACATTCGCGCCGCATGCGGTGGGCCAGCCTGTTACGCTGACGGCGACAGTGGACGGCGCTGCGCAAACCGTGCGCGATATCATCTTCGGTGATGTGTGGATCGCTTCGGGCCAATCCAATATGGAATGGACGTTGGCACAAGCGACCAACGGCGCGGCCGAAGTGGCGGCGGCCCATGACAGTGGAATTCGCGAATACAAAGTGCCGAACACGTGGTCATGGGATTCGGAAAAGGAGTTGTCGGGAGGCAAGTGGAACGCGGCGACCCCCGCAAGCGCGGGTACCATGAGTGCCGTTGCGTATTTCTTCGCACGCGAACTGCGCAGCAGCGTGAAGGTTCCAATTGGTATCATCAACACGGCGTGGAGCGGTGCTTCCATTGCACCGTATCTCTCGCGAAGCGCGCAGCAGCTGGACGATGCCGCGTGGGCTGCAGTTCGGCATGCCGAGTCGCAGTACAAGCAGAGCATTCGTGATTCACTGGAGAAACGAATTGGCATACTGCCAACCGTCGATCCCGGTTTGGTGAATGGCAACGCATTGTGGGCGGCAGCGACGGTCGATGAGACTGCGTGGCGCACCATTCACGCGCCCGGCGCCTGGGAGCGAAACGGCTACGCTGGTCTCGATGGAGTTGTCTGGCTACGTCGCACATTCACATTGACGGCCGAACAGGCGCGGGCGGGCGCGAAACTGTCACTCGGTGCAATCGACGACGACGACATCACCTGGATCAATGGCGCCGAAGTTGGTCGTACGTCCGGATATTTTCGCATTCGCGAATATTCGGTTCCGGCTTCTGCGTTGCACGAAGGAAGTAATGTGCTGACGGTCCGTGTGACCGACGGATCGGGAGATGGCGGCATGACGAGTGATAGCAGCGCAGTGTTCATCGAAAGCGCGAGTGTCAAGGTGCCACTCGCGGGTGAGTGGAAGTTTCGCGTTGGCATGGCGTCGTTCAGTGACGACGGGCAACACATCAACAAGATTCCGGCGATTCTCTACAATCGTATGATGCATCCTATTGCGGCGTTACCGTTCAAAGGTGTCATCTGGTATCAGGGCGAATCCAACTCCAACAACGACGAGCAGGCAAAGGCGTATCGCGGGAGCTTCGCGACGCTGATTCAGAGCTGGCGCAAGGAACTGAACGGTGGGCGCGCAGACTTCCCGTTCTTGTGGGTGCAGTTGCCGAATTACGGAAAGCTCGATGTTGCTCCACCAGCGAATGCCGGATGGGCGTATCTGCGTGAGTCGCAATCCGCGGCGCTGTCGCTGCCCAATACGGGGCAGGCCATCACGCTGGATGTTGGTGAAGCAGCGAATCTGCATCCCACCAACAAGCAGGATGTGGGTCGACGACTCGCGTTGATTGCGCGTGGCAAGGTGTATGAGCAAGCGGTCGAGTATCTGGGGCCGCAATTCAGCGCGCAGCGCGTTACCGGCAACCAAATTGTATTGTCGTTTGCGCACGCAGCTGGGCTAAAGACTCGTGTTGCCGGCGACAGTGTTCGAGCGTTTGCAATTGCGGGCACGGACCAACAGTGGAAATGGGCGAAGGCACGCATCGCCGGAAATACGGTGGTGGTGTGGAATGATGAAGTCGCAGCTCCGGTGGCCGTGCGGTATGCGTGGGGCAACAGCCCTCGCGATCCCAACTTGTTCAACAGCGCGGGGCTTCCGATGGCGCCATTCAGAACTGACAACTGGTAGGAGCGATCACATGCTGCGCACTCACCGACCGAAGCAAGACATCCAACACAGCACGCGACAGCTCGCACGACCAAGTACAGTGGACATCAGTAGACGCGCGCTGCTGTCGAGCGCCTGCGCGGCAGTGCTGTCGCTGGTCGCGTGTCACAACTCGTCGCCATCGGCGTCCTCCCCGTCCAATTGGATTGCCACGTGGGGCACGTCGCAGCAAATCACCGAACCGGGTAATTTGCCACCAGCGCCGGGCCTTTCCGGCAACACGTTGCGGCAGCGAGTGAAAGTTTCGACGGGCGGCGCCACCGTGCGTCTGCGGTTCGCAAACACGTTTGGAAACGCGCCGCTGGTGATTGGCGCGGCCGCGCTTTCGACGACACCGGGCGGCAGCATCGCGCGAGTTGCAACGGCGCGCACGCTGAAATTTCGCGGCGCCGATTCCGTCACGATCCCCGTTGGCGCAATGATTACGAGTGACGCTTTTGACTTCGACGTACAACCGCTCAGTGAGCTTGCAATCAGTTTGTACATCGCGTCGATGCCCAGCGTTGTGACCGGGCATCCGGGTTCACGCAACACGTCGTACATCACGCCTGGCAATCATGTCCTCGATGAAGACTTCACAACGCCCGCGCAAACCGACCATTGGTACGTCATCGCCGATCTTGAAGTCGTCGCCGAGAAGTCGGCGGCCACCGTGGTGACGCTTGGCAACTCGATTACGGATGGTCGGGGGTCGGGTGTGAACAAGAACAACCGCTGGCCGGACAACCTCGCGGCGCGATTGCAGGCGAATGCGGATACCAAACACGTGTCGGTTGTGAACGCTGGTATTGGCGGGAACACTGTGCTGCGAGGTGGTCTCGGACCAACCGCATTGCTGCGCTTTGAGCGCGATGTGTTGGATCGGCCAAACGTGAAGTGGGTGCTGTTGCTGGAAGGTGTGAATGATTTGGGTGGTGCGTCAGCGCCGGATGCGGACAGCGTTGCCGATGGATTGATTGCCGCGTACAAAACCATGGTCGCGAAAGCCCACGCGCGCGGCATCAAGATGTACGGCTGCACTATTCTGCCATTTGGAAAAGCCGGTTACGACACGCCGCCGCGTGAAGCGGCGCGTCAAAAAGTCAACGCGTTCGTTCGTCAGCCGGGTGCATTTGACGCGGTTGTTGATTTTGACCTCGTCATGCGTGATCCAGCCAACCCGACCCAGTTGATTTCGTCGGGCGAGACCGGCGACCATCTGCATCCGAACGAAGCGGGATACGTGCGTATGGCCAACGCGATTGATTTGAAGTTGTTTAAGCGCTGAAGGCGCGTTTTCTGGATGCGAGAATCACGCATGTGCGACTCACTCGAATGCGCGCGCTGCGAAGCGGTTCACGCGGAGCGGCGGAGGTCGCGGAGACGCGGCGACTGCAAAATATCCAAGTATGGCTGCGGAGTGCTGCGCCCCATCTGCTTGTCGGCCCACAGAATGAAATATTTCACGTGAGGTGCATCGGTATGCCTCCCATCGTGTTGGCGCCACGCGAGCACGCCGTCGGTGAGTCCTGCGTTGACTGGTGGCATCTGGGCCGTCGCAAACGCATCAGGAACGCCAAGGTCCTTCGCGCCGAGTAATCGGAAGGCGGGTTGCGCCGCAACCGTTGCCATGAAGCTGCCCTGCTGATCGAGTCATTTCGCGTCACCTTTTTCCGGAACGCCGTAGCTGATGAAGGTCAGACGCGGCGCGCATAAAGCAAGGAGTTGATGAGAATCAACTGGCAACGCATTCACTGATTTCATTGAGCCAACGGCGCCGTACTTGAGGTAATAAACGTCCGAATGCGTGCAGTCGTACCAGGCATGAGTACAACAACATCAGCTTGACGTGCACTGTTACCGCATCGTCTATTTTGCCGGTGGCCCAAGCTTGCCGTCCAACTCCTTGAACACTTGCGCCACCGCAATGGGCGCCTGCTGATCGGACAGGAACCAGTCTTTGTAGGTGCCCCAGTCGGCTTGTTTCGTCGCGTCGGCCGCCGTCAAATTCAGTGCGTGCAACCGGGTTGCTTCGGCAATCACTGCCTTGAGTGCCTGCTGAAACGTGATGAGTTCTTCACGCGACACTTTGCCTTCTTCGATGAATCCGTGTCCTGGCACGTAGCGACCAACGTTCATCGCCAGCGCTTTATCAATTGTTGCAACCCATTCTGTTGGATACGCCGAACGCATCGCGGGAAATACGCGATTCAGAAACACTTCGCTCATGAACAGAATGTTCTCTTTCGGCAGCTGTACAACGAGATCGCCCCCCGTGTGAGCACGCCCGAGGTTCAACACATTTACCGTAATGCCGCCAACGTCAATCGTTAGCGTGTTGCCCGTCATTGCCGGTGTGCGCGCCATCACCGAATCTTTCGCGAGCTGTGACTTTGAAAACGCACTCACCACGTACGTAATGTCGTGTGGCAACAGCGAGTTGCCCGCCGTGTGATCGCCGTGATCCGAACCTACCACATACCACTTGATGGGCTGCGTGGTCACCGTCTTGATCTTGTCGAGCATGGTTTGCATGGCGGCAACGCTGCCCTGCCCGTCGGCAATCAACACGCCCTTGCTGCCCACAACAATCATCGACACAGTGGTGAAGCCCGGACTGCGAATTTCTTCGTAGCCGTACACGTTGTTGGCGAGTTTTATCAGCCGCGGAAATTCACTGAGTTTAAGACCACGCTTCTCAGGATACGCCGTGCGCTCCTGTGCACTGGCCATTGAACGCAGCGATACGGTTAGCAATGAGGCGACCAACACGACAGTTCGGACTGAAGTTTTCATGCCCCATTCTACGTGATGACGACGGGGTTTGCTGACCCAACTCGGCCAATCGAAAAAATCGACGTCCGTGTGGACATGCCAATCCCGATGGCTCGCCAATTTGTTCCGCGTTGCGAACCCATTGAACGCGCTACAAACGCGACTCGCCCACCGCTCTCACGGGCCATCACTCGAAACAAGCATTTGGCCCGCCCCGGGTGTAATTCAGAGCAGACATGACATCGCTTCTCTCGCCCGACCTCACAGCGCCGCTCGCGCTATTTCGCCGCGCGCTGTTCCTGCTCGCCGTGCTATTGTCTGCGTCGGTCGATCGAGCTGTCGCGCAGGCGACAACCGCACCCGCCGGCCTGGCGCGGAAACCCGTTCATACGCGTTCGTGGATCGCACTAGGGCCAGGTGCTGGCGGATCACAGCGCGCGGGTGGGATTGGCGTGGCAGGTGAATACGTGTTTCAACGCGATCAGCACGTGTTCATGTTTCGCGCGGCCGGGGGATTCGAGCTCGACCTCGCCGGTGATGGAGGCGACAGCGGCATTGGTGATGTTGGCGTGTTATATGGCCGGGCCATTAATGGCGAAGTTGGACACGCGCTGGTCGCGGGCGGCGTGGGTGCGCTGTACGGCGGTTGCCCGGATTTGCGCGGGAAGGCCTGCAAAACCATTCCGTCACTGCCTGTTACGGCCGAAGCGGCGTTTCATTTCGGTCCCATCTTCGGGCTGGGCGCGCAGCTCTTTGGCAATATCAATAGCCGCGATATCATGTATGGCGGCGTAGTCATGATTCAGCTGGGGTGGTTCGGGAAGACCGCCTCAGCCACCACCGCCCCCGGCCGCGACGGGCGGATTGAGGTCTCGGTCCATGAGCGCTGTGCCCCAGGCAATGGACGCAGTCACAAGTGTGGCCAGCAATTGTGACGTCGGCATCGAACACTCCATCTTGGACGAGATAAGGCGAACCGCGATTTGAGAAATCGCTCAACGCGCGGCCTGCGGGGCGAGTATCTAGGTAGAGTTTGCGGTTCCAGAAGGACAGCCGTCAGAGTCGGGTCGGTGCAACCGACTCGTTGGTAGCCACTCTTGAGCCGGCACCCCATTTTCCTACCCATGCAAACACAACGCTTCGCGCTTACTGTCGCTCTCGCCTGCGCCCTCGCCTTTCCGGTCGCAACGTACGCGCAGGCGGCAGCCCAATCGGCGCCGCAGAAACGCCTCTCACCCGACGAAGTGAAGTCACTCGCCGCCATTCAGGCACAGCTCATTACCGTGCTGGATGCGATGGACCGAGAGTTGTCGCAACAGAAAAACAAGAAGGACGAAACGCAGGCTGAGCTTCGGGACAAGCTGCGCATGCAGTATGACGGCATTCTCAAGAAGAACTCATTGAGCGACTCTGCATTCCAACGGCGCCGCTTCATGGTGAGCTCCGATCTCGAGTCGCGCAAAATATTTGACTCAACCCTGGCAGCGATAAAGGGTGAAGCACTTGCGGGCACGCCAAAGACTGTCACTGGGCCGGTCATTGCCGTGCCAGCTACGGCGTCCGGCGTGCACATCGGCCACGTGGTCAACAGCTTCGCTGACACGCCCGACAAAGTTGGCCTGCTCACGATCGCGAAGTCAGAACAGCAGGTTGCCGTGCAACACGCCGCATTGGCCATGCGCGCACCGACCAATCTGGCAATGCTGCAGTTGCACGCGGGACACATCATCAACGCGCTCGATCCTACCATCGTGACGGCCGGCCCTGGAAAGCAGTACGGTGTGAAGAAGGCGGCAACGAACATCGCAACTCACATCGAACTCGCGGGCGCCGCGGCGGGTGCAACGCCCGGCGAAATAATGCATTCGAAACACATCGCCACCGCGGCTCGTTCAACAGTTGCGCGTGCCGATCAGATCATTGCCCTCGCGCAAAAGGTGCAGGCCGCAACGGATGCTGCAGCCGCTGCACAGTTGATGAGCCAGATCCAGATTCTGTGTGATCAGTTGCAGACTGGCGCCGACATGAACAGCGATGGCCGCGTGACGTTTGATGCGCCGGAAGGTGGATTGCAACAGGTGCAGGAACATGTGACGCTGATGTTGGCGCCGGCCAAACCCTAGTAAGCGATTGGTTCGGACTAAAGAGGGCTCCGTGCAATTTGCGCGGGGCCTTTTTTGTACTCGAACAAGTACGCGCTACTTGTTGTGCGTGAGAGGGCCGGTAGTTGTGTGGAATCGATGGCCGATAACTGACTATCTGCCTTTGGATTTTGGCAGACTTGTAGGATAGTCCCCAGGATATTCGAACATCGCAAATAGCGGCCGACTTACGCATTTTTCTCAACAATCTTCGGTTGAATGACTCAAACGATTTTGGCCATCAGTGCGGTTACCAATAGATCATTGCTATTCGCAGCACGCCCGGAGCAACGTTCCATTCGGCATCAATCCGCCAAGTCCGCCCAAGTCCAAAGGCAGTTAGTCAGTTGTCGGTCTAAATACCAAACGAAGTAAAGTCGAAGTCGCACAAACGCCGTCCGCCAAGTCTGCCAAAGTCCAAACAAGTCCAAATGCAGTTAGTCAGTTGTAGATCTACATAGCACGCGGAGTAACGTCGAAGCCGCGCCGACACCAGTCGCCGACACCAGTCGCAGACACCAGTCGCCGACACCAGTCGCAGACACCAGTCGCAGACAAACAAAAGCGCCCCGCAGCAATTGCCGCGGGGCGCTCCGTACATCGTCCAAACAAGTCACGTTAGAGCGTTAGCAGCCGACGCACTTATGGCTGTTGTGCACGCCCATCTTCTCAAGCAACGCGATGGTTTCCGGGAACGGACGGAGGCGTTCCACCGGTCCGTTCGCGATGTCGATCGTAGTCACGCCGCGCCGCGATACTGCTTTCGGATCGGCGCCGTGCGCGACGAGATACAGAATCATCTCGTTGTCGCCGCGCGCCGCAGCGTGATGCAACGGCGTGTACCCGTTGTTGTCGCGCTGATTGACGTCGGCGTGCAACACTTCGACCACGTATTTCATGGCGGGCATCCAACCGTCTGGTGCATGACGGTGTGAGTTGCCGGCAAATCCATTGCCGTATCCCACGCCCGCGACTGCGTGAATTGCGTACACGCCAATGCCCGGCGGGAATGCTTTCGAAGCAGAGTCGATTGCGGGTTCGAGCGGCACTTGCACGCCGCGTCCACCACCGCCTCCCCCGCCACCACCGCCACCCGCCGCTCCACCGGCCGCGCCTGCTGCACCGCCGGCCGCAGCTCCAGCACCAGCAACAATATTTCCGCCGTCGCCGCCCACAGCTGCGCCTGCACCACCTCCGCCACCACGATTGCCGCCACCGCCACCACCACCACGGCCGCCGCGACCACCCCGGCCACCCGCTCCGGCCGCGCCGCCTGCTGCACCCGCGTCGGCGACTGCGCCCGCGGCACCAGGAGCTCCGCCAGCCGCAGCTCCGCCGCCTGCACCACCACGGCCACCGCCAGCTACCGGCTGCGGACGTATTGACGGCAAGTTCACATCGGCACCGGCCGCGACCAGCATCTTCATCGCGTCCAGATCGACGGCGTACGCCGCGCGCCAGAACGGCGTCGTGCCATCGAGATATTCGAGGCCGCAGTTACCGTTTCCGCAGTTGTTGTAGCCGAAGTACCAGAGATTCTTCTTGAGACGCACGTTGACATCAGCGCCGGCCTTAATGAGCGCGGCCATCAGTTCAAGGTGCGTTGTCTTTTGATTTTGCACGGACTGCGGCTGCGGATACCGCGAACGCGGTGCCCACTGCGTGTTGATCGCGTTGTACAATGGCGTTGCACCGGCCGTGCTCATGAGCTTCACGTCGGCGCCACGCTTGATCAGCTCCATCGCGAGATCGAAATGACCATTGATAACCGCCATCAACAGCGGCGTTGTGCTATCACTCGCCGTGCGTTCGTTGATGTTGGCGCCACCATCAATGAGCGCCAACGTTGCCGCCGTATTCCCTTGGCGAACCGCGTGATGCAGCGCGGTCAACCCACCCATCGCACCAACCGATCCTGAAAATTGAGCGGCCGAGAGGTTGCCGTTAACGTCAGCCACCGTGTCTGTAGCTGTAGCACGTCCGCCGGCGCCGGGCGCAGTTGCGACCGTAGCAGCTTTAGTTGCACGGGCGGTTGCGTTCACGACGTCGATGGAATCGAGCACCTTGCGACCCGCGGTGATTGCTTCCTGAACCTGTGCCGCTGTGAGAAACTGCGCGTAGTTCACACCGCCGCCCCGACCACCACCGCCGCCACCGCCGCGAAGTGCGGCCGCTGCGGCCGCTGCGGCAGGAGGAGCCCCATTGGCGTCCGCCACCATTGCGGTCGCTGCGCCACCACCCGGCGCGCGAGCAGCTCCGGCCGTTGGCAACGCTGCTGCTGCCTTGAGCTGCGCCGCCTTGATGGAATCCTTCACGCTTTGCGGTGCGAGGCTCTCCATCACCTGATTGCGACGCGCCGTCGCCAAACGATCGGCCGCGGCCTGCGTGGTCAGTTCGATCGACTCCGTTTCCAGATTCGGATCGGCCTTACCCTTGAGTAACACCTTGATGGCTTCCGCACGATTCGCGTTCGCCGCGTACATCAGCGGCGTCTGGCCCCATTCACGCTCGCGCGCGTTTGGATTGGCCTTGTATTCAAGAAGTGCTGCGACTGCGTCGGCGCTGGACGTTTCGGACGCGTAGTGCAACGCCGTGGAGCCACCAAGGGTTGTCACGTTCGGATCGGCGCCCGCCGCGAGCAAAGCGCGCACGACTTCGCCTCGTCCTTGCTGCGCCGCGACGTGCAACGGCGTGTAACCGCCAAGGCGCGTCGTGGCTTTGATGTTGGCACCCGACTTCATCAACAGCTGCGCCATTGCGAGGTCGCCACGGTCGGCGGCCCAGTGCAACGCCGTCATGCCGTCGCCTTGCGCCACGTTGATGGACGCTTTGGAAGTCAAAAGCATGGCCCGAACGGCCGCGATATCGCCACGCATGGCAGCATTCGCGAGCGTCGGCGCTGCCTTCTCACCCGTCATGGGTTTGGAGCTGGCGGGCACCTTCGTCTTCGACGCGACGTCTTGCGCCGAAGCCGAGGCCGCGATGAGGGACAACATCCCCAGCGTTGCCGCCAGGGATGATGTGAACGGTTTGGTCATGATCCGGCGCCCCTTAGGCGTTGAGCGAGAACGGAGCAACGCTATCACCGAAGCTCTTCATGTCGTCTACGCCAAGCTTGTGCAGCAGCGAGAGGAATACGTCGGCCATTGGCGTGCCTTCCGGCGCCTTCAAGTGCAGGTTGCCATCGAGCGTGCCATTGGCGCCGCCCAACAGAATGAGCGGAGCGCGACGGTGCGCGTGAATGCTGGGAT
>JBDUBA010000179.1:0-4800 GCA_040004335.1 Gemmatimonas sp.
GCGTCAACGCGCACTTTTCCGGACGCATCAAGTTGCGTGGCGGCCAGCGCGTTGTAGCGAACCAGCGCATGTGACTCGGTATGCGCCGACGAAGCACGCTTGACCGGAACGGCCGAGCGTTTGTAATACGTCCAGGGCGTGATGGGCTGCGCGAGAGCAAACAGGTCGGCGTCCGCGACAGCCGGAGCGGTGATTGGCGGCAACATGCCGTCGGCGCCACACGCAGCGATGCTTAGCAGAACGAGCGGTACGGCGAACAATTTCATGAGAGTCCCGGTAAAGGTATCAGACGTAGACACTGGCCGTTGCCGTGGTTCCGAGGTGGAGCAGGCAAATCCGGTCGATCCGTTGCAGCAAGTACGAAATCTCCGTGTTGGCATATCGGTTTTTGCGGACACAGCACTAATGTTACGGGCGTAGGTGCCTGCGCAAACACAGGCGCCGTTGCAGCCAACGCACCACCAACCAACGACCCCGCCGACGCCACCGTTCGTTGTAGCACTCGGTTTCGTGGAGAACGTTTCGGCATATTCAATTGGTAAAATTCAACTTCTTGAGCAATGCAACAAACCGCGGCTCGCTCCGGAGCGAATCGAAGATTGAATCGTAGCCGAGCCACGCGAGCATCTGCGAATCGGCCGCCCGTGCCTTCTCGAGATTGTCGATAGCACGAGCCTTGTCGCCTGCGCCGAGGTACACCATTGCGAGATTGAACGGAAGTACCGGATCTTTTCCGGCCATCTTCTTGAGATTCTCCCGCTCCTTGAGCGCGCCCGCCTTGTCGCCCGATGCGCCACGAGCAAACGCGAGATACGCAGTCACGAATGGCGGCGCGCCCATGCCGACAGATTTCTCGAGGAAAGGAATTCCTTCCGCAAATTTTCCCGCTTCAAGCTTGTTCCAACCTTCAAGCATTACGGGAAAGAAATAGGTTGGATCGAGTGCGCCGGCTCGGCGGGCCCTATCACTCGCTGCGCCGAAGTCTTTCTTGAACAATTGCGCCATCGTTGCGTCAATGAGAATCTGCGGCGACAACGGATCGAGTTCGGCCGCACGTTTTCCCTCGGCGATGGATTCATCAAATCGTCCAGTGAAACCGAGCGCCATGCCAAATTGATCGTGCGCGAATGCGTAATTGGCGTTGAGCGAAATCGCTTTGCGAAATTCGCGCTCGCAACCAACCCAGTCGTATTCGTAGAACAATTTGTACGTTGCGAGCGATGCGTGCGCTTCGGCCGAATTGCTGTCGAGTTGCACCGCTTTCAACGCCGCGTCACGCGCTTTTGGTCGAGCCGCCGTGGCCGTCATGCGCCCTTCGTTGTACCCCGCCCACAAATACGCATCCGACAATCCCGAATAGGCCGGCGCAAATGTTGGATCTTTTTTTACGGCAATTTCGAATTGCTGGATGGCGAGTTGGAGATTGTCGTCGCTGGGCCTGTTGAAGTAGTAGCGCCCCTGCAGGTACGCGTCGTGTGCTTCGGCATTCACACTTTTGGCCGACGCGAGGCGGGATTGTTCAACCGGTGTTAGTGCAACATTCACCGCGCGTGCAATGGCGGAGGCGAGTTCGGCCTGTAGCGTGAACACGTCGCCGGAGTTGCGTTCGAATTTGTCGGCCCAGATGTGTTTGTCGAGACGCGCGTTGATCAGCTGCGCCGTGATTCGCACCTTGTCACCCACGCGAATCACCGAGCCCTCAACGATTGCATCAACATTCAGCGCTTTCGCAATGTCCGGCGTGGGCGGGCGATTCTTACCCTTGAATTGCGTGGCAGAGCCGCGTGAGATCACCCGCAACGAACTGATGGACGCGAGATCGGCCGTGAGTTCGTCGGTCATGCCTTCGACGAAATATTCCTGGGTGGAATCGCCGGAATAGTTGTCGAGCGGAACCACGGCGATGGATCGAATCTGATTCGCAACCGCGGCGTTTGCGATGGCATTGGCCGATGTCGCGCCATCTCCGCCCGCGCGCATTCTTAATCCGACAACCGCTGCGACCAGCACTGCAACGGCGAACACTGTGGGAACCAACCATCGCGGCATTGATTGCGGTGCCAACGGTGCAGCCGTCAACGCATCCGCAAACTCACGCGCGGTTCCATATCGATCGGTTGGCGACTTGGCGAGCGCCTTCATGATGGCCGCATCCAACTCCGGCGTTACCACATCGCGCACCACTCTGAGCGACGTCGGGCGCTCGGTCATGAGTTTCGCGATCATGATTTGTGCCGTCGGTCCGTTCACGGGCGGTTCGCCCGCCAACATTTCGTACGTGACTGCCGCCAGCGAATAGATGTCGCTGCGCGCGCCCAGGTCGCGTTCGCCCATTGCCTGTTCGGGACTCATGTACTGCGGTGACCCGACAGAAATCCCCGTACCCGTCACCCGTGCATCGTCCGGATTGAGTATGGCCAGCGCGATTCCGAAATCGGCCAACAGCGCTTCGCCGTCGTGCAGCAGAATATTTTCGGGCTTGATGTCGCGGTGAATCACGCCCTGCCGGTGCGCGAAATCGAGCGCACTCGCGACCTGTTTTATCAGGCGAATGGTTTCGTCTACCGTCAGCCGCTTTTCGCGCATCAATCGTTCGCGAAGCGATTCGCCTTGCACCAACGGCATGACGTAAAACAGCGTGCCGTCCGCTTCGCCAGAGTCGTACAACGCGAGGATATGCGGATGCTGCAGTTGTGCCGTGACCCGAATTTCCTTCAGGAATCGCTGAGCTCCCACGGCGGCAGCGAGTTCCGGTTTGATCACCTTGAGTGCAACCTGACGATCGTGTTTGACGTCATGCGCCAGATACACAATCGCCATTCCGCCCACGCCCAATTCGCGTTCAATGCGATAGCGGCCCACAAGAGCGGCGTTCAGTTGGTCGACGCGTTCGGTCATGCGCTCTTGTTGGGTTTGGTTATCCGCCCAGATGCCACGAGGTCAATTCGAATGTGTGTGTTCGAGAATGCGTAACGCCGCATCGGAATAGTATGCGATCGCTCGCCGCTCGGGGATGGCATTTTATCCTGTCGATAAGTCCACACCTTCTGTATCCTTCAGTTCCCGCCCCGCTCCGCATAACGGTCCAGCAATGACTATCAGCCGATCGATCGTCGTCAACGTCGTCGCCATTTCCTGCGCCGCCTCATTTCTAATCGCAGATAAGATCGGCGCGCAATGTCCGGCGATGGAAAGAGCCCCGCTTCCGCTGCAGTACGCCGGCGCCCCGACAACGCCCGCCATCAGCGCCTGCGATCTCATGACGCGGTTGTACCGCTTCGCCAACGACTCAATGGGCGGGCGCCGCGTCGGGACTGTCGACCATGAGCATGCAACTGCGTTCATTGCGGCCGAAGCGAAGCGGCTTGGGCTCAAGCCTGGCGGCGAGGGCGGGACGTTTTTTCAGGGACTTCCGCTGGTCGCGCGCGCGCTCGATGTCGCATCAACTATTACCGTTGACGGCGCCGTCCTTAAAGCGGGAGACGACTTTCTGGCCACAACAACGGCGGCGCATACCGGCGATTTCAAAGACGTAAAAATTGTGTACGGCGGCACGTTGCTCGACACAACATCCAAATTGTTTACCGTTCCCGCCAGCGGCATGATCGTCATCTTCCGTCCAGCGGTTCAAGGACTCGATCAGTCAGCGATACAGCGCACCGCCAAGGGGCGCGACTGGGTCACTTGGTACAACTCCATCCGAAATCGCGGCACCGCCAACGCTGCGCAAATCACTCCGCAGGCGCTGCGTGCTGCCACGAATCCCACAACGTCCGTGTTGCTCATTGATCAGGGCGCGCCAATTACCCTCACGCTAACCTCGACCGCCGCGCAGAAGTTGTTTGGTGGGGCGATGGACGGAATGGCGGCCGGTACGAGCAGCAAGGCGGCCGTCGTGAATCTCAAGTTTGTCGATACACCGAAGGTCAGTCGGAACGTGATTGCAATTTTGCCCGGCAGCGACGTGAAGTTGCGCGGCGAATACGTTGCACTTGGCGCGCACTCCGACCACATCGGCATGGCACGCGCTCCGGCCGATCACGATTCCGTGCGCGCATCACATCTGGGATCGCGCGCCGGTGCGGAAGGCGCCGCCAGTCGCAAACAAACGACCGAAGACGAAGAGTACGATCGCATTCGTTTTCTCAATGACAGTTTGCACAAGGTGCATCCGTCGCGCGCTGATTCTGTGAACAACGGTGCGGATGACGGTGGCTCCGGCACGGTCGCACTGCTTGAAATTGCAGAGGCATTCGCGAAAGGCACCGTCAAACCGAAACGATCGGTACTCTTTGTCTGGCACACCGGAACCGAGGGAACCCCAGCGTTGTCGGGTTCGACCTGGTTGTTGGATCATCCATTGGTGCCGCGCGACTCCATCGTGGCCGAGTTTGATGTGGATATGATCGGTCGTGGTGAGAAGACCGATGAAGTTGGGATCACGCTCGACGAAATCCCGCGCTACGGCAATCCCGACTTCGTCGAAGTCGTTGGCGCTCGACGTCAGTCAACGGAATTCGGTTCACTCATTGAATTGGCAAACACGCGTGCGAAGTCGGCACTCAAACTCGATTATGCAACCGATAGCACCGCCCATCCGGAAAATCTGTATTGCCGGAACGATGCGTCGGGTTATGCTCGGTTTGGGATACCAGCCGTCTTCTTCACCACTGGCTACCACGCCGATTATCGACAAGTGACCGACGAACCGCAGTACGTGCAGTATCAGCACATGGCGCGCATCGTGCAGCTGATCAGCGCATCAACGCTGCAGGTTGCGAACCTTGATCATCGGCTCCG
>JBDUBA010000120.1:0-4792 GCA_040004335.1 Gemmatimonas sp.
TCGCAGGTGGCCAAGCTGGACATCTACCGTCGCTTAACGGCGCTCCGTACCCCGGCCGACATCGAGTCACTGCAGTCCGAAGTACGCGACCGATTCGGACCACTGCCGGCCGCAGCAGCGGCGCTCTTCCAGAGTGCCCTGTTAAGAGTGCTGGGAGCGGCTCTGGGTGTGGACGGGGTGCTTGTGCGAGGGTTGGATGCGCGTGTTAATTTCAGGGCTGACGCCATACCTCGCCTCAAGGGGTTGTCGGCGGCATTCCACGGTGTCCAGTTCCAGGTGGATGTTCGTCGTGCCCAGCCCTTGGCGCTCAAGCTGACCCGGCTTGGGGGCGCAGAAATGCTTGATGGGTTGGTGCGTGCATTGCGCGCCCTGGTGCCGTAACACCACAAATCGCCAGCTACTCTTTCAGTCCGGCCTTCGGAGCTTTACTCGATGAAATCGTACCGTTTACCCGTAGTTCTCACGATTGGTGCGTCTGTTGCATTCGCTGTGGCCTGCGACTCCGGCGGAAACCCGGACACCGCTGCCGTTGCCGGAGGAGCAACACTCTCGGCCGAACGCCTGGGCACGATCATTGGCAATTCCGGGGGTCTGCTCGAAAAAGACTTCGCTCGCACGCTCGCTGAGCTCTGGGTGAATTACCAGCTCGCTGGAGAAGCGGCCGCCAAGGGTGATTCGATCACAAGCGCCGCCGACATGGATTACGGCTTGTGGTCGTTCATCGAAGGCACGAAAACCAAAAAATGGGGCGAAAAGCTCACCAAGGAAATACTCAAGCCGGTCAACACTGGCTGCGACGAAGAGTGCTTGTACAACAAGGGCGACATCATTCTGTCCGCGCGCCACATCCTGATTTCAGCCGGCGACGGTACTGTCGAACGAGCACCAGCCGTCTCGCCCGAACAGGACGCGATTGCCAGGAAAAAGGCGGAAGCGATCGCCGCCGAGGCCACACCGGCAAACTTCAATGCATTAACCGCGAAGTCGGACGAGCCCGGTGCAAAAGACCGTAAGGGCGATCTGGGCGTGTTCAATCGCTTCAACGACATGGATGAAAAGTTCGCCGAAGGCGTTGTCGCCACCAAACCCGGCACAGTGTCCAAGCTCGTGAAGTCAAGTTTCGGCTACCACATCATCTATCGCCCAACGTACGCGGAAGCCAAGCTGATCCCCAGCGACAAGTGGGGGGCACTCTCGGCACATCCCATGATGGTCGCTGAAAGCCTCTACCTCGCACGCATCGATTCCGTCGCCAAAGTCAAGGTCGACAAGAACGCACCAATCTCGATCCGTGCCGTTGCTCGCAACACGCTTGGTTTTGCTAACGACAACGGGGTGGTGGCCGAGTGGACGGGTGGCACGCTGACGAAGTCGCGTCTCGCCGACATCCTGAACGCGTATCCGCCCAACGTCCACATGAAGGAGCAGATCCTGCAGCCGCAGATCGCGGACAGCTTGTTGGTCGGATTGGTCAAGAATCTTGTTCGCCAGCAGATCATGGCGAAGCAGGCCGATAGCGCCAAGATGATGCTCGACACGGCCGAGCTGAACAACATGCACTTGGGCTTCCGCAACAACCTCACGACGGCATGGACGCAGCTTGGTGTCGATCCCAAGTCGCTCTCCGATAGCGCCAAGTCCGAAGGCGATCGCGTCAAGCTGGCCGCAACGCGCGTCGATGCCTACTTCGACAAACTGGTCAAGAACGAAATTGGTTACGCCGATATCGCCTACCCGGTCGGGCGCACCTTGCAGAAGAACTACAAGTTCACGATCAACGACGCCGCGCTGGACAAAGCTGTTGAAAAGGCCAAGGGGGTGCGCGGCTCGGCCGACTCGCTCAAGGCGAAGCAGGGACCGCCAACGCCAGGTGCAGCACCAGCGGGTCCGCCACCCGACGCCGCGCCGCCTGCGGCCGCACCACCGGCCACCAAGCCCCCGGTCAAGAAGCCGTAAGCACACAACAGTTGTACAGTCTCGAGGGACCGCCACAACGCGGTCCCTCGTTTCGTTTCAGGTGTAGTAGCCTCTATCAAGTCGCCGGTTCATCGCGCAGTGCAACGCTCCGACCCGCGGCTGGTGTCCAAAGTTGCAAGTAGTGCCGTGTCCCATTCTCCGCATCAATCAAGGAACATCGTTTTGTCTACCTCATCGGTTCCGCACGAATTTGCCCGATCATTTCGCATGAGCGCCGTGTCGCGACTCGTCGGCGTGATTGGTTTCGTGTTGCTGCCCGGCGGCGTGCTCATTGCGCAAACAACGCCAAGGGTCGCCACCACTGCTGCGCCTGGCGATACGGTCAAGAAGGACGCGTTGGTTGTCAATCGTATTGTCGCGGTTGTCAATGATGTTCCGATCATGTTGTCAGACGTGATGGATCGATTCATTCGCTCGCGCGCGGAAACAAACGCCAATCCGGATTCGGCTCAGGCGGTTGCAATGCAGGGAGCAGCGTTGGAAGAACTGATTGACGAACAGGTCTTGTTGCAAAAAGCGAAAACGGAAAAAGTGGAACCCGACGACGCCGATGTGCGGGGCGCCGTCGACGCCTACATGAACGACGTGCGTGCAAAGTTCCAGAATAACGACGCCGATCTTGCAAAGGCGCTCAAGGAGTCCGGGTTCGGAACAATCGACGACTATCGCAAGGGGCGCTCTGACGACATTCGGAATCAGATGACACAACGCGATCTGCTTGGAAAATTGAAAGCCTCAGGACGCATTCCGGCGGTACCGGTGACCGAAGCCGATGTGACGTCCGAATTCGAACGCAACAAGAGCACGCTGCCCAAACGTAAAGCCAGCGCCAGTTTGCGACAGATCATTTTTCCGGTCGAGCCATCGGAAGCGGCAAAACGTCGCGCACGCGCCAAGATTGATTCCCTTGCGAAAGAACTGGAAACGCATCCCGAAGATTTCGAGAATCTCGCCAAACGATGGTCGCAGGACGGATCCGCGCCGCTTGGCGGTGACCTTGGCTGGAACCGGCGTGGCGATATGGTCGCGGAGTTCGACCGCGTGATGTTTGCGCTCAATCCAGGCGCAATCAGTCCGGTGGTCGAAACGCAATACGGTTATCACCTGATCCGTGTGGACCGCGTGCAGCCCAGCGAAGTGAAAGCTCGACACATCCTCATCAAGTTCGTCGTCGACAGCACCGACGAGGCGCGCGCGTTGAAACTTGCCGATAGCGTGGCTACTGTGTGGCGAGCAGGGGCAAACTACGATACGCTGGCGGCGAAATTCCACGACGACAAGAATGCCGAGCAGCGGAGCATTCCCGATTTGCCCATCGACACGATGCCGATCAGCTACCAGAACGCCATCAAGGGGCACGCGGTCAAGGACATTGTGGGACCGTTCACCATTTTTGATGAACGCAACAACATACATAAGCCGGTCCTGGTTCAGATCACGGACTTGAAGGAAGCGGGCGACTACACCATTGACGAGTGGCGTCAGCGTATTCGCACGCAGCTCACCGAGTATCGCAGCCGTCGCCGTTTCATCGACAATTTGCGCGCCGAAGCGTATGTCTGGACGCTGGAGAAACCGAAGGTCAAAACCGCCGACAGCAAGTCGCCGTGAGTCTGGGCGTGCGCGATGCGCATGCGGTGCGTCTTGCGATTACGGTTGGAGATGTTCGTGGGATAGGCCCGGAAATTGTTGCGAAGGCGCTCACCGACGAGCGCCTTCAGCATTCACGAATTGAATTTGTGGTGATTGGGCCATCGGGTTTGTCACTGCCCGTTGATGCACTGATTGGCGAGTGGCCGTTGCACCTCGCATCGAGTTCGCTGTCGACTGAAGCAGTGGCGGTTGCGGGACGTTTGGCGGGTCTCGCCATTGAACGCGCGGTGTCGCTCGTGCAGTCGGGTGTCGTTCATGGGATTGTCACCGCGCCCATCGACAAGGCCGCGTTGTACGCCGGCGGCTACAATTTTCCTGGGCACACCGAAATGTTGGCGGCACTCACCGGTGCACCCGCCACGATGATGTTGGCGTCGGACAAATTGCGGGTGGTGTTGGCAACCACGCACATTCCGCTGCGCGATGTGCCCAGCGCGGTGACAGCGCACGCCATTGCGGTAGCGGCACGCGAAACGCGGAGCGGTCTGCAGCACTGGTTTGGTATTGCGAACCCAAAATTGGCGTTGTGCGCGCTCAATCCGCACGCGGGTGACGGCGGCCGCTTTGGCAATGAAGACACGGAAATTCTCGGGCCCGCCGCACGCGTCAACGATCTGGCCGGACCGTTTCCGGCGGACACCGTATTTGTACGGGCAATGCGCGGCGAGTTTGATGCAGTGATCGCGCCCTACCACGACGTTGGCATGACGGCCATCAAAGTGGCGAGTTTTGGTTCGGCCGTGAATGTCACGTTGGGGCTCCCGTTCATCCGCACGTCGCCGGACCACGGAACTGCGATTGACATTGCGGGGAAGGGAATTGCGGACGAGAGCAGCATGATTGCGAGCGTGCTCATGGCGCGGGACTGCGTGCTGCGGGGACGCGGGGGCGCGGGGGGGTAGCTGCCGCGCATGCACACCCGGGCGAGCCTACTGCGAGCGTACTGCGAGGCAACTGCGAGCCAACTGCAAGCCTACTGCGAGCCAACTACAACTAAAGGTGTCGGCAACCAGCTAAACAGCTTCCAGCTCCGAGACTTTTAGAAGTCCTAATCGCAGCACAACAAAACTTGCAAAGGTCTGGAAGCTGGCGGCTGGTTAGCTGGCGGCGGCGGATTCAACGGGTGAATGCAACAGTGCTTGATTATACGCATTCATCGAGA
>JBDUBA010000398.1:0-16209 GCA_040004335.1 Gemmatimonas sp.
CCGCACGTTAGTGTGCGCCGTCTTTTCCTCTCACCGATTTTTCATGCTCGCGCGCCTCGCCCGCAACCTCACGGCCCAAGTTCTCCTCGCCGTCTTCCTCGGCGTCGCCGTCGGGGTGCTCGACCCCGCACTCGGCAAGTCCCTCAGGCCGCTGGGCGACCAGTTCATCAATCTCGTCAAGATGGTGATCGGGCCCGTCATCTTCCTCACGATTGTGCATGGCATCGCGTCCATGGCCGACCTCAAGAAGCTGGGGCGCGTTGGCGGAAAGGCGCTGCTCTACTTCGAGGTGGTCAGCACACTGGCCATGGCCATTGGCCTCGTGATCATCAACGTCACGAAACCAGGCGAGACGCTCGATGTATCCACGCTCGCGAAAGGAGATGTATCAAAGTTCGTCGTGGCTGGCGAACAAATGGGACTGCTCGATTTTGTCACACACATCATTCCGGCCAACATCGTGAAGGCATTTGCGGACGGCGATCTGCTGCCGATCGTATTTTTTGCGGTGTTGTTTGGTATTGCGCTGACCGGTGTGGGTGATGCCGGTCGTGACATCACCGATTTTCTTCACAAGGTGCAGAAAGTATTTTTCCGCATCGTGCACATTGTGATGAAGGTGGCGCCAATCGGTGCGTTCGGCGCGATGGCATTTACGGTTGGCAACTTTGGTCTCAAAACACTGCTGCCGCTTGGACGATTGATGCTCGACGTGTACGCAACCATGATCGTGTTTATCTTTGGTGTGTTATGGCTCAT
Source organism: Gemmatimonas sp. (assembly GCA_040004335.1). Lineage (GTDB taxonomy): Bacteria > Gemmatimonadota > Gemmatimonadetes > Gemmatimonadales > Gemmatimonadaceae > Gemmatimonas. Next base: position 760 of record JBDUBA010000398.1, read on the forward strand.
CTGCCGCATCTGGGGATTTCGCCTGTTGCCATTCCTGCGATACATCAAGGAAGAAATTCTCATTGTGCTGGGCACGTCATCAAGCGAAGCAGCGCTGCCCCGCATGCTCGATAAGCTCGAGAAATACGGATGTTCGCGCTCTATTGTGGGCTTGGTAATTCCCACGGGATACTCGTTCAATCTCGATGGCACCAGCATCTATCTCGTGATGAGCGCAATGTTCCTCGCACAAGTGTATCACGTGCCCATGACGCTGAGTCAGCAATTGGGACTGCTGGGTGTGCTGATGCTGACGTCAAAGGGTGCAGCGGGAGTAACGGGTTCCGGATTTATCGTACTCGCCAGCACGATGGCCGTCACACACACTGTTCCAATGGAAGGACTCGCCATCCTGTTGGGAATCGATCGCTTCATGTCCGAAGCGCGCTCAATAACGAATCTCATCGGCAACGGCGTCGCAACTCTCGTGATTGCGCGCAGCGAAGGTGAGTTTGACGACAGCCAGCGCGCGTTGGCAGAATCTGGTGCCTTCAATGCCGCCAGCTGATCTCACCGTTCAGATATTCGGCACAAAAAAGAGTTCGGAGACGCGCAAGGCGCAGCGTTTCTTCGCCGAACGTCGCGTTACCGTACACTTTGTCGATCTCGCCGAGCGCGCTGCGTCGCTTGGCGAGTTGCGCCGGTTCTCGCAGAAGTTCGGCGTTGAGAAATTGATCGATCGCGATTCAAAGCGTTTCGCCGAGTTGGGTTTACGGCAGGCCATTTACGGCGAGGAGAAGTGGTTGTCGATTCTGATTGATGAGCCCTTCATTCTCGTGCAGCCGTTGATACGGTGTCAAAACAAAGTCGCGATTGGGGTGAATGAGGCGGAGTGGAAAGCGTGGCTCGCGTAACGCGCTGAAAACAGTGTGAGCCACTGTGTGCGTTTCCGACTCTGACAGACCTCGACCGCCCCGACGAATCCGGTGGCTACTTTCCAGCCGGCAGCAATGCAAATATTCCGTCGCATTTGGCTACTGTGCAGCCGGAAGCAATGCAGAATACTCCGCCGCCTTGTCTTTCTTACCCCAAGCGATGTACAGCGCAACCAGCCGGCGTGTGTTGATGGCCGTCCGCGAGTTCTTGATGCCGAGTGTTTGTACAAACGCTTGTTGCGCATGCAGCTCCAGCTGCTCGGCGCGCGGATACTGTTGAAGCAGTGCGAAGTGCTCACCCAACGTTCCCTCGGAATTTGCAATCAGCCAACTGTCCGGCTGCAGGTATTTCTTGCGAAGCCCAAGGCTTTCATTGAGCGCATGTTCGGCACCGGTGGGGTCGCCCAGTTGATCAAGCGAACGCCCAAGCGTTTGCAACGCTGCAGCTACAGAGGGATGACTCTCAGGTAACGTCTTTCCGCGCAGCGCGAGAATCTCACGGGCAATCCGTGCGGCTTCGGTGTAGCGCTTTTGGTCGAAGATGAATCCCGAGTAGTTGTACAGTGTCAACGCGTAGTCGGGGTGATCCGCGCCCAACAGTCTCTTACGTAACGCGAGCGTCTCAATGTAGGCGCTGTCGGCGGCTGCAGCTTTGTTCTGAAAATCGAGTGACCCGGCCAGTGCGTTTAACACTGAAGCAATAAATGCATCAGGTTCTTTATGGTTTGTTCGCAATGTTGCAAGCGCAGCGCGATGTAGTGACTCGGCCTCGGCGAGGCGCCCTTGCTCACCCGCGGCGACACCAATGTCATTAGTGCTTAGTGCCACCAGGTCACTCTTCGCACCGAGCACGCGTTGCTGAATTGCCAGTGCCTGTCGATGATATCGTTCTGCATCCGGCGCGTGGTTCTGATTGTGCGCGAGCGAACCAAGGTTGCTCAGCAACGATGCAAACAATGAATCAGAAGTTTGCCCGCGTTGTTGCTGCAACTGGAGCGCGCGGTGAAACACAACGTCGGCGCTGTCGAGCGCACCGCGCGCCATGTAGAGTTGGCCGAGGTTGCTGAGTCCGACCACTCCGGAGATGCTCGCTGCGCCGGCAGATTCTTCGCGAAGGCGCAACCCGGTCTTGAGGTGCGCCTCCGCTTCATCATACCGGCCCAATCCCTGGTAGCTCTGACCGATGACTGTTTCCAGTTCAGCACGAATATCCGGTTGCGCGCTCAGTTCGTGCTCGATTCGTTTGGCCGCCGCGTCGAGCACGTCGGAGACCTGTGCGTCGCGTCGCCCCGTTTCCGGGTGTACGGACGCGAGTAATCCGCGCAGGAACCCGCTGATCTCTTGCGCCTTTGCTTGCTCGATCCGCGCCTTCCGCGACTGCAGCGAGGTCCCAATTGTACCGGCAATCATCGCGACCAGCACCAATACGGAAGCCGCAACGACCGCACGGTTCCGCTGCACGAATTTGTACAACCGATACCCGGCCCAGCCGCGTTGTGCGTTCACGGGCAGGCCGGTCAGATATCGCCGAAGATCTTCATCGAAGGCGTCAGCCGATGCGTATCGCATGTCCGGTTCGAGCTGCAATGACTCAAGGAGCACGTTGTCGAGCTCCGACTGCATCTTTGCGCGCAAACGATTGGCCGATTTCTCACTGCGTTCGCGCGCAACCGCATCGGTTACAACACTGCTTGGGCGCGGAATCGGCGTCTCAAGCACGGAGCGCTCGATATCAACGATAGCGCGACTGCTCACGAGGTGCGGGCGCCGGCCCGTCAGCAATTCGTACAACACGACACCCAGCGAGTAAATGTCGGACGCGGTACTGAGTGTTGTGCCACGAATCTGTTCCGGTGAGGCGTACTCCGGTGTGAAGGCGCGCGCGCCTCCGCGGGTGAGCGGAAGCGGCGCTTCTTCGCCGTCCGGTGCAAGAAGCGTGGCAATGCCAAAGTCGAGAAGTTTTACTGTGCCATTGGCCGCAACGAGAATGTTGCCGGGTTTGAGATCACGATGAATGACCAGATTTCTGTGGGCGTGTTGCACAGCAGCGCACACTTGCCGAAACAGCAGCAGACGGTCGTGTATTCCGAGCGTGCGCGAATCGCACCATGTCGTGATCGGTTCACCGTCCACGTATTCCATCACGAGATACGGCCGTCCATCGGACGTAATGCCGCCATCCAGCAATGTCGCAATGTTCGGGTGCTCCAGCGATGCCAGAATCTGTCGTTCACGACGAAAGCGCGAGAGCGTGATCTCCGAATTCACGTTGTGCTGAAGAATCTTGATGGCAACGCGTTTCGTGTACTGATCGTCGGCGCGTGTCGCTTCAAAGACCGTCCCCATTCCTCCCATGCCAACCACGCGAACTGCCGTGTATTGGCCAAACCGCATGCCAACGAAAGTGCTCGGCGGCTCTACGTCTCGCCTCCGAAACGAAGCAGCGTGCGAATCGAGCTCGGGAATGGTTGCGTCGGGTGTATTCAGCAATAGTTCAACATCGTGCCGCAACGGTGCGTCGCTTTCTGATAGTGCGTCAAGCGCGTGCGCTCGCTCCGATTCCGGCAAATCAATCAATGCATCAAAGAGTGCACGAATGCGTCGCAGCTTCTCGGTGGCGTCCATCAGTTTGCAAAATCCAACGCGCCTTTTAGTTCGACCGCCAGCCAACGTCGGGCAAACTGCCAATCGCGTTTTACCGTGGCTGGCGACGTTTCCAGAGCAACCGCCGTTTCCTCCACACTCAATCCACCGAAGAAACGAAGTTCGACCACCTGAGCGCAGCGCGCATCGGCGGCGGCCAGTCGGGTTAACGCGTCATCGAGCACCAGAATGTCTACGCCACTCGCAGGAGCGCTTACCAACTGTTCATCCAGCGTTACGCGGACACCTGCACTGCGTTTAGCGGTGTTGCGAGCGTTTGCGTGATCGACCAGCACATGTCGCATAGCGCGTGACGCGGCGCGCAGAAAGTGCGTGCGATCGGCATAGGTCAATGTCTGTCCACTGATGAGGCGAAGCACCGCCTCGTTAACCAGCGCTGTTGGCTGCAGCGTATGATCCTCGCGCTCCCCCGACATGTGACGTTCGGCAATCTGATGCAGCTCGGCGTAGATGAGCGGCAGCAGAGCGTCGAGTGCATGCCTGTTTCCGCTGCGTGCTTCTTCAAGGAGACGCGTAACGGTTTCGGGTGCGGTGGGGTGGTCAGCCATGCGGTGCGAGTAACGGTGGAAGGTGGCGAATGCTCGCTCGTTGCGGCGGCGAAGCAAACAATGCGGCCGGCGAATGCCGCGAGCAATGGTGGCGCGTCATGAAGTTGCTTCCCTGTGCCCACTCCTCAGCCTGCCCCGGCACAGCCGCGCCAAATGGTTCATGGACACTCTTGAAAAATTCCGCGCTGGCGGGAATACATGGAAATAATCTTTCTTCCTTACATTGGTGCGCAAATGGCTACCCGGCCCGCACACTCATTCGAGTTTCGATCTGGCTCCTAACTCGCGCTCGTCCCCCGCGCGAGATAGTTTCGGGGCTCAAACCGGAACTGACAGGTGCAACAATGATCTTGAGCAAATCGTGGCTGCTGCTGACGGTGCCGTTAGCGATCGTCGCGCTCGTTCTGCTGTCCCTCATGGCGCTCAGCCTGTTGCGCACGGTGCGGCGATCGGTAGTTGTATCCGTGCCCGTGCGTGCAGAGCAATCCATCTCCTTCAAGGAAGGAGGCTCCTATATGCTGAACATTGAGGGGGCCGCTCTCAGCCGCGTTGCAACGGGGCTCAGTTTCGCGATTACGGCCAGTGACGGCGCAGCGAACGTTCCATTGCGCCGTGTAATCGTGCACACCAAGGTGTCGTCGTTTTCGCGCACAAGATTGGAACTGTACAGTTTCGACGTCCCAGCACCGGGCGCATACGTGCTGCGCGTGCACGGCGCGGACTCCAGCCTTGCGCACATCGACGCGGCCATTGTGTTGACACGGCCCTTTACTGCCGCGCTCGTGTTGCACGTGCTCGGACTGATTGCGCTGGGAGCGATGTTGATCGGCTCGCTGGTTGTGACGGGCCTCGTCCTGGCTAAGCGCCCCGTGACCTCCGCAACAATCAACGCTGCGAGCCAAAGCGTCTGTTAGTGTCGTCTTGCAGGACACCGTCCGGCCCAATACGAGCGCATGTAATGTCCGAGAGAGAGAGGATAGCCGAGCGACGTCGATAGTAGTGGTGATCGGGTGCGCATAACTGTGAGCTGCGTTAGTAGCCGCCAGCGCACCTGCACCTCTTACAACCTCTCGGGTGATATTCCGGACGCTTCCGATTCGACATCGGATCCTCGCTCTTCCAGCTATAGCGGCGATCGGTTTTGTATTCGCCCTCAGCGCCACGCTGACGTTCAATCACTTCGCGCAGACTCATCTGACGCAGATTGAACAAGGGTATGCGCCATCGTTGGCAACGAGCCAGGAGTTGGTGGAAGCACTCGGAGCGCTGCAACGCTCGTTGCGCGACGCCGTAGCCCTTGGCGACACCATTCAGGTTGGCGCGGCAGATTCCATTGCGCAGCGATTCAAACGCAGTCTCGCAACGTTCGAGGGCAATCCCGTAGTCGACCAGCACGATCGCGAGAACATTGGCGCGGCGTTCAACGCGTATTATGGCGAGACCACGAGGACCAGCGTCCGCATGATCAGTGGAACGCTGGGTGAGAATGCGACAGCGGAACTGCAGCAGATGTCCAGCGATTTCCGCACGCTGCGTGATACACTCGATGCGCGCGCCAACCGTGATCGGTCTCGCATAAACAACGCGTTTCTTGAAGCGCGCAAGGCGGAAAACCGTTCGGACGTGGCGAGCGTGGTGGTACTGGTCACGTCCCTTGCCATCCTATGGGTGTTCGCCGTTGGAACACTGCGTTCGGTGCTGCATCCGCTGCGCCAGATTGCCTCGGCCGCTGATGCGATCGCATGCGGCCGGCTCGATCAGCAGATCGACTATCAGGCCAAGGACGAAGTAGGAGCGCTCGCCAATTCGTTTCGCGGAATGATTGATTATGTAGGCGGCATCGCCACAGCGGCGGATCGACTTGCCCGAGGCGATATGTCGATCGCCGTTGCGCCGCGCTCGACCGACGACGTGCTGTCGCGCAACATGAACCGCGCGACGGAAACCCTGTCGTCAATCATGTCAGAAGCCAACCTGCTGATCGTCGCCGCACGCAACGGCGATCTCGCGCGCCGCGGACGTCCCGAAAAATTTGAGGGCGTCTACGCGAAGTTGCTGCAAGGCACTAATGAAATGCTGGACGCGCTGGAACAACCGCAGCAGGAAGCACGCGAAGTATTGGGACGCGTGGCCGACCGCGACCTGTCGGCGCAGATGGTGGGCATTTACAAGGGCGACCATGCGGACATCAAGGACAGTCTGAACTCCGCGCTCGCGACAATCGGCGAGACATTTGAACAGTTGCAGAGTTCCATTCTCGATCTCAGCCGCGGCTCGACCGAAATAGGCTATGGCAGCCGAGAGTTGGCGTCGAGCGCTGCGGAACAAGCGCGCGCGGTGGAGCAGGTCTCACAGCGCATCAACCTCGTTGGTGACCGTACGCGGCGCAACGTTGCCGACGCCAGGAGTGCCATGGACAGTGTCGACAATGCGCGTGCCAATACGCACAACGGTGTGCAACACATGCAACAGCTCGCGGAAGCGGTGAACGAAATCCGGGATTCGACGGCGCAAACAGCGAAAATCGTCAAGACGATCGACGAAATCGCCTTTCAGACAAACCTGCTGGCACTGAACGCCTCGGTCGAAGCGGCTCGCGCGGGTGATGCGGGCCGGGGATTCGCGGTTGTGGCAAACGAGGTTCGCGAATTGGCGCTGAGAGCAGCAGAGGCGGCACGCAGTACCTCCGCGCTCATTGAAGCTTCGGTGCGGAGCACTGAAACGGGCGTCGCTCTGAACGCACGCATGCAGACTGCGCTCAGCGAGATCGACACCTCCGTACAAAAAGCCAGCCACGACATGACTCAAATCGCAGACGGCGCGCAGGCACACGAACGTGAGCTGCAGGAAATCACGGCATCACTGACGCGCATTGGCGAACTCACGCAACGCACGGCCGCAACGGCCGATGCATCGGCCGCGGCGTCCACGCAGCTCTCGTCGCAGGCCCACGAAATGAACCGACTCGCGGCGCAGTTCAAAACGGGGGTGCGCGAATCATCCCCGGCTCGATCCGTCGTCGTGCAACGCGCACCCGCCGCACAAAAACACCTCAAACTTTTCTCACGGGCATCATGAGAACTAATACAGTGAACGACCGCTCTTACTTTCGAAACATTCCGGCAATTCTCGGGGTCGTCAGCGCATTGAGCGCGGCGCCCGTGGACGCACAGCAATCCCTGGACAATTTCACATTCCACGGTTCGCTCACTGCCGCCTATGCAAAATCAGACGGACTTGGCGTGTTGGGAATCCCGAAGGACGGAACCTTCGATTACAACCTGATCGCTTTGCAGTTTGGGTATGAGTTCGACGACAAAAACCGCGTCGTGGTGCAATTGCTGCATCGCAGCATGGGCACGAGTCCGCTCGCTCCACTTTTGCCCGAACTTTCTCCGGTCTGGGCCTTTTACGAAAGCAAGGCCGCGGGGTTCGCGATCAAACTCGGTCGCAGCCCTTTGCCGCACGGCATCTTCAATGAAGTGCGTTTCATTGGCACGTTGTTACCGCTGTTCCGGCAACCGACCTATCAGGAAACGTTTGAAAATATCGATGGCATAGTTGTATCGCGCTCATTTGAATTGGCCCACGAGTGGGGCGTTGATGCGAACGTAATGGCCGGCGAGTTTAACGTGAACTACTTCCTTCCTACGGCGACGGGCTCCGTTGCTGCCGTTCAACGCGCGAAGAATTTTTTCGACACGCAACTATGGTTACGCACGCCGGTTAAGGGTCTGCGCCTTGGCGTTTCTGGCAATCGTTTTGATTTTGGGAAATCCACCACGATCCCCTTCGCGAAACGGCCGATTTTTGCTCGCCTGCTATCCGTGGACGGCGATTTCACGCATGGGTTTGCGCGAGCCGAATGGCAGGACGTCTCCGGAGGCACAGGGATCGGCAAAACGTTCTACGGCAACTGGTACGCACAGGGTGGCCTGAAGCTCACGGATAAACTGACGGTGCTGAGTGAATTCAATTCCGCAAAATCACTGCTGAATCCAACGCCGCTGCCAGACATCATGCTGAACTTGAACAAGGATATTTCCGGCGCAGTGAATTATTCGCCCTCAGCCAACGTGAAGTACAAGTTCGAGCTGCATCACGCCGATGGGTATTCGTTCGACACTGCCGTTCCCACACTCGTCGCGCCCACGCAGGCTCCGTTTGTCATGACGGCAGCACCTCGCTCCAAGGCTGTGTACGGAATCTTCAGCATTTCAGTGAGCTTCTGATGATTTCGCTGCCCCGAGTACTTAGCACCACACTGGTCGCGCTCATCACGCTTGCGGGTTCAGCGCACCAACTGCAGGCCCAGACTTTTAAAGTGATCGTCAACAGTGCCTTGACGGCCAATGACGTGACCGCGAGCGCACTCTCAAAAGTGTTCCTCAAGCAAACGAACAAACTGCCGGACGGAACGTCGGTGACGGCCGTGTATCAATCCAAGAATTCGTCAGCACGCGCTGCGTTTGACAAGGAAATACTCGGCAAGACCGTCGCGGGTGTAGAAACGTTCTGGCAACAGCAGATCTTTTCCGGCAAGGACGTGCCGCCTGCCGTCAAAAATTCCGACGAAGATGTGGTCACGTTTGTGAAAGCAACGCCAGGTGGCATTGGATATGTCAGTGCAGGAGCGACAGTCACCGGCGTGAAGGTGATTACCGTCAAATAGCGCTGGCCGATCTGCCGGTGTTTCTGCACAGACTGGGCTACCATGGCATTTCGCGACCCCGGCATCCAGCAGCAGACAGCCGGCTGTCGACAATTGAAGAAACGCTCATCGCGTCGGCCGCACGGTCGGCAATTGCCCGCCGTTTGCCACTTGAACAATCTTTTGCAAATCCGCGCGTAGCGATTCCACACGCGGTCGGCTGGTTACGCGTGCCCATTCTGCTTCCAGATCCCGATAGATCGACTCCACCGTCACGAGAACTTTCCGCCCTTTCGCGGTAATGGCGACTGTCTTGGCGCGTGCATCATTCTGATGCGGTTGCCGTTGCAGATATCCGCCGTGCTCCATCGTATCAATGAGTTTTGACGCCGCCTGTTTGGTGACCCCAAGCAGCAGCGCGATATCCGCACCGGTTGCCGGATGTTCGCGTAACGCGAGCAGCACGTACCCAAACGTGGGGCGGACCTCCGCGTAGGGCGTGGTCGCGAGGCGCACGTGCAAGTCGTCGATCAGCTGGCGATAGGCCAAGGCGAGCAGACGAGCCAACGGAATTGACGGCGCGGGTTCTCGCTTCACAGCGCCCAGGGTGGAACGAACGTGGTCCCGTCAACGAGACAGGCTTGGCCACCAACCGGCAAGCAGCAGATGGCATGCAACGTCTCCTCGCCAACAACACTGAGTTCGAACGGCGTATCACGCGGCACGACGATGGCGTCGCCAACGGCCGCCTCCTGCACCTCGTCTCCCAAACGCACCCGCGCTCGGCCCGCCAGAACGATAAAGACCTCTTCGCGTGTTACCTGGTGCGGCGTTGCCGGAGATCCGGGCGCAATTTCAACGCGCCATACACTGGTGTCGGCCGAGCCACGAGTGGGTGTTGCGAGCGATGTAAATCGGGTACCACCCAACACGTGGGTGGGTGCGACTGGTGCAGTGAGCACGGGCATGCAAAACTCCGGGATGAGATGGTCAACGCGCTTGACTATATCGGCGCGCACGCATCTAGTCAACATGGTTGACTATAAAAATCGAATATGCCGATGCGGGATCAGCGTCGTGAACACGGGTTCACGCTCGCCATGCGCTCGTGCCGGCCCCAGTGCCGGCAATCCCCCACGCACCGTCACGCAGCACGGGCACGCAGAATCCATTGACGTTCCGCGCCAACAGTCGATGCAGTCGCAGAGCGAAATATTTCTGCCAGCACTGCGACTTCACGGCGCGTGCTCGGCCTGAAAGTTTTGCCACCGGCCCAACGACAGCACTTGCGCGTGATTAAATTCCGCATCCCGCCTCGTCGCAATCAGGAGTTCCAGTCATGGTTCGGAAATTCACCGCGACGCGCATAACGCGCACACGCCAAACGCGCACTCGCATAACGCACCCACGCATCGCGCGCCCCCACCTCGCGCTTGCCCGGCTGGTTATGGCCGGTGGCCTCGCCGCGCTCGGCGCGTTCGCATCGCATGCTAACGCGCAGGCCGTCACCAGCGCCGCGGCAACCTCTCCACGTCTCCCCGATCGCGGCGTGCGACGCGACATCCCGCTCACGAACATGATCCGACGGGCACTTGAAGCCGGCACGCGCGACTCGACCGGACGGCCGGCGCGCAACTATTGGCAGCTCTGGACCGACTACAAGATCAACGCCCGCTTCGATGCCGCGACGTCTACGGTCACCGGCCACGAAACAATCGTCGTCAAGAACAACAGCAACGACGAGTTGTCGAGCATTCGCGTACGCCTCGACCAGAACCTCTTCGCCGCCAATGTGCCGCGCAACGAAGAAGTCACGGAGATCACCGATGGCATGAAGGTGACGAAGATTGTCGTGAATGGCATGACCGTCGACCTCAATGCGCCGCGCGGCGGACGCGGCGGCGGCGGAGGCGGGCGTGGTGGACGCGGCGGCGGCGGAGCGCCCGCGGGACCGGCCGTCGCAACTGCGACAGGGCTCAATACCACCAATGCGGTGATTCGCCCCGCAACGGCCATTGCGCCCAAATCCAGTGCAACGCTCGAATTCGAATGGAGCTTTCGTGTGCCGCGCGCTGACGGCGTGCGCGGCATCCGCATGGGCCGCTGGGCCGACACACTGTATCAAGTCGCGCAGTGGTACCCGCGCGTCGCCGTGTATGACGATCTTCGGCAAGGAGGCTGGGACGACGATCCGTATCTCGGGCCGTCCGAGTTCTACAACAACTTCGGCCACTTCGATGTGAGCCTCGACATGCCCGCGGGCTGGCTTGTTGGTTCAACCGGAATTTTGCAGAATCCCGAGCAAGTACTCACGGCTGACGCGCGCGAACGGCTGTCGCACGTGCTCGAGAGTGATTCGCAACGGACGATTGTAAGCGCATCCGATCGCGGACCGGGCAAGTCAACCGCGGCGGGCGATCGTCTCACGTGGCACTTCGTCGCCGACACGGTTGCTGACGTTGCGTGGGCCACGTCCAATCAATTCGTGTGGGACGCAACACGCGCAAACATTCCGGGTCGTGGCTTTATCCCGGTGCACTTCTTCTATCTCGCCGGAAATGCAGGCGTGCGCGCGGGGACGGCACCTGCTGCAGCGCCCGGTGGTGGTGGTGGTGGTGGTGGTGGTGGTGGTGGTGGTGGTGGTGGTGGTGGCGCGAATGCAGCGTGTGTGGGTACGCCTACTGCCGCAGTCGGCGGTGGACGCGGTTTCTCAAACCAGGGCCCCGTCGCCCGCCATGCGCTTGAGTTCTACTCGAAGCTGTGGATGCCGTACGCGTTTCCGCAGCTCGTACAGGTAGACGGTCCGGAAGGCGGCATGGAGTACCCGATGTTCATCATGGCGGGCGGATCGACCGATCACGAAACCGGTCACCAGTGGTGGCCCATGATGGTCGGCGTCAACGAAACGTGGTACGGTTTCATGGACGAAGGATTCAACCAGTACATGAACCGCCTCTCCAGTTGTGATAGCCGAGGGCAGCAGCCGAATCTCGATGGGTGGGGGCAGCAGTACGGCAACACGAGTGGCAACGAGCGCGAAGCGCCGCTCATGTGGGACGCGAACTACGGCGGGCCAAACTACTCCTTCCAGGCATACACGAAAGCGCCGTTCATGTTGTCGATGCTTGGCGCCGTTGTGGGCGATACCGCAGTGTGGCACGCGATGAGTGATTACGCGAAGACGTGGCGCTTCAAACATCCGTCGCCGTGGGATTACATGTTCTTCATGAACAACGCGCTCAAACAAGACCTCGGCTGGTTCTGGAACGCATGGTTGTTCACGACCGAATCGGTGGATGGTTCAATTGCGAGTGTCACGACAGCAGGTGGGAAAACGGCCGTTGTTGTGCGCGAAGATGGGCAAATGCCGTCACCGGTAATACTGCGCGTCGAACTCGCTGCGAAGGGTGGCGCCATTGCGCCGATGTCGGGCGCGAAAAAAGTGGATAGCCTCACCTACGACGTCACGTATCCGGTGAACGTGTGGTTTGCGGGTTCAAAAACATTTACTGCAAATCTGAATTTCGGCGCGCGCAAAATCGAGAAGGTCACGTTCGATCCTGGCCGTCGTTTTCCTGATCGCAATCCGTGCGACAACACGTGGCCGAAAGTTATTGCCGATCTGGCGGCAGCAGTGGCCGGCGGCGGACGTGGCAACGGTGGTGGTGGTGGCGGCGGTCGTGGTGGGCCACCACGGTGTTGATCGCGATTTGATGTTTGCAGTGATGGATCAACGCGGCGCATTGCGTCGCGTTGGTTTCGCCTGACGCACATTCCACAGAAAAACGGTTCACGCAAATTCCTAATGCGCTTCTCGCGCGACGAATCGCGCTAACTACTCCGTGTCGGAGACTCCCGCATTGACTCGGCGCGCGGGCCGAGCGTATGCGGAGTCGCCTGACTTCGCCAGCAGTTCGGTCACAGAATTAGCATCCAGCCGTCGCTCAAGCGCGTCATTGATGCTGAGCGAACGCACGGACGGTGTCTCCTGGCGGGATCAGCAAACGTGTTGTTCGTGCCTACGCTGTCGGAGTCGCTCGCTGGCCGTCTGGCAATTCTACGTCTGCATCCGTTGGCTCAGTGCGAGCTCGCGGGCACGCGCGGCCGACCTTGCCGCGCCGCTCGTGGCGTGCGCGCTGCTGGGACTCGATGCCGACGGGCTGTGGGCGAACAAAACGACGTTTGGCTCCATGCTGGAGACGTTTGGATTGCAGGACGACGCGAAGCCATCAACGATCAGTAGCAACATGAGTCCATCAGAACAATTCGAACAGCTGTTCTCATACGGAAGCTTGCAAGACAAGTCGGTGCAGCTTCGCACCTTTGACCGAACGCTCGCGGGTACGCCCGATGTTCTGACCGGTTATCGCGCGGTCAAGATTGAGATTCGCGATCGCACGGTGGCCGTCGCGAGCGGAGCTGAATATTATCTGAACGCGCAGTTTGTCGGCGATGCGTCCGAATGTGTTGCGGGCACGAGGTTTGACGTCACCAAACAAGAGCTTGAGCGTGCCGATGTGTATGAGGCCAGCGCGAACTACCGGCGCGTGCGTGTGCAACTCAAGTCAGGCGTGCAGTCGTGGATTTACGTGAGCGCCGCTCTTGCCGAACGATGACGGCCCGTGCACGATGAACAACTTGACACCCGTCCGAATCAAGATGTTGAGCGAAAATGATCTTGGTTAACTCAAAACAGCAGCATCGGCGGTTCAAGTCATGACTCTGACTGCCCTTGCCCTCGTGCTCGCATCAACGATCACGCACGCGTGGTGGAATTTTCTGCTCAAGCGCGCGGGCGGTAGCCAGACGTTCGTGGGACTCAGTAAGGCAAGCGAAGCAATTCTGCTCAGTCCATTCTTTGTTTGGATGGCGCTGGTTAACCCTGCACCTGTGCACGGTGTTTGGACATTGGTGATGGTGGGAGCGGTGTTGGTGCTGCTCAACTATGCGGCGCTCGCGAAAGCGTATTCCAAGGGTCACCTCTCAATTGTGTACCCGGTTTCCCGCGGTGGAGTTTTGTTCGTTCTTCCAGTATTCGGCTACATCGTCTTTGGAGAACGTCTTGGCGCGGCCAGCGCCAGCGGAATGTTGCTCATTGTGTGCGGCATTCTGTTGCTGACACTCGGGGATTTTCGGTGGTCGGCGATGCAAACATTTTGGGCAAACCTGGCTACACCAGCGACAGGTTTCGCATTGGCGGCGGCGGGGTTTGCCGGAGTCTATACGATCTGGGACAAACGAGCTGTCAACACCATGCCGGTGTTTCAATATTTCTTTTTCTACACGTGTATCGTTGCCGCGGTCTACATGGTGGCGCTCCGAGTTCGGCACACATCCGTTCAGATTGCTGCAGAATGGCGCGCAAATCATCGCTCGATCATTTCGGTCGGCGCACTCAACTCCATAACGTATCTCATGGTGCTCGCGGCACTGCGCAGTAGCGCATCCAGTTCTGTAATTGCGGTTCGGCAGTTGAGTATTGCCTGGAGTGTTGTGCTGGGCGTAGCCGTGTTGCGTGAACCACTGCGTGCGCCAACGCTCGTTGGTTCGGTCTTGATATTGGTTGGCTGCGGCCTGACCGCGCTGCAACGATAGGATTTTCACATACCCGACTCGCGATCGTCTCAGACGTCCTCGGCAACTTGCGCGGGCCAGAGGCCGCACTCGGCGCGAAACGCGATGGCTACCAGGGGTGCGCTCCCGCGGCACCCTTGAGCCGATATCGCTGGCCACTGCCTGAGCTCCTTTTCCCGCGTTTCCAGCCTTAGAGGTAACTCAACTGGACTCGCCTCATGCCCCGCAGTCTCCGTTTCCTCGTTGGGAGTGCAATCTCACTCTCGGCAACCGCTATCATCGCGTGCGCCGGTGGCAGCGACAAAGGGATTACCGTCCCGCCACCAACACCAACCGTCAGCGTCTCACCGTCTGCGTCCACTGTTTCTGCTTCGACGGCAACGCCAGGTACGCTGAACATTTCGGTCACCCGCGGGGGCGGCTATACAGGCGCAATTACACTTTCGGCCGACGGGCTCCCCACTGGCGTCACGGCGTCATTCAATCCGTCGTCACTGCCAAATGGCACCACGATCAGCGTACTCACGCTCAACGCCGGCGCAACGGCCGTTGCCGCAACGAATAACATCACAATTCGCGCTGCGGGATCGAGCGTAACCGACGCCACCGCACCGGTGGCACTCACGGTGACATCCGTGGTAGTTCCCGACTATTCGCTGAGCGCTGCACCTGCGGCCGTCACCGTTACGGCTGGTGCGTCAGGTACAAGCACGATTTCCATCAATCGCACGGGCGCGTTTGCCAGCAACGTCACACTGGCTCTCACCGGAAATCCCGCAGGTGTGACCGGCACATTTACTCCAAATCCAGCAACGGCAAACACAAGCGATCTTTCGATCGTGACAACCGCAGCCACGGTGCCCGGCACGTACGCATTGACGATTACCGGAACCGCAACGGGCGCGACGCCGCGCACAACAACCGTATCGTTGACGGTGAATGCAATTCCGGGTGTGACCGTCGCGCTCTCGCCGGCAACGTTGTCAATCGTCGCTGGTGCGACCGGACAGACTGGCGTGACCATCGCGCGCGTCGGCGGTTTATCGGGCGACGTTGCGGTGACCGCGGAAAGTTTGCCAGCTGGCGTTACACTCGCCGC
>JBDUBA010000281.1:0-4779 GCA_040004335.1 Gemmatimonas sp.
CGGTTTTGTACAGCGTGCCCGCGTCGCCGAGCTCCTTGAAGTTCGACCAGCGGAGTTTTTGCTGGCGTTTGTTGAAGATCGGATCGTTGAATTGTTGCTTCAGTCGCGATGCCTGCTTCTCCTTGCGCCGTTCGATCTCATCCAGCCGCTTGATGAAGAGCAGGTAGGTCATCTGTTCGATGACCTCCATGGGGTTGGAGATGCCGCCGGACCAGAAGGCGTTCCAGATGGCGTCGACCTGGGATTTGATGGGGCCGGTGATCAAGGCGAGAGCAGTGGCTGGGATTGAATGACGAACCTTGGGCTAAGTTATGTGATTGCAGAGCGTTAGCCAGTGAATAGACGCTGCGTTCGGAACGGTGTGCCTGACGTCGCGCCCAATCTTTAATCCTGACACTTGTTATTAAAGAATTCGCCATGAATCTTTAATAGCACTTCAGCTAATTAAAGGATGACAAAGAACCAGCACCTCCAGAGCGGTCGAGCCGGTCGATTTGTGCAGCAAATTGGCGGCGCCCAAGGCTACTCAGCATTTATCCCAGCCGCCCTGCCGCCGGTTCCCCCTCTTCAGTTCAGCGCACCGATTCAACTCGGGTTGGAAAACGCCAGTGGAGCTATTGGACGCCTTGATGGGGTGACCATGCTGCTCCCGGATCCGGGACTGTTTCTCTACACATACATCAGGAAAGAGGCAGTTCTTTCCAGTCAGATCGAAGGGACGCAATCCACTTTGTCTGACTTGCTCCTGTTTGAAAATGAAGGCGCGCCAAGCACTCCACTGCACGATGCAAACGAAGTCGCCAACTACAGCGTCGCAATGCAGCATGGTCTAAGCCGGATCAAAGAAGGATTTCCGTTGAGCCTGCGGCTGATCAAGGAAATACATGCCACTCTGGTAACGGGCACTCGTGGGAGCGACAAGTCACCAGGCGACTTCCGGACGAGTCAAAACTGGATTGGCGGTAACCGTCCGGGCAACGCGGCGTTCGTTCCACCACCTCCGCACGAACTCATGAAGTGTCTCGACAACCTCGAGCGATTTCTGCATTCCGATACGGACGGGATTCCGACTCTTATCCGCGCCGGACTTGCACATGCACAATTCGAGACTATCCATCCGTTTCTTGACGGCAACGGACGCGTCGGTCGTCTGCTCATCACCTTTCTGCTCTGTGAACGCGGCGTGTTGTCGCAACCGCTGCTGTATCTCAGCTTGTATTTCAAACGATACAAGGAGCAATACTACGAAGCACTTCAACGTGTACGCACACACGGGGATTGGGAGAGCTGGATTGTCTTCTATTTGGAAGGCGTGCACGAAGTTGCCGTTGAGGCCGCGAATACCGCGCGTGATCTGATTGCACTGTTTGAGCGGGATCGGAAGCAGATTCAAACGCTGGGTCGCACCTCAGCAAACGCACTCGCAATTCATGATTTGCTGAAGCACCGTGCAGTAACCACGATCGGTTCGGCCGCAGAAGCGTCGGGTACATCTTTTCCGACAGCCACGGCCGCGCTACAGCGTCTGGAGAAACTTGGTATCGTGCGCGAGGCAACCGGGCAGCAACGTGATCGGATTTACGTGTATTCGGAGTACGTGGAGACGTTGAATAGAGAACTGGCGTGAAAAAAGCCGCGGGGGTTTGATCGCCATTCCTCTTCGAAGAGGTCTGCAAATTGGCGGGCAATGAGGCATGACTGCGGGAAGTTTCCAAAAAACGCCGCCGGGCGTCCTCATGTAAACGCAGCATGATCCCTCGCCCTCCTCGAACCGCCCCATGGACACTCAGGTACGCACGCCACAAGCAATCTTCGGTCAGCCGAGGCGTTTTGTGGTACCGCTGTTTCAGCGGCCATATACATGGAACGAGGATCTTCATTGGCAGCCCCTCTGGTTCGACTTGGAGCGTGTAGCCACTCGACTACTGCGTGAACCGCAATCGAAACACACGCCACATTTTCTCGGCGCGGTGGTTCTCCAACAAGTGCATGC
This sequence comes from Gemmatimonas sp., assembly GCA_040004335.1. GTDB lineage: Bacteria > Gemmatimonadota > Gemmatimonadetes > Gemmatimonadales > Gemmatimonadaceae > Gemmatimonas. The sequence continues at coordinate 1,994 of JBDUBA010000281.1, forward strand.
GCCCGTTGGTGACCTTCCACGACACACGATTATTGACGGTCAGCAACGGCTGACGACGTTGCAGGTTCTGTTCGATGCGCTCCACGCGGAGCTCGAGCGGGCGGATCTCAAAGTTTCCGCCAGTAAGCTCGAGGTTCTGGTTACGAATGACGTGATGTACCGTGTCAATCCCGAAGACAGGTTCAAGGTTTGGCCAACAAACCGTGATCGTGCTGCGTTTGCCGAAGTAATGGCGGCTGAAGCTCCGGTCGATCACGCATCACTTAAACAAAAGCAATCGCGACTTGTCCACGCGCACGCATTTTTTGCACGCCAGTCTCGTGAGTGGTTGGAGCGCGAAGGCGCCGATCACATCGAAGCGCGTGCGAAAGCGATCGAAGTAAGTGCTCGCGAGCTACTCCAACTTGTTGTTATCGATCTCACAGCCGAGGAGAACGCTCAGGAAATATTTGAAACGTTGAACGCGCGCGGCGCGCAACTTACAGCGGCCGACCTCATTAAGAATTTCGTATTTCAGAAGCTTCTGGATTCGAAAGTTGATGTCGAGAAGGCATACGAAAATCAGTGGCGGACGTTTGAGTCTGCCTTTTGGGAGACTGAAGTAAGCGCTGGCCGTATCAAGCACCAACGTTCATCACTTTTTATCAATCACTGGCTGATTTCCCGCACGGGTGACGAAATAGTTGCGCGCGAAGTGTTCGAGCGATTCAAACGCTTTGCTCAGCATGAGGCAAATGCGACAATGGGTGATCTCCTGCAACAGATGTCACGGGCTGCGACGACGTATCGTCGAGTTACGGAAGCGGTGGACGACAAATCAGGCCCGATGGATGCCGTTGGTCTCTTTTCATACCGCATTGGTGTGATGGAGATCGATGTGATGAAGTCGGTCTTGTTGGCGTTGTTGGACGAGGAGCGCCCCGCCATTCCAAAGGCAGTCGTAGACTCCACTCTGGCAACGATTGAAAGTTGGCTGGTGAGGAGAATGCTCGTTCGTGGCTCGACCAACGTATACAATCAGATGGCTGCGGAACTGGTAAACGTCATTCGTCAAACAGAGCCCGAGAAGGTTGGTCAAACAATACGTTCGTTTCTGGCAAATCAAACTTCTGAAAATCGCTACTGGCCCGATGACGAGGAAGTGACGAGTGAGTTGAGGGTTCTGCAGATCTATCGACGCATGAGCCGTTCAAGACTTCGGATGGTGCTTGAAGCACTCGAAGACTTCAGCCGAGGTTTTCGCGCAGACGGAAGGGAGTTTGCGGGGGCTCGAGTGCTGCGGCGCGAATTTCACATTGAACACGTCATGCCGCAGGGCTGGGAGCATCGATGGTCGCCTCCCACCAAGGGCACGCCCAGGGAACGTTCGGAGCGTGTACAGCGGCTCGGCAATCTTACGCTACTTACAGCAAAGCTGAATAGTTCAGTTTCCAACAGTCCGTGGGCGGGCGAGAAAGGAAAACGCGCGGCCCTTCACAAACACGACGTGCTGTTGCTTAACCGCGAAGTGGATGCGATTGGAGGTGAAGACTGGAACGATGAATCGATTGAGCGGAGAACAGCAGAACTCATAGAACGAGTTCTGAAAATTTGGCCTGTGCCGGTGGGATATAAATCCACCACGGCTCGTGATGCGGCAGTAACGGCTCGCGCAGTCGAGATAGGGGATCTGATCAATGCAGATCTATTGCAGCCGGGTCAGGTGCTCACGCCAAAATCAGCTGAGCACCGACACCGAACAGCGGTCATCCTCGCCGACGGAAGGATCGAATTTGAAGGAAGAATTTTCGAATATCCGTCCGGCGCCGGATTTGCACTTCGCCAGCGGGCGACGAATGGCTGGTACTTTTGGCTGGTTGATCCTGCGACAAAGAAGCCGCTCACTGCCGTACGACGGGAGTACCTGGAGAGCATTTCGGCCAGCCAGCCGAGTGCGGAAGTTGATGAGGATGCGGACGAGGAGTGACTGCAATGCCTCCCTACCTCCCCGCCCTCCACTGCAACAACCGCCCCACCATCGCATCCGTCGCCTTCGTCGCCGCATCGCCCGCCTGATTGGTCACGACGATAATGCCAAAACCCGCATCGGGCGCAAGCCACGCCAACGCATAGTTCATGGTGTTCGAACCGGCGTGCGTCAGTGTGCGACCCGTTGGGCCGGCCCAGCCGCGCTTAGTTGTAATCCAACCCATGGCGTAACCATCCGGTGGTGAAATCGAAACGGATGCGGTGGTGAGCTCACGCGACGTCGCACGCGTCCACGGCGACTTCATCCCCGACTCGGCACGCAGTACAGTTTGGGTAAAAAGTGCCCAATCACCAATCGACATGTTCGCGCGGCCCGCCGGACTCATGACCGGTGGGTTGTCGGAGGTTGGACCGGGCGCAACTTCAATGCGTTTCGCGCCGTCGAAGCGATATTGCCACGGTTGATCTTCCTTGTTGATCGTTCCGGCAGCGCCCCAACCAACTGTCGTCATGCCGATAGGTTTGAACAACAAGTCACTCATGAGTTGTTCGTACGGCGCGTTCATCAATCGTTCGGCAATTGCACCGGCCAACGTGTAGTTGGAATTCGCATACGAATATTTTCCGCGCGGTGATGCGGGCGGTTGCTCCAACACCCACTTCGCGAATGCAACGCGTTGCTGGCGCTCGGTTGGTTGATTGAATGGAATGGTCGCGTTCGGAACTAACCCGCTCTGCTGCGACAACAGCTCGCGAACGGTGACCTTTTTGTATTCGTCGCGCATCGAGGACGACAATTCTGGAAACAATTCAGACAG
>JBDUBA010000263.1:0-4764 GCA_040004335.1 Gemmatimonas sp.
GCAACCCGAAAACCACACGGTGCGGTTTGGCCTGGCCAACGAGTTGCTCAAGGCCTTGCGATTTGAAGAAGCGGCGGACGAACTGGGATTGTATCTGCAGCAACACGACGACGAAGGCAACGGCTGGTTGCGGTACGCCGAAGCACTACGCGTGAGTGGTCGCGAGAACGACGCGCGTGATGCAATTACCAAGGGAATTGATGCCGCGACTCGCCACAATCACGGCACACTGGTAAACGAACTGAATGCGTTGCGCGAGGAAATCGACGAAGGGTGAAGTTCGAGTGAAGAACTAAAGTTTCCGCACTTCGTCCGCCGCATACAGCGCACGCGCAATGTCACCAGAAAGCGCGCGCGCTTCCTGCGTGGCGTTCGTCACATCGACCAACGATCCCATGCCAAGCGCGCTCAGCTTCACCATGTCGAGCCGAAGTGAACGGAGCGCCATTGATGCGCTCTCCAATTGCCGTTGCAACGTGACCTTGCGCGACACCAAATCCTGCAACGACGCCAATTGACGATTCAGCAGCGATATGCGCCGATCGCGATCGGGAGCGGATTCGTCCTCGGCTTCGACGGCGGTAATGCGTTCTTCCAACCCGTTCATTGCATCGCCGGGCAAGTCGCGTTCAAGACGTTCGAGTGAACCCGCGATCGCGGAGATGCGTTCCAGCAGTGCGTCCGCCGTCGGTTCGACGTCCGGCACCATCACCTTGTCCGCATCGGTCAACTTCGCCGACGTTTCCTTGATCGTCGCGTGATCTTCAACGGCCGAACGTACGTAGTTACCCAATGATGAAGCGAGTACCGACGGCCCGACGAGTTGTTCAGCGCGTTCCAGCAAACGTTGTTCGCGCGTTCGTCTGTCGGGAGCCAGAGCAACAGGTGGTGGAATGTTATCCCACGCATCGCCCATGCTCACGCCTTCTTTCTTGAGACGACGACGATCGAACCAGAGTGCGCGAGCAAAATTCACGATTGACAGTGCACCTGCTCCAAGTAGTGGCGCAATGAACCCATTCTTATGGGACGCGAGACCGAGGAACAGGCTGCCCGCGGAAGCGGCCGCGAATCCGACGCCCCATTTCACATGTCGCCGAAACCTGCGTGAGGCGCGCGTAACGCGACCGTGCGACGTGCTCGGATCTTCAGCATCGCGAATAGCAGCCTTGCCCCCGCGCGACTCTCCCGAAAGAATTTCGCCCATGCTAATGCCTTGTTCGCGCATTTTCGTGTAGCGGAGCAACAGTCCCATCGACATTCCGAACGCCGGGAATATCACCCAGGGAAAACCGCCCATTCTTGCGTTGAGCACAAACAGGCCGCCGACAACCAGTGTGTTGCGAATTGCCTGACCGCGAAACCGGTGAATCAGTTTGTCCGGCGAGGTTAAGGCAATCGCAGCATCGCTTCGGCTTACGCCGTGTTCCGCGGCAAATGCACGCGTTTCGTGTCGACGAATCTGCTTCGCCTCCTGTCGCTGATCGCGCACTTCCTGGCGCCATTCGCGGAAGTCCCGTTTCGATCCAACCAGCGGCATTGGCGCCATTGGCGGCGTCCAATCCTCGGCACGTTTGCCAAGCGCATATTGCGCTCGCCATTCCTCGTCGGTTCTCGGTGGGGCTTTGGGCATGGGCAACTTCGGCATCGGTTCCTTCGCGGATGGCGGGATTGCGTTGTGCGGCATTCCAGTAAGTGGCATGACCGTACGCAAACCAGCAGCCGGAGGTGTCGTCTTCGCGGCGCGTGTTCCGTCATAGGCACCGGACGCTGCGCTTTTCACGGCGTCTCGCAGCCCCGCCGCTGTCCATCGATCATCGGGTGATTTCGCGAGACAGCGTTCAATCACGGCCACAAGCGCCGGCGGTGCATCGGGCCGATACTCGCGCAACGGATGCGGACGCTCCGATACGTGTTTCACCAGCATCGCCGGTGTCGACGTGGCTTCAAACGGCAAACGACCCGCCAACATGAGATATCCCATAATGCCCAGCGAATACACATCGCTGCGTCCATCGATTTCCCGCTCACCGGTGGCTTGCTCGGGACTCATGAACGCGGGCGTGCCAACGGCAATTCCTGTCAACGTTAAGCGCGAACCCCCCTCCAGTGCGCGCGCAATTCCGAAATCGGTGACAGTGGCGCGTCCGGTTTCGGCATCGATCAACACATTGTCCGGCTTAATGTCGCGGTGCACGACACCCGATGAATGCGCATATGCCAGCGCATCGGCCACTTGAATCAGAATGCTTTCAACGAACGCCTGTGGTGGACGCGGTTCGCGAATCAGTCGCGTCGCGAGCGTTTCACCGTTGATGAGCGACATCGCGAAATACACCATGCCCTCGCGTTCATCGACCGCATAAATGGGAACAATGTTGGGATGATTGAGTCCCGCCGCCGTTTGTGCTTCGCGCACGAATCGCGTGCGCACGTCCGCGCGAAATGCGAGATCGGGTGGCAGTACCTTGAGCGCCACCAGTCGGCGCAGCTTTTTGTCGCGAGCGGCGTACACCACGGCCATGCCGCCGCGGCCGATTTCATTTTCAATCGTGTACGACTCCTGCACCGCGTTTTGAACGCGAGCACGCAGTGCTGCTGCGTCGAGTGCATCGAGGTGTGATGCGCTGTGCGCTCCGCTGTTCGCTGGCGACGGCGTCGAGTCGCGCACAGGCGTATGGTCCTGCTACTTGGACGGACGCGCGCGAGTGAGATCGCGCACTTCGGTGGCCGCGGCCACTGCCAGATCGACTTCTCTCGCCAATGCCATCGCCTGTTCCGCAATCAGCGTGACGCTTTGCACCGAACTATTGCCGTTTCGCAAGCGCACGAGATCGAGATGCAGATTCTTGAGCGCGAGACGACAACTCTCAAGGCGACCAATGTTTTCCTGGCGCACGCGGCCCGACTCGCTTACAACACGACGTTCGCGACGCAGCAGGGCCAGGCGACGCACGCGCGCTTCGCTACGCGCCGTATCAAACGGATTTGCCTCTGACTCGAGCTGCTGCACTTCCGCATCGATATCGGAGGCCGAACGACCGCCGGTGTCGCGATCGGTTCGCGCCATCGATACGGCGATGGCTTCGATTTTCTGCACGAGCGCGTTCGCAGTCTTTTCAACTTCAGGAAACTTCGCGCGTTCGGCCGGCGGCAAATAACTGAGCAAACGCACGACATCATCACGATCGGCGCGCGCCTCGCTGACGGTCCGGGCGTGTGCGCCAAGAATCTCTGGTGGTGCACCCATTCCTGCGGTTGGCGGTGCCCCCGGTCCGGCCGGAACGTTGCCTGGTAAAACATTCGCGCCAGACGTGTCGCGACGTTTGGTTTTGAGTGTCACTCCGAGTTTGTTACCCAACTTTCCTTGCGCGCGCAGTTCTTCGCGATGCTTGCGGCTGAAAGTGGCCAGGAAACTGTCATTCAGATGCGACAGCACTTCGCCAAACATGCGATGCTGCGGCTGATACAACACGTCTTTCCAATCGCGATCGTTGGACCACAACTTGGCGTACTGGAACGCCATGATCACCGACCAGAAGCTGGTGACACCCAGCCAACCCTTGTCCGCGAACACCGAGACTCCAACAATCGCAACGTTGGCCGCAAGGAAAAATCGGAGACGTGAGCGGAACTTCACGACGCGTGGATCTTCCCATCGCGTCCAGTCTTCGGCCGTTGGGACATATTCGCCCGTTTCATCCGCCGCACGAGCGGCTGAGTTGCGCGCTGCATTCGTAAATGGATTGACCCCGAGACTCATGGGCGTTGGCGGCAACGCAAAGTTCGGTGATGCAAATGGCGATGCGGCGTTCGGAGCGGTTCCCGGAATGGGCGGCGGACTCCATGACATACGCCCCCCGGTCTGTACCGCCGGTGTTCCCGTTGGCGTGAGTGGGAGGTTGCCCGACTTGAGTGCCTGCACCAATTCGGTGGCGCTTTGGATGCGATGATCGGGCGATTTTTGCAAGAGTCGCATCACGATCTGCACGAGATCGCGCGGGATATCGGCGCGGCGCTGATCAACCGGAATTGGTGCTTCGGCCAAGTGCTTGACCAGCAGCACTGGCGTGGTGGTGCCGATGAACGGAGGTTCGCCCACCAGCATTTGGTACGCGACGATCCCGAGCGAGTACAAGTCGCTGCGACCATCCACATCGCGCTCGCCGGATGCCTGCTCGGGCGACATGTACGCCGGCGTGCCAATGGCAATCCCGGTGGCCGTCAGTCGTGCGGATTCTCCGTCGCCACTGGCGGCACGCGCGATACCAAAATCGGTGACGAGCGCGCGCCCATCGACACCATCCATGAGGATGTTGTCGGGCTTGATATCGCGATGAATCACCCCGCGCGAATGTGCATACGCGAGCGCGTCGGCGACCTCGGTCATAACGCGACGCACATCGGCGACGGGCAATGGCCCGCGGTTTTTAAGCCGAGTGGCCAGGTTGTCACCATCCACGCACGCCATGACGAAGAAGACGAGATTCTCGACTTCGTCGACCGAGTAGATGGGAACGATGTTGGGGTGATTGAGCTGCGCGGCCGTTTGCGCTTCGTTCTGGAAGCGAGAACGCACGTCGCGTCGGAAGGAGAGCTCGGGGGGCAACAGCTTGATCGCGACAAACCGCTTGAGGCGTTTGTCTTTGGCACGGTACACAATGCCCATTCCCCCGCGGCCTATTTCCTGGTCGACCTCGTACGTGGCAGCAAGCGCCCGTTGAACGTGCGCACGTAGTTCAGCGTCCTGGTCTGACGCGTCTG
>JBDUBA010000086.1:0-4747 GCA_040004335.1 Gemmatimonas sp.
GCCTTCGCCAACTTGTTGGCATCCGCCACCGAGTTGTACAACGCCGGCGTCACCCGCACGCAATCACCCTTCGCCAAACCCGTGCGATAGAACGTGAACAACCCGAACTCATCAAGCAGGGTCTTTGCAACTGCCTGATTCGCCGCACTTGTAATACGCCCGTGCACACGAAATGACGTGATCGCGCCAACAAGATCCGCATCATCGGGCGTCAGCACGTCAACACCCTTCACGTTGCGCACCTCCTTCACCCAACTGTCGCGCAAATAGCGCAACCGCGCCGCTTTGTTCTCCACGCCAATCGTCGCCTGAAAATCGAGCGCGTCGGGAATCGTCATGACGATGGAAAAATTGGTCGTGCCGGTGTGCAAACGACTCTCAATGCGGTTGTCCGGCGCGCTTTCGTCCGCGTGCGCACGCTTGATGAGGTCAAGTTTTCCTTCGCGGATGTACATCGCGCCGGCACCCACCGGAGCGCCAATCCATTTGTGCAGATTGAGGCCAACAAAATCCGCGTCGAGCTGTTGCATGGTGAGCGGAAGTTGTCCGAACGAGTGTGCGGCATCGACCACGACATCCACACCTCGCGGGCGAGCAATCGCCACAATGTCCTTCACCGGCAACAACAACCCCGTCTTGTTGTTGCAATGCGTGAGCAGCAGCAATCGCGTGCGCGGATTGGCGTCGAGCGCCGCAGTGTACGCCGCGAGAATCCCTTCGCGTGTGGCCGGTTCGGGAATGTTGAGCCGCGCAACCTTCGCCCCGCGCTCATCCGCCAGGGCGTTCATGGCCCACTGCATCGCGTTGTAGTCAAGATCCGCATACATCACCGTATCGCCAGCGCCCACGCGTACATACTGCGATATCAACGCCTGCAATGCTTCCGTCGCGCCGCGCGATAAGAGAATCTCTGTCGGCTGCGCGCCCACAAAATTCGCGACCCGTGCGCGAACACTCTCGGCGATGGCCGGAAATTCGCGGCGGGAGAAGTACGAGCTGCCGCGATTGGCTCGATCAATGTTGCGATGGAACGCTTCCAGTACCGGCGTTGCCATCATTCCAAAAAACCCAGCTTCGAGATTCGTGACGGAACCCAGTACCCGGTAGTTCTGCGCGATGCGATTCCAGTGCGCTTCGTCGCGGGCCAGAGTGACCGGATCAATCGCAGGCTCCAACGCGTTCATTTCTGACGCATCGAGCGCGGGTGGTGCGGATTCAGATTCCACCGGCACCCGAGCCACCGAGGCGGCTCCCAGTATCACGGCGCCGTTTCGTGCGGCGCGCTTCACGAACATTCGGCGAGTCGACATAAGGTCAGGGTACCGCAGACTTCACCCCTGCGCAATCCGCATTAATCTCTACCGTTGTATCGGTTTCCAAACGGCTTACCGAACGCCATCTTCCCCCAAATGGCCGAAATCGACGCGACGGATCTTGAGACCCGCCTGGCGGCGGCACTCGCCGGACAGTACGTGATCGTGCGAGCCCTCGGACAGGGCGGCATGGGCACGGTCTTTCTCGCCCGCGACGTCACGCTCGACCGCGAAGTGGCCGTCAAGGTCATCGCGCCCGAACTGGCCTCCAGTGCCGAATTGCGCCAACGTTTCATTCAAGAAGCGCGCACCGTCGCCAAGTTGCGCCATCCAAATATTGTCGCGGTCTACACAGCCGGCGAAGGGAATGGCCTGCTGTATTTCGTGATGGAGTTTGTGCCGGGCGAAAGTTTGCGCGACCGCATGACGCGCGAAACGCACATCAACTCCGACGCAACCTGCGAAATTCTGCGCGACCTGTCCCTCGCGCTCGACTACGCGCACCAGGCAGGCATTGTGCATCGCGATGTAAAGCCGGAAAACATCCTGCTCGATCGTGAGTCGGGCCGAGCGATGTTAACCGACTTTGGTGTGGCGGTTGCGCTCGCGTCTGCCGGCGACCCGCGCCTCACTGGCGCCGGTTTTGTGCTCGGCTCTCCACGCTACATGAGTCCCGAACAGGCGTCCGGTGAGCGCGACCTCGACGGTCGGAGCGATCTCTATTCGCTCGGGTTAATCGGTTATGAAATGTTGACCGGTGCGCCCGCGATCGACGCGCCAACGGCTGCGTCGACGCTGGTCAAACAGCTGACTGAACGCCCGGAACCGGTTCTGCAAAAAGCGCCGAGTACCCCCGTAGAAGTTGGCGCCGCCATCGATCGCGTGTTGCTCAAGAGTCCAGCTGAACGTTTTTCGCGCGGCGCCGCATTTGCAGCCGCCTTGGCGGGTGAAACGTTCGATGACAAAACTCCGGTGCATCAGATCGGACGGAGCTCCGCTTCACGTTCCAGCAAAGCCGCCGGTGGCAAATCGCGTCGGAAAATGTTCATGGGCGGTGCAATTGCCTTGATCGTTGCTGCAGTTGCCGGTGGTGTGTTCTATCTGAATCGTGACACCGGCAACAAACGCATGTATTTCATTGCGCCGTTCGAAGTGCAAACCGGCGATCGTTCGCTGGATTGGCTGCACGAAGGCAGCGTAAACATGATGTCGTTGGCGCTGTCGCAGTGGACGGATCTTTCCGTTGTGGATTACGAGCGCTCGCTCGATCTCTTGCGCGCCGCAAAGCTGGATGAGAAGAAAAGAATTGCGCTTGACGAAGCCCGCGGAATTGCACGTCGGGCGGGCGCTGGGGTTGTGATTATGGGCACCGTCACAACCACTCCCGATTCGTTGCGCGTCATTGCGCGCATGTACAGTGTCGCCACGGGGTTGCCCGTCGATCAACCTGCACAAAGTGCAGTGAAACTGGGTGACGACCCGCGCAACCTCTTCCAGGCAATATCCAGTCAGCTGCTCGACCTCGTGGGCGGTCCCAAGGTGACCGTCGAACTTTCCAAGGCAACCACAACTTCAGTTGACGCCTACCGCACGTATCTGGATGGCGTGCGTTCGCTTAATTCGTGGCGCCTTCCCGAAGCCGATTCGCTCCTGAAACGGGCAACGGAACTGGATAGCACGTTTGCGCTGGCGTACTACAAGCGTGCGCTGACGCTGGGGTGGATCAACGCACCGGATCGTTCACAACACGTGCTCGCGTCTCAAAAGGCCGTCGACAACAAAGCGCGGTTGCCGCAGCGCATGCAGGACATTGTTGTTGCGAACAACGACCTGGCGCACGCCTTCCTCGCGGAGGGCGAAGCTGCGCGCAAATTGTTTGACGATGCACGCCTGCGCCTCGCGTCACTCGTCAAGAGTGACTCGCTTGATTCGGAGGCCTGGTACGGTCTGGCCGACGCGCAATTTCATGAAGCCACCGGAACCGGCTTCACCAACGGCGACTCCGTCGCGCTTCTGCTCAATCAGTCACAACGCGGATTTCGTCGCGCCATCGCCATCGATTCCACCAATCATCTCGCCTATCAGCATTTAGTCGGGATCTATCAGATGGCGTCGTACAACGGGAACTATCTGGTGCTTGATGGCGATACCTTGCGCAACGTCAGCACGGAAGCGCAGGCACTGGCCATTGGAGTCGACAAGCTGAAAGCGCTGCGCCTCGCCGCAAAAACCAAAAGCCGCGATGCCGCAGCCGGATGGCTCGCCGCCGATCCCGACGCACGTCAAGCCTATCGTTCACTCAGCGACGCCTATCAACAGCTCGGCAAAATTGATTCATCGGTTGCGGTGCTGGAACGTTCGTACACGCATGCACAGGCGAACTCACCGACCACGCCCTACCGCATCGTGACATTGCGCATGTTCGCTGACGACCCGCGCGCGCTGGCAAGCTTGCGCGATGCGATGCGTCGGTCCCCCGCCGACTCGTTGCGCGCGCACGGCGAAAGTGACCGCATCATCTATGTGTTGAGCGGACTCACGACCGCGGGCGGCGCCGGCGCGATTGGTCTGACCGATTCGCTTGTCCGCATTGCCGTCGAAACAGATTCGCTGATGCCGGGGTCCACCATCGGCACGCAATCCGTTGGCGGATTTCTGGCACTCGGCATGAAGATGGGTATGGGGTTGCCAACCAGTGACGCGGACAAACGCAATTTGCTGCGCAGTATGCAAACATTTGAGCGTAACGACAACCCGATGCTACGCCAGATGCGCGCGCAATCCATCGGCATTCCATACATGGCGTATCTGGCAACTCATGACACCGCGTTTTCCGGAGCGGCTCGTCGCTGGACCGCGCAGGCCAGCGGCAACAACACTCCCAGTGCAACGCTGTTGCCCGAATTGTCCGCGCTGGAAGCCGTGTGGAAGGGAGACACCGCGCGCGCTGCACAGCTCGTTCGCGAGTTTCCGTCGGTTGACTCGATGAAAAAATCGACGATCGGTATGGCGGGTATTCGTTTGTATGCGCGCGCACTCGCGGCCGCGGCTGTCGGTGATTTGCGTACCGCCGTCGGCATGTACGAAGCCATCGACCCCAAACGGTACGGAAACATCAGCATTGCAGAACCCGGATACGCAGCGTTCGCGCACAGCTTTCTGGAGCGCGGAAAATTGTATGAAAAACTTGGAGAGCCCGCGAAAGCGATCGTGGCGTACGATGAGTTCATCCGCCGCTGGAAGGACGCGGACGCGCCGCTGCAATCGCAGGTAAGCGACGCGAAACAGGCTGTGGCGCGTCTCAAGGACAGTCCTACGAAGACCGTACCGGTCGGGCCAAAAACGGGACGGGGCTAGCCGGGTCAACGGACCGGGTCAACGGACCGGGTCAACGGACCGGGTCAACGGACCGGGTCCACCGAAGCTCACCGAAG
>JBDUBA010000061.1:0-4733 GCA_040004335.1 Gemmatimonas sp.
TTCTCACACGCGAGACTCGTGGCGTCCACCCTTGATGCTGTTCAAACCTATCTTGACCGTCGACTCAACGTCGATCGAGAGTCAGATCGTACCGGCAACGGCTTGCTAGTGCGGGGTCGGAACGTCGTGCATCGCATCGGCGCAGCGCTGAATACGTCGTTCGCCGTCATCGAAGCGGCAGCGAAGGCCCACGTCGATGTCCTCATCGTCCATCATGCGCCGTGGGCGGAAATCGATTTGCATTTGCACGAACAGAAATTGGCAAGACTCCACAGCTTTGGAATTTCGCTATACGCCACGCATGAATCGTTAGATCGGTCACCGACAGAATCTGTTGGCGGTTCCATCGCGGAGTCACTCGGCCTCACGAATGTGAGCTCCACGGCAACGGATCTCGTCGTCGGCCTCGCCCCAGACGTCAGCTTCGATGCGTGGCTGCGTCTGGTGTCAAATCGGCTCGAAGCCCCCGTCCGTGCGTGGCCGAATAATCCGAAGTTTCACCGTGTGGGCTTGGTACCTGGAGGGGGAGGCGCAACGCGCTATCTCGCTGATGCGCTGGCACAAGGATGCGACACGTTCCTGACGGGCGAAGGGTCGCTCTATACGGAGTTATTCGCGTTCGAATGCGATCTGTCCTTGGTGTATGCGACGCACGTCGCCACCGAGTATCCGGCCATCTGTGCGTTCGCGGCCTCCGTGAGTGCGGCACTCGATCTCGCGTTCACCGCCGTGCCAGAAACGAAGTCCATCACTGGTGGGGGGCGGGCACCCATCGAATATGATCGCGACGGCGCGGTCTAACGAGCGTTGCTGCAGTCGAACGCAGGAGGTGCGCTGTGTAACTGCGCGGCTATCGCCGCTCCGTTCACAGCTAATTTATTACGGCCTTTGCAAGCAGAACGCGGCGTTATACGTCGATCCGAGGTCTTCACCCAGTGGCGGAGGGGCAAGTAAGCGATGACAGTCAAGCGAATGGACAACGTACTCATTGTTGTCGACGATTTAGAGACCGTGAAGGCGTTCTTTCTGGCGCTCGGCCTCGTGCTCGAAGGCGAGTCGACGGTCGAGGGCCCGTTGATTGGGCAGCTGATCGGGCTCGGTAACGTCCGCGCGACTCTCGCCATGCTGCGAACGCCGGACGGGTACGGTATCGAGTTGGACAAGTTCCATTCGCCGGACGCAGTCAGATTCGGACCAGTTGCAGCGCCGGTCAACACGCTCGGCATTCGCCGCATCATGTTCGCCGTCGATGATATTGATGGAGTTGTCGCGCGCATGCGCACCCTCGGTTCAGAAATCATCGGCGAGATGCAGTACGAGCGATCCTACCGGCTAGCCTACATCCGCGGACCGGAAGGCATCATCGTGGCGCTTGCTGAACAACTTGACGCGGATCGGCCCGTGAAAGGGACCGCAGCCAGCAGCGACGTATAACGAGCGTCGCTGCAGTCGAACGCATGAGGTGCGCTGTGTAACTGCTTGGTGCTGCGCGCTACTCCGTTCACAGCTAATTTATTACAGCCTTTGCAGCAGAACGGGGCGTTAGACCGCGCAACAACCATCACCACAGGGCGAACGTATGAGTCCCGAAGTGGAGGCGCTGCGGTACTTCTTCGCGGCGATCAATCGCAATGACCTGGAGGTCATTGCCAGGGATTTCGATCCGCAGATTGTCCGCATCGAACCCGCGGGGTTTCCAACGGCCGGCATCTACAGGGGCAGCGCCGACGTACACGCGCATGTCAGGAACGGGCGCGGACGATGGGCGGAGGGGACGTGCGAACCCGAGCAGTTCTTCATCAAGGATGACAAAGTCGTCGTCTACCTGTATGCGTGGGTTCGCTTGCATGGTACCACCGACTGGACCGGTGGTCGGTTTGCCGATGGCTTTGTGTTTTGCAACGGCAAGATCACCGAATACCGCTCGTTCGGTGATCGCAGCGAGGCGCTGCACTGGGCTGGCATCCACGACGCGGCGCTGAGTTGAGTTGAACGCCGCAAGCGGGAGCACCGTGAATTCGCTTAGATAGCGATGTCATTGACTGGTTTCGCGCGACCGGCCCCAAATATCAAACGCGCATCAATGCGGTGCTGCGGAGTTTTGTCGATCAGGTTGCGGAATCCCCTAAGCCCGTGCGCAAAAGACGTGTGCAATCGGGTAGATAGGTAACAGATCAAACCGGGTACATAGGTAACACTGGGTTAGGGATAAGATTCATTCGCGGATGATGCCATCGCGTTCATCGAAGCGAGCAAGCAGCACGGTGCCAAAGTAGATCGACCAAAAGGACTTCTAAGTCTGCGTACAGTACTCCGTCGATCCTTCTGGCCCATTCACACAAGCTGCGTCACCTTTTCGATTCGCGATCCGTCAACATGGGGAACCTTCGTCGATCCGCTACCGTGATGCCTCAGGTGCAATAAGCGAAATGAGCGAACAGGACTGGTTGGCGATTCAATTCGAGGCGACGCGACCGCATCTCCGCGGTGTCGCATACCGCATGTTAGGTTCGCTGAACGAAGCAGAGGACGCAGTCCAGGAGACGTGGTTGCGGGTCAGCGGTGCGGACACCTCGGCAGTCGCCAACTTGGCCGGATGGCTCACCACGGTCGTGTCGCGCCTCTGTTTGGATATGCTGCGCGCTCGGGCAGCGCGAGCGGAAGTCGCGATGAGCGCGACGCCGCTCACCCCGCCTGATCTGCCGGTAGATCGCTCCGATCCAGAGAGCGAAGCGGCCCTCGCGGACTCCGTTGGTGTCGCCATGCTCATTGTGCTGGACACCCTGTCGCCGGCAGAGCGCATTGCGTTCGTGTTGCACGATATCTTCGCCATGCCGTTCGAAGAGATCGCGACGATCATGAGTCGATCGCTCGACGCCACGAAACAGCTTGCGAGTCGCGCGCGGCGTCGTGTGCGCGGGTCAGCAGCACCATCCGATCCGGCGCGGTCGCGACAGAGCGCGGTTGTGAAAGCGTTCCTGAATGCGCTGCGCACGGGTGATCTCCAAGCACTGCTGAATGCACTCGATCCCGACGCCGCGTTGCACATCGAAGCCGCGATCCGCCACGATGCACCCGCACACGAGGTGGGCCTGCCGCGCGAAATCATCGGCGCCGCGCGATGGGCGGCGCAGTTTATGTCGATGGCACGCGGCATGCAATTTGTGCAGATGGCACTTGTCGACGATGGGCTGGCCGTCGTCTTCGCGCCGCGCGGCGTGCTCACCCGCGTACTCAAGTTTAGCTTCGCCGATGACCGCATCTCACGTGTGGAGGCCATTGGAGATCGGGTACGCCTGCGTGAGATGACGATTGCCGTGCTCGACTAACGCGGTGCGCAGAGCCCTGTGTGCTGGTCGTCATGCCTGGTCCGCAGTCGTGAGCCTCGCTTCGATTGCAGCGGCGGTCAGCATGCCTGCCAGCCCAAGAGCAAGATGAATGACTCGGACGATCCAGTGGTACTCGCCGATGAGCAGGCGCGGTTGTCCGAATCCGAGGCCCGCTATGAAGAACCCCAACACGACCGTCACTGCGGCGAGGGCTATCGCGCGACGGCGCGCCAGCGCGAGCGCGGCGAGTGTCCAAAGGAGGAGTACATACAGCAGGCCGATCGCGCGGTGCGCCTGCACGAGCGGCGCGAGCAGTCCGACCCAGAGTGCAAGGCCGACGAGTAGCTGAATTCCGAAGACCAAGCCGAGCGTCCTACGCACCACCTTCAGCGTCTTCATAATTCTTTCGCTCCGTCCGGCTCCGCCGTTCTTTTTGCAAGCGAGATTACGAAGACATGACTACTGGCATGTTGCGTCACGGTGCCGCCGTCGCGCACACTGCGGAGCTCACCTTGCGACAACCTGAGCCGGTGCCGATGCAGTACTGCTTTAGTCGTGGTGAGTTCAGCACCGCGAGCCGGTGGCGCCGTCAGCATCTCATTCGGAATGCGGAGGTAGTGGAAATGATGGAACGCGCCGGGGCCGGACTTGATAGTGAGGTCCGCGTTCGGGCGAGTCAGGTCGTCTACTGAATGCTGTGAGGCGTATGCCGTCGCGGGCAGACACTGCACTGCCAGAACCGCGAATCCGGCATGCTTGATGAATTTCCGTCGATCCCACGCATTGTCGAGTGGAGTCAGTGGCGTTGGTGGTGTCGTCAATCCCGGTCCCCTTGTTCCGAATGGTGGATAGCTTGCATCAACCAATTGACGTAATGCGCTCTGAAAACGTGACGTCGCGCGATTGTCCTCCACCGAGCTGTTGATAGCGGCTGATTTTCTGGCTTCCGACTTCATTGCAGGAAATGAGCTGCCTCCGATATTAGTGCGCGCAGAAACGCACGGAACTTGAGTAATACCGATTGCCATTCAACCGTGTCGCTTTACTCGGGATGCCAACCTGAGCGCTCTTCAGGCGATCAAGGACCTGCGACTGCCGTTGGCAGGTCTGGCGGCCGATCAACAAGAGGCGATATGTGACCGTGTAGCAGAATCCATCGAGCAAATGTTAGGTAGTAAGTGCTCCGTTCACAGCTACTTTATGAGCACCTTTGCAGCAGATCGCGGCGTTACGTATCATCGGGCGTCTAACAGCTGGTGATCAGGGCTTGACACTGGCAAGCACAACTTTTTCAGGGTCTCTCAACAGGATGTCGATGGACCGAAAGCCAGCATCGTCGAGGCGACCAACCCACTGCATCGGTGAGAGCCCGTCGCCGATGTGATTTTGATTGCCGGGAGGATC
>JBDUBA010000350.1:0-4723 GCA_040004335.1 Gemmatimonas sp.
GCGCGCTGGACTGAAATAACAACGTTGCAATGGCGGTGCTCGCGTACCAACTGAGTACCATGCCCAGCACCACACCCGTTGCGACGACAATCATTCCTTCGCGAACGACCGATGCGACAAGGTCGCGTGCTTGCGCACCAAGCGCCGACCGAATGCCGAATTCGTTGATGCGTTGCGTGACGTTGAAAGAGAGAATGCCGTAGAGGCCAATCGTTGCGAGAATGATCGTGAGTACGGCGAAGGTGCTGAACGTCACAGTGCCAAGGCGGAGCGGACGGTAGTCGGAGTCCAGCATGCGCGTAAGAGGTCTCACTTCCAGCGCGGAAACATCAGCGCGCAAATCGAGAAGCTGCTGTCGAATTGCTGGAACGAGACTGGATGGCTCAATATTCTCATGTGTTCGAATGACTACATAGGAAATTCTTTTGGGCGCTGGCGTCCCAACCAGCATCGCCAGAGCCGCTTGCTCGCGAATCGAACGCTGGCGCAAGTTCTGAACAACCCCAACAACGCGGAGGCACGGCGTCGTATCTGCCAGACCAAGCCGAACGCATCGTCCGATTGGATCGGTGTTGGGCCACAACGTCCGCGCGCCTTCCACTGTGATCAGCACTGGTACGGGCAAACCGGGACGTAAATCAGCCGCGGTAATGAAGCGACCGCGCGTAAGGCGAAACCCCGCGGTTTTTTGCAACTCAGGAGTGACTTGCCAGATGACAGCACCGGGTCGTTTGCGAGGGTCACCTTCGGGAGTGTTGATCGGCATTATGGTGTTGCCAAGCAACGGAATCTGCGCGGTAAGCGCGGCTGCTTGCACGCCCGGCACGCTGAGAACGCGGCGGAGTGCTTCGTCGTACATCGAATTCCGGGAACCACTGGAAACGGTGTCCGAATCCAGAGAAATACGGGCGGTAAGCAGACGCTCGACATCGATGCCCATATCGAACTGGTAGGCATTCTCGAGACTCTTGCTGAACGTTTCTGCTCCGATGACCAGCACAACCGAAAGTGCAACCTGCAGCGCGAGCAACCCTTGCCGTAAACGACCGGTCGATTGCGTAAGTTGTGGCGCCGCCGATCTCAATGCGCTTGCTACGTCCGCGCGTGTCATTCGTACGGCCGGTGCAATAGTCGAAATGACGGCGGTGAGCACGCCAATGAACGAGGCAAATGCAAACACACGCCAGCCGATGGCGTTTGACGCCCACTGCATGTCGGGAAATATCAACGTGCGCAACGAACTGCCGCTCCACTGAGAAACGATCAGCGCGGCGCACACCCCCGCCAACGCAATCATGACTGATTCGATAAGCATCTGCATCATCAGGCGCCGACGCGTCACGCCAACTGCCAGGCGAAGCGCGATCTCACGGCGGCGCGTAAGTGCGCGCACCAACAAAAGATTTGCGAGGTTGGCACACGCCGCCAGTAACACGAGTGCCGAGGCGACAACTAGCTTCGTTGAGACTTTGACGGCATCGGTCTGTTCCGAGGGCCCGCGCGCGTCAACAATGGATCCAATCCCAACCGTCTCCTGCACCGCCATGGCTGGGTTCTCTTCTGGAATTCGACGCAACAGAGTGGTGGCCTCGGTTGCAGCACGGGTCGAACTTACTCCGTGCGCCAATCGTACAAGCATGCGAGCCGCCATTCCGTCCCAGGCTTTCCAGTTCTGGTCGATGCGCTGTGGTGCCGTTGCCTCAAGTGGCACCCACGTATCTGCTGCATCAAGTTCCGTTCCGGAAAATCCCGGCGGTGCAATTCCGACGATGACGAATGACAACCCTGTCGCTTCAAATTTCGCACCAATTGCACTGTCCGCCCCCGAATATTGGCGTTGCCAGAAGCTGTAGGAAATGACAGCAGGATACAGGGAACCGCTTGATTTCGCGTCATCCGCCAGAAAGAAACGTCCGCGGTACGGCTTTGCGCCAAGCACGTCAAAGAAGTTCACCGACACTGGCGATTCCTTGATGCGCGGAACATCCGGGCCGCGGCCCAATCGTTGCCGTTCGGGCGGCAGATAGACCGTTATGACGTCGAACGACTTTGCCTGTTCCTTCAATGCGAAATATTCAGAGAACTTCACGACGCCGAAGAATGGCCGCGGCGCAAGGTCGGGATACGTTCGTTGAACGCTAACGCGATACAACCCACTCGCATTCGCCACCTGCGCCGGCGCGCTGAACAGCAACTTGTCCGCGACCGAAAACACAGTTGCGTTCGCGCCAATGCCCAGTGCCAGCGACAACACCGCCACCGCCGTAAACCCCGGCGATCTGCGCAAAAACCGAAACGCATAGCGCGTATCCTGCAGCAACGCCTCCACCCAGCCGAACGACCAGCGGTCGCGTGTGGTCTCGCGGATGTTCGTCCAATTGCCGAGTCGTTCCGATGCCGCGCGCCGTGCCGGGTCCGGCGAGGCTCCAGCAGCGCGCGCCTCATCCTCCAAAAATTGCGCGTGCGCACGCAGCTCATCCGTTAACTCCGCATCAAGATCGTCGCGCCCGAAGCGCGCACGAATGCGATACCATAGTTAATGGATCGATTCAAACATGTCTCGCGCACTCCAAATGAGTGTTCATTCCGCTCTCAGTGCAATTGCCGGATCAACGCGCGTTGCACGGCGCGCCGGTACAATGGAGGCCGCAAGCGCGACCAGGGTGAGCACAACCGCGGCATACAGGTACGGCATCATGTCTCGCGCGCTGGACTGAAATAACAACGTTGCAATGGCGGTGCTCGCGTACCAACTGAGCGCCATGCCAAGCACGACGCCAGCGCCAACAACAATCATCCCTTCGCGCACGACGGATACGATCAGATCGCGCGCCTGCGCACCAAGCGCCGCGCGAATACCAAATTCGTTGGTGCGTTGCGCGACACTGAAAGCGAGAATGCCGTACAGGCCAATGGTCGCAAGGATGATGGTAAGTATCGCAAAACTGCTGAAGGTGTAGGCGCCCAAGCGAAGCGGCTGATATTCCCATTCAAGCGCGTTGGCAATTGGCCGCACTTCCAGCGCGGACAAATCGTTCCGAATATCCAACACCGCACGTTGGCTTGCGCCGATGACGCTTGACATCACGTTAGGACTCTTCAGTCGAATGACGACAAACCCCTGAAAAGTATTGGTAATGTTTGGCCGTTCTTCTCCAATCATCGTCACGACACCCGCATCCTGGTGAAACGAATGTGGGCGAACATCGCGAATGACGCCGATTACCGGGATACACGGCGGTGCTGGTCTGAATTGAACGCAGCGACCAATGGGATCGACACCTGGCCACAACTGCTTGGCTCCGGCCTCTGAAATGAGAACTGGATGAACTCCTCCTGGTACCACATCTCTGGATTCAAGAAAGCGACCACGTACCAGGCGAAGGCCAAGGGTGGACTGCAGCTCTGGTGTAATGTTCCACAGAACGGTTCCCGTTTTTGGAATTTCGCGCTCGGGAATGTAAATGCGAAGTCCGATATGACTCCCAAGCGGTAACCCACTTGCCACCGTCACTTGTTCAACACCCGCGATTCCACGCACTCGACGTGCTGCCTCGTCAAGTATCGCCAAACGTGTTGCTGCGTTAAGCGTATCCTTTTCGAAAGAAAAACGAATTGTCACGAGTCGATCAACATCAATACCCATGTCAAACGTGTACGCCTCATGCAAACTTTTGCTGAACGCAGCGGCACCAACAATCAGCAACACGGAAAGTGCCACCTGCACCGCCATCAGCGATTGACGCAAACGCCCCGTTGATTGCGTAACGCGGGACGCTGCCGAGCGTAGTTCCTGACCGACGTCCGCGCGTGTCATGCGGATTGCCGGTGCTATCGTTGCAAGTAGCGCGACAACCGTTCCACACAACACGGCGAACGCAAATACGCGCAGGTCCATCGTGCTTGATGCCCATTGCTGATCAGGAAACACCAACTGCCTGAGCGCGACGCCACCCCAGCGCGCGGCCACTACTGCGAGCAGCGAACCTCCAAGAGCGACAATCAACGATTCGAGCAACAGCTGCGAAGCAAGCCGTATTCGCGATATGCCGATCGCCAGCCGCAACGCCATTTCACGGCGACGTGTTAACGCACGCATCAACAACAAGTTCGCCAGATTTGCACACGCTGCCACCAGTACCAGAAGCGACGCAACCACCAGGCGTGTAGACACTTTCACGGCAGGCGTCTGCTGAGAAGGTCCGCGCGCTTCGAGAATGGATCCCAGCACAACGGTTCGTTTCTCGCTCGCCATCTCTTCCGTTTCAACGACACGATTGATCAACACCGTCGCTTCGGTCTCGGCAGCCTTGGCCGGGATGTTCGCGCCCAGTCGCACCAACACAACCGGGCCGAGGTCGTCTCTCGTTTTCCATTCGCGACCAAAACGTCTGGTTGCAACAGCGCCAAGCGGGGCCCAAACATCGGCGGCGTCTACCTCGGGTCCAGTAAATCCTGAAGGAGCAATTCCCACGACGACAAACGGAACATCGCTGGTGGTGAAGTGCGCACCCAGCGCGCTGTCAGCACCGGCAAAGTGTCGCTGCCAGAAGCCATATGAGATGACTGCCGCGGCCGCGTCCCCAGTTTCATTGTCATCGCTGGGCCGCAGGAAGCGACCACGCAGCGGCTTCACACCCAGAATATCGAAATAGTTCGCAGTAACTTTGGACTCTTTGATGCGGAGTGCCATTGGCCCGCGTCCCAGGCGAACGCTTGAGGG
>JBDUBA010000505.1:0-4719 GCA_040004335.1 Gemmatimonas sp.
GCGGCAGATCATGGATGCAATTGCGGGTGGGCGTTTGCAGAGTGGCGAGCGGTTGCTGTCGCATCGCGAGCTGAGTGAAAAACTTGTGATTGCGCCGCTCACGGTCAAGAAAGCGTACGACGAACTCGAAACGCTGGGCTACATCGAGTCGCAGCGCGGGCGCGGCACGTTTGTGTCGGCGCGTCTTCCGAAAGTCACGCAGGCGGTGCGTACCGCGCAGTTGAAGGCGGCGGCGCAGGCCTTGTTGTCGCAGGCATATCTGGCGGGTCTTGAGTATTCCGATGTGTTGAAAGTGATCAAGGACGCCGACCGTGAACTCACCGATGGTCCGGCTCAACCTCATCGAAAGGCGCTGTAGGATGACGTTCACGTTGTTTCGTCGATATATCGCCGAGCCGCGGCTGATCATGATGTCGGTGATGGTTGCATCCATGTTTGCATTCATGGGAGATGCTGGCATTCTGGTGGCGTTGCTCACTCCAATCGTCAGCATTGCAGTTGTACCGAGCCGAGCAAGTTTGTTTGAGGTTGCGTTGCCCATTAGTGCGCGCGCGATCATTTGCGCACGATTGATGGCGGCCTGCGTGTTTTCAGTGACGCCATTGATCGTGTGGTGGGTGGCATTGCAGACATCATCGGCACAACGCATGGCGGATATTCTGCCTGAGATGACGGGACTTCGACCGCTTGGCAATTTTGACCGCATCGGGTTGTGCGCGCTCGTCATTGTTTGTGCCACGTTGCCGTATGTAATACGCGCCAACGAAATGAAGCGACCATCGGTGCGTTTGCTGTTGGCCGCATATGGGGCGTTGCTGGCGCTAAGTGCGCTCGTTCTGTTCGCGCTGCCGTCTCAAATAGCGTCGGTCGCGCTCGTTGTGAGCGCAGTTGGTGTATTCGCCTTGGTCTTTCGGAATGCGCCGGAGTCTTTGCAGGTGACGTCCCTTCGACTGGAAAACGCATCGAAGTCGTCACGCGCGCAGTCGGCAGTATCTGCTGACAATGCGAAATACTGGTGGCTCGCGGTTGCACGAGCATTGTTATCACCCAGATGGTTTTTTTTCGGGGTGTTGCTTGCGTTTCAGTCGGCCCTGGGGAATTGGACTTGGACGATAGGGATTCAATTCTCGATGCTCCCTTTCTTGCGCCAGCGGACTGCGTGGCTGGGAGCGTTTCCGATATCGGCGCGCGTGCGATTGCTGTTGACACTGGTACCGGTGTTGGTTGGATCGTTTGGGGCGATTGTTATTGGCGGCTTCGTGGGCATTCCTGGTCTTCCATACAAACACATGAATCCAATCACGTGGCAGTCTGTGTCGATGCCACTGGAACCCGGGCCGTGGTATAGCAGTCCGACGCGAATAAAGTTGATGTATTGGGAGTTCGCGCCCAATGGACAGCCGCCCGTAATTACCGCGCCGTTTGGCGAATCGGTATCGCCGGATACGCTGAGAGTTCCGGTGGCGTTGATGTACAATCCGTACACGACCAATCGAAAAAGCAGCGATGAATTCATAGAGTGGCAATACGCCAGAGCCGCGGCCAAAGTGTATGGTCACCCGGTTCCGCGGCCGCAGTCGTATGAAGAAGGCAAGATCTTTCCGCAACCGTTGTACGAAGCTCCGCGGGTGCAACTCCTCAACGCGAGCGCGCTGTTGTGTCTTGTTCTGTTCTTGTATTTCCTCACGGAATTTGGCCGCTATCGTGCGCCGGCAGGCAGAGGACCGCTGCAGCACATTGGCGACGGAGTGGCCCCAGTGTTGGGGATACTCGCCATAATGATCGACGGATTTTACGGCGTACACCACACGACACAAATTGTCGTGCCGCTTGCAAAACGCTGGCTGTTGCACCTGTCCGATGCGTTGCCAGGAAACATAGTTGTTGTTGCACTGCTCGCATTACTCCCGCCCATCGCCATGTACGCATTGCTCGAATGGCAGGTTGCGCGGACGGAGATGTCTCCGGTTCCAATCCCCAAGAAGGCCTAAGCGCACAACCATGACGCCTCCCATGATTCTCGAATTCAACGACGTTGCGCGTTCGTACAAGAAAGACAAACCCGTACTCGACGGCGTGACTTTCTCCATGCAGGCCGGTGAAGTGGTCGCGTTGCTGGGCCGCAATGCTGCGGGCAAAACGACGCTCATCAACCTCGCAATGGGCATGTTGTTTCCGCATCGCGGCACGGTGCGCGTGTTCGGAATGTCACCAACGGAAGAACCGGTCGCCGTCAAGAAACGCATTGGCTACGTCTCGGAAGATCAGGTGTTGCCGCCGACATCACGCATCTCCGAAATGATTGCGTTTCATCGATATCTCTACAAGAACTGGGATGTTGCGCTCGAGAAAGAACTGCTGCAGCGTTTCGGACTATCGCGCAACGACGCGAAGATCAAGGAACTCAGCAAAGGCCAGGCGCGACAGGTTGCACTGTTGTGCGCGGTTTGTCATCGCCCCGAACTGCTGGTACTTGATGAACCGGCCGGTGGACTCGATCCGGCGGCGCGTCGCGAGTTTTTGGAGACCTCCATTCAACTGCTGAATCGCGAAGGCACGGCCATTCTGTTTTCGTCGCACAACATGGGTGACGTTGAGCGACTGGGTGGACGCGCCATTCTGCTCGATGGCGGTAAGGTACGCATAGACAGCGAGCTCGACGCGCTGCGTGAAAACACATGCCTCGCGGTCATACCACAGTATGCCGTCACGAATCTGTCTGACATCCGCAATCTCGAGGGATGCCTCGGTGCGCGCGGGGGCACAAACGAATGGCACGCAATTTTTCGTGGATCACCGTCCGAGGTGCAGACCAGGCTACAGACGAAGTTCAACGTATCGGCGCAGTGTCAACGCATCCCGCTCGAAGAACTGTTTGTGGAACTGGTTGGTGGCGACCGCACTGCAGCTCTCAAATGACGCTGTATCTGTTGCTTCACTATTGGAAACCCAACCTCGACATCCGGGAGAACCGGACGTTGCTGGTGCTGGCAATGCTGGTGCCGATGATCGTGATGGTGACATGGGGATTTCCGGGAACGGTTGGTGTGTGGGCGGCTGCGGGCACCACCGCGATGCTGGGTGCCATCACGCCGCAACGTCCGACACGTTTTGAAGCGGCGTTGCCGATATCCGGACGCGACATCGCAATAGCGCGACTGGTCTCCGCCTTCGCAGTCAACGTCACGCCGATTCTCCTCGCAACGGCAACGATCGTTGCATTCAATCGGGCTCCCTTTCCCGCGTTTGAGTTAGCGGCGTCAGTATTCATCTCCGTGCTGGCAGTTTTGCTGCCTCGGCTGGTGAACACAAACCAATTGACTGTCACCGCCGGTGGCGGCGTCACGCCGATCCTGGTGATGGGGATTGCGGCCGGCGCGGCGATTCTTCGTTTCAGTCATGCGCAGTCACTCGCGCTATTGTCCGTTTCCGCAGTGGCAGTTGGCGCGTGGTGGTGGAGGCGCGTGCCGGAGGCATTTCAGTTGGCGCCGTTGTCGGTGTCCTCCCGTGTCGATCACTCATCCGACGCCGACGTATCGAGCGCTGCCGATCGTACACGGTGGTGGCACGTTATACGCACCACCATGTTCTCGAAAATGCGAGTCTATAACTGCGCGTTGGCGATCATGATGGGCGCAATGGGCATGTGGCAGCTGTATCTCATCTCAGTCATTATGATGGAAGATGTGTGGCAACGCGCGCGGTGGATGCAGTCAATGCCATTGTCACATCGCTCACGACTGTGGATGCTGCTGACACCGGGATTCTTCCTGCCGCTGTTGCTGACCATCATCGGCGCGCAGCTTCATATACCGGGCCATGACGAATTCCAAAGTGTGAATCGAAGCGCCATCGGCACGATGGGTCAGGAGTCTCGATATTTCGACAGTCCAACGAGTGTGAGCTTTGACTATTGGGAGCAGGCAAACGGCGCGGTTGCACCGATCACGGCACCGTGGGGCGAAACCGTGCAGCCGTATGTCATTCACGTGTTCAACCGGACGTACTACAATCCGTACACGGCGCGAAAGGCGAGCAGTGAACGTTTCACCGCCTGGCAATTTGAACGTCTCACCACCTCCGTTTTCGGAGTGCCGCTGGCGCTCAAGGATCACGATGACGGTCAGCTCAATCCCAGGCGGCTCAACGCACAACCGCGCATGATGATTCTGAACGTCGCGACCGCGCTGGTAATCGGATTTTTATTCATGATTGGAATGGGGTTTGTGCGCTGGCACAAGTCGTGGGCACATCAAACGATTGTGGGAATCGTCATGGTCGTGTTCATGGTCGTGCCGATCGGCGTGTGGCTCTTTACCATCGTGGCCTACGGAATGCGGCAGGGCGCAATGAACGTGCTGGTGCCACTGCTCGAACGCCAGCTGATGAACCTTTCACCAGTACTGCCATCGAACAACTTCGTAGTGCTCGCATTCGCCGCGGTGCCGGTGCTCGCCGTGTATTCGCTGCTCGAATGGCAATACAAGAACTCCGAGATGGTCGGTCCCGTACCAAAAGTTTGACTTCCGGCGGTTCGCGCGGTGGTCTAGTTTCGACGGGAACCCTCACGAACCAACATGCCCGCTTTCCAGTTTGCCCTCGACAAACGCCTGCGCATAGCAGAATTCGAAGGAGATCTTGCATCGGCAATGGTGCACCAAGGATCGCTCCAACTGCAGGACAACTCCAATCACGTCGTGCGCTTGCTCCCGATTCAGA
>JBDUBA010000341.1:0-16014 GCA_040004335.1 Gemmatimonas sp.
GATGTAGCCCCGTGGTCTTCGCGGCATTTTGGCGCCTGGCGCTATAAAAAAAACTGACGCTGGCGCCTCCAGTCATTCGGAGTTCGCCAGCGTTTGTTGTTGCGCGCCTATTGCCAGTTGGTGCTTTGGGAGTTCGCGGGCGTTTGCGTTTGCCGTGCTATTTCCAGCCGATACTATCGATCGGAAATGAGGGGCGAAACGCCTGTACGGATATCACGCACGCCCGCTGCGACGCCTGAGCCAACCGCAAGGCCAACGGTCAGCGCGGTACCGAGGCCGACAAGCGGAAGGAATGCCATGACCGGCATCGCGACGATGAGTGCCACGCCACCAGCGACGAACGGAACAAAACCCTTTTGTACGGCATCCACGTATCGCAACCGATTGCGCACAAATTTGCGAACGCCACTGTGTAATGCCGTGGCGAGTATGATCGCGATTGCGAACGAAATAATGACTGAGAACATGCTGATAACCTTGGGTTAGGTGCTGTCTTCTACTAACGCAACCCGGCATCGGTTGTTTCATCAAACCGGCATTCCCGCCCATCGGTAATTCTACCTCCGCCAAATGACCTACCCCGGCGGGCGGCGCGTGAAGTCGGGCATTTTGCTATAGGAATCTGGCACGGAAAACAGAGACTCCGGCAACGCCTTCCGTTCAATCTTCGTGACTTCCATGGTCACGGTGCCATTGGCTTGCATCACCTTGAGCGGGAAGCCATTCGACTCCGTCATCACCTGATCCCACCCCTCGGCCCGTCCAAATCCGGCAGGCATCACAAACACGCCCAAACCCTTCCCCATGCAGATATCCGTTTTCTGTTTGCCGAGTGTCACGGTAACGTGTTCGCACTTATGACCGGCAATGAGTTCGAACTGCTTGGTGTGTATGACAGTTGGTGCGCGTGGTGGAACGCGGGCCGCACTGGTATCACCCGGTCGCACCGTCGCCATGACCCCCTGCATGTCTGCGATGGACGTTTCCGAATACATCGAGAGCGGCGGGATCAGGGTGTACATGATCCCCTCGTCGGGCATGTAGATCATGGCCGCAGGTGACGGCGCCCCTGTAGCACCCACCACCGCAATGCGAATCTTGCCGCGACGTGTCATGTATTCGATCTGCTGCAGGCCGCCCGACAGAGCCGCTCGCATCGCCTCGACCTGGGGATCGGTGCCGCGCCCACCGTCGGCGCCACGGCCGCCGGCTCGGCCTCCGACAACAGTGGCCTCCCCGCCGGTCGCACCTCCGACCGTCGAACCTCCAGCAGTTGAACCTCGGGCAGTCGAAGCTCCGCCGCGGACATCAGCGCCACGACCAGTAGCGGTGCTTGGTGGACCGCCACGCCCCGACCCACCGCGACCATCGGCGCCCCGTGCCGCTCCCCCGCGCGCGTCACCACCTCGTCCGCCCATTACCGCCCCGATGCTCCCCGCGCTCAGCTTCATCGTGATGATGCCTTCAAAACGTTGCGCATGCGTCACCGTTGCACACACCGACGCCGCAAGCACGACACTTGCCAGTGTAACCGGCCGGAAAGAGCTCAAGCGGGAATTCCGCTCTTGATGGCCTTCAGCACGAACTCCGAAAAACGATCGACTTCTTCGAGTGTCGTGTAAATGCTTGGACAAATACGAATGCCGGCAAACTCTGGGTGTGTAATTGGCGTGTTGATCACGCGATTGGCTCCCATCAACCATCCGCCGAGTTTCGCGTTGTCCAATCCATCAACGGCGAACATACAAATGCCGCCAGCGTTTGGTGAATCCAACGGTGTGAGAATTTTCACGCGCCCATGTCCCTCGGCCAACAGTCGTTTTGCCCACCGATCACGCAGGAATCGCAATCGTGCAATTTTGCGATCGGCACCAACACCGCGATGAAACGCAATCGCGGTTGATATGGCGTTGAAGTTGGCGGAGGGATGCGTACCAAACTGTTCATACTTGCGAATGTTCTCGTTGAGCTCGGGGTCGGCGCCCATACGCGGCCAGATGTTCTTCTGTTTCTCCTTGCGCACATAGAGAAATCCCGTGCCCACCGGCGCCATCAGCCACTTGTGCAGACTGGTGCCATAGTAGTCGACGTTGAGGTCATCACGCTTGAAGGGAAAGTGCGCAAACGCGTGCGCACCATCCACAAACACTTCAATATTTTTCGCTCGTGCCATCGCAATGATGTCATGCACCGGCAAAATCTGTCCGGTGAGATTCGTGATGTGCGTTATCTCCATCACACGCGTGCGTGGTGTAACAGCCGCCGCAAACCGGTCCACAATCGTTTGCATGTTTGGCGGCGGAACCGGAAACGAGATGTCCTTCACCACAATTCCTTCGCGACGCGCCCGTTGGCGCCACGAGGTGAGCATGCGCGGATAGTTCTGGTTGCTCACGATGACTTCATCGCCTGCTTTCAGATCGATGCCGAAAATGAGCGTTTCCAGGGCCTCCGACGCATTGCGCACAATTGCCATTTCTTCCGGATCGCACCCGAACTCCATCGCCAACTCGCGGCGAGCGCTTTCGATGCGCGGGTCGAGTGTCTGCCACATGTGGATCGTCGGCATCTCGTTCGAGAAGTGAATATCCCGAATCATCTGCTCAACCACGTGGGTGGGCGTTGGTGACACCCCGCCGTTGTTCAGATTGATGTAGCTGCGGTCCACTTCGAACGCGCGCTGGATTGGCTCCCAGAATGCCTCGTCATTGGCCGCCGATTCAGCACTACCTGGCGGAATACTGGCTGGGTCGAAATGCGCCCCCCCATAGCCGAACAGCGCTCGGTTGCCACCAAGGGTTTCGTTTGCCTCCGCCAACCGCTGAAAGGCGCTGGGCGAAAACTGGGGAAGGATGGCAGGGGCCATTGTGGCGCCGGCCAGCGCGGAAACGAAGTTGCGTCTGTCCATACCAGAACATGCGCTGGTAAAGCGTAGCGCGCGAGTGGATTGTGTTCTATCGTCTTTCCGTGCCTACAACCACTGCCTCCTTTTTGCCCGCTCAAGCCCTCGGCTGCCGTGCGCATTCGCGCCGCCCGAGTACCGGCCTCAAGCTGCTGCTCCGAGCGCCACTGCTTCTGCCACTACTGCTGCCTGGCGCCTGCGCCCAGCCGCTCAAGCTTGCGCCAAGCGACGCGGCGACCGTCCTGGCCCATCGGACCATCACAGCCCCTAATCCGGGCGTACCGGGCAGCTTCACGTTCAAGAAGCTCTACTACGGTACCGGTGGCGACAAACACCGCCCCGAATACCGCGATTCGCTGACGTACAAAACGGCAACGGTTGATGCATCGCCATTCGCGAAGATGGATCCGCCCGCCGCGAAGAGCCGCAAAAAATACTGGGGCTTCGACAACACCAAGTTTCCGCGCAATGCGCGCGTGTGGTATCCGGAAGGGGCCGGACCATTTCCGCTGGTGTTGGTCGTGCATGGCAACCATGACATGAAGGAATTCTCCGATCCGGGCTACCAATGGTTGGGTGAGCTGCTCGCGTCGCGCGGATTCATCCTTGCAAGTGTCGACGAAAATTTTCTGAACGGCGGCATTCGTGGCGAGAACGATGCGCGTGCGTGGATGTTGCTCAAACATCTGCAGTCACTCAAAGCGATGAATGATACGGCGGGCAAACCGTTGTATCACAAAATTGACATGACACGCATTGCGCTGATGGGCCATTCACGCGGCGGAGAAGCGGTCGGTATTGCCGGCGCGTTTAATCGATTGCCCGCCTATCCCGACGACGCAACCATCAAGTTCGATTTTGGATTTGACATCAAAGCATTGGTGGCCATCGCTCCAGTGGACGGCCAGTACAAACCCGCCGAGCAATCAACGCCGGTGAGCGATTACAACTACCTGGTGATTCACGGTGCACATGATGGCGACGTGTCGACATTCAGCGGATTGTCGCAGTACAATCGCATCAAGTACACCAGGCCCGATGGCGGATTTAAATCGGCCATCTGGATGTATCGCGCCAATCACGGGCAGTGGAACACCGTTTGGAACAACAAGGACAACGGCAGTTTCTCCGTGCGATCGTTGAATTTGAAAGCGTTGATTGACGGAGAGGAGCAACGTCGATTCGGTCGCGTCGTGATCAGTGCGTTTCTCGAAACCACGTTGCACGGCGTGAAGGACTACATGCCGATGTTTCGCGATCATCGCGCCGCTGGTGATTGGTTACCGCCCACGATGTACCAGACGCGGTATCAAGACGCGGCAACACACCTCCTGGCCGGATTTGACGAAGATGTCGACGTGAGCACCGGCTCGGCACCAGGCGTGCATATCACTGGAGACTCGTTGTCGTCGTGGAAAGAAACTGACGTTCCCGCCCGGTCGCGCGGTGGCACCTTCAAAAGCAATCTTGCGCAGTTTGGTTGGAATAATTCACCCTTTGGCAAGGACACCGTTACTCCGCGCACACCAGCGCATGTCGAAATTTCGGTGCCTGATTCGTTGCGAGCGGCGTGGAGGGTTGGTTCAAACACTGCGTTGCTGATGACTGTGGGCACCACTGATATTCGTCCGGGTCCGCGCAAGCTTCCCAAGGATACCGCGAAAAAAGACACCACGGCCAAGAGTGATAGCGCCAAGAGCAAAACGAAACCCAAAGCGCCGGCCAAACCGAAAAAGCCGACGCCAAAAGATTCCACGCCTCCCGACTTCAGTGTCGAAGTTGAAGACGCTGGCGGGCAAAAAGCGCGCGTGGTGCTCAGCACATTTGGGCCAGTACGGATGCCAATTGAGACGTACATCTATCGGCGCAAGGGACGCGACAAGTCAGTGTTCCCGACCTTGTCCGAACCAGTTGGAACCACGTATGTCATGCCGATGTCGGCGTTTGTCGCGGCGAATGCCTCGTTCAATCCGGCAACACTCTGCACGGTGCGGCTGGTGTTTGATCGGGCGAAGTCGGGTAGCATCACACTCGACGATGTCGGATTGACGACACTGGACCCACGCAACTAGGTCGCACCCGCGTTGCCAGTGGCACCAGGGCGCATCGCAGCACTTGATGGTTTGCGCGGCATTGCCATTCTGGGCGTGGTTGCATTTCACGTGGGTGTGTTGCGCGGCGGCTTTCTGGGCGTCGATCTGTTCTTCGTGTTGTCCGGATTTCTGATCACCAACATCCTGCTTCACGAGCACCGCAACACCGGCACCATTTCGCTCCAACAATTCTGGACGCGCCGCGCTCGCCGCCTCGTGCCGGCAGTGTTGGTGCTGGTGGGGGCGGCGCAACTCTGGGCTCGCACCAAAGCCACCACGTCGGAGCTCGCGGTAGTCAACGGTCAAAGCGCCGCCGCGATGGCGTACGGCAGTAACTGGTTCAACGTGTTGTTTGACGTGGGGTATTGGGACGTTGGTCTGGCCACATCGCCATTGAATCATTTGTGGTCACTGGCGATCGAAGAACAGTTCTACATTTTGTTTCCGTTGTTCTTGCTCGTTATTCTTGTGAGTGCGAAGGGGAAGGTACAGACATTGGTTCTCCTATCGCTGGGGTTGGCAGTTGCATCGTTTGTATTGTCGTCATTTATTTTTACAAGACTCGGCGACAACCGAGCCTATTTCGGCACGGACACTCGCGTTGGCGCGATCCTGCTTGGTGTCGCATTGTCGGCGTGCTTGTTTTGGCGCGATGAATCGAGGAGCAATTCGAGAGCGCAAAGACCCGCCAAGAACGTGGCGGCGTTGTCGGAGACGGCGCCCAATACATTTTTCTCTCCGACGGTATCCATTGCTGCGGGCGTGGGTGTTTTAACAATTGTCGCATTATGGAACACTGTCGCAACTACGACTCCGCTTTTGTACCAAGGTGGCTTTGCTTTGCACGCGATTGCCAGCGTGTCAATCATTTTGGCGATTGTGATGGCTCCGCAAGCAATGGTGTCTCGTGGGTTAGCATGGCCTCCGCTGGTGTGGCTCGGCGAACGAAGCTACTCGCTGTACCTGTGGCATTGGCCGCTGATTGTCGTACTCACGCCGGCAACAACGGGGTTCCACGGGGCGTGGTTGGGCACACTCGTCGCACTTGCGATCGCGTTCGCGACACTTGTGTCGTACGAACTGGTCGAACTGCCCATTCGTTATTCGAAATTGCAGGGCGCGCGGTTGGTAACATCATTTGCTGTGCCGGCCGTTGTTCTCACAGCAAGTGCCCTGTTGTTTCAACCGGCGCCACCACCGCAATTTGGCACCGATGCGTTGGTCACGGCGGGGCGCGGTGGCATTCACGTGATGGTGGTTGGCGACTCGTGGGCGCGAAATCTTGGCGTTGCGTTAGCTGCCGTTGACTCGGCGCATCGCATGTCTATTCTCAACATGGGCAAAGGCGGCTGCGGGATTACTGATGCGAAACGTCAGCGCACCCCTGAAAAAGGCGAGTTCGAGACAGATCCTGATTGTTTGCAATGGCACAGAACGTGGAGCACCACTGTCGAATCCGTCCGGCCGGAAGCAGCAATACTGAGCGTTGGAATGTGGGATCAGGCGCCACAGGATTTCGACGGCGATGGCACGTTTGTCGGTGCGTGCACGCCGCAATTTGCCGAACGGTATGCGCGCCAGCTGGACACTGCGATTGCCATGCTCGGACGGCGTGGTGCGAGCGTTTTTGTAATGACTATTCGCGACAATGACGCGCGCGACGGCAGCAGTCCCGATTGTATGAATGCATGGTTGCGGGCCGCTGTTACCCGTCACCAAGCACCGGGTGTGCAGCTACTCGATCAGTACGCGCAACTCTGCACAAACCACCGGTGTCCCGCCTTTGTGGATGGTCAAGCAGTGTATGACGGCACTGGTCACTTGTCCGCCCGGGCACAACAGCGCATTGCAACGTGGGTGCTGAACAGCGTGAACGCCGCTATGTCCGTTCCCTAACTCGCTTTGTTGCGGGGAACGGTGTGCCTATGACGCGTTGAGCGTTTGGTGGATGCACGAAGCGACGGCCTACTGAACTTGCGGCGAAGCGTCATCCCTCGGCACAAAGTGCTGCAGGAAAGTTCGCTCCTGCGTTGTCAGGCTGTTCAATCCCTTCGCGTTGATCTTGTCGAGAATGCGATTGACCTCTTCGCGGTTGGCTTCGTGCACCTTGTTGAGATCGACCCGTTTCCAGTCACCTACGGGAACAGTTGACGGTGGAGGTCCTTTCACCTTTCGTTGCCACTGTTTGACAGGCGCGCGATGTTCGATCCACTTGAGATACAGGTAGGCACCCACGTAGCCACCAAGGTGCGCGAAATGTGCAACGCCACCGCCGCCGCTAAACCCTCCAAACAGCGACAGCACGGTGGTGCCGACAACCAGCCAGCGCGCTTCAGCTGGCACAATTCCCCAGATCAGAATTCGATCACGCGGCCATTGCATGGCGAAGGCCAGCTGAACCCCGTACACCGCGCCCGAGGCACCAATGATGCTGACGTTCGGCGTAAACACGAGCGACAACAGTCCGCCCATAACGCCCGAAAGGAGATATAAGGTGATAAAACGCTGGCTACCAAGAAACGATTCAACTCGCCCTCCAAAAAAATAGAGCGCGACCATGTTGAACAGGATGTGCGAGATTCCATTGGGATCGTGCACAAACATGTACGTGAAGAGCGTCCACGGTTGTTGCAGGATAAGCGCCGGGACAAATGCGAGATCATTGACGATGCCCGGTGCTGTTTTCTCCAACAGGAAAACGCCGACGTTGGCGGCCAGCAAGAATCGAATCCAGGGCGTCATTGAAGCAGCGCGGGATGCGGCCGGTCCGGCCATGGGCGGGTGGGTGGTGCCAGAGTCATTGTAAAAACATGCACGATTGCGTCGCGAAACGAAATCATCGGCACGCGTTTCGCCAGGAATTTCCTCTTTGCGGTGGACCGGACAGCGCATTAATTCCGGCAGCTGGTCTGTACTCCATCCCTCCCGCGGCAACATGCGCTCTGCAAAATGCACGTGAAATCCGCGCCGCTGGCGCAAACCGTCGACGTCGAGACGCCCGAACTTACGGTGCTCTCATACACGATTGCCGGTGTCGGATCGCGCGCGTCGGCCGCAATGCTCGACTATCTGTTTTGCGTGGTGGCGTTCATCGCGCTGATCATCATCATACTTCAGTTTGCATCACGCAACGATCTCGGGCTCACTCAGGATGCATCGGCTGCCTGGGCCATCGCCGTGATTGGCCTGTTCCAGTTTGCGGTGCTGTGGCTGTACTACGTGATTTTCGAGGCGCTGCTTGACGGACAAACGCCGGGAAAACGCATCATGAACCTTCGGGTGGTGCGCGACGGCGGGTTGGCGGTGAATTTCGAAGCGTCGGCCATCCGGAACCTGGTGCGGATCATTGATATGCAGCCGGTCTTTCTGTACGCGATCGGAATGCTGTCAACGGTGGCCAACGCGCGCGGGAAACGTTTGGGCGACATGGCGGCTGGCACCTTGGTCGTCAAGGAAGGCGTGATCTCGCAACCGATGGTGGCGCAGGCACCACGCCGCGCATCGCAGTCGGACGTGTTGACGATTACTGCACGCCTCACCGAAGACCAGTACGAGCTGCTTGATCGCTTCGTCCAACGCCGCATGTCCTTCGAGCCGGCGCGCCGCAATGAGCTGGCCTCTAATCTGGCGGGACGACTCAAAGACGTGCTGGATGGTGAGGAAACCGGTACACCGCTCACGGCGTTGGTGCGATTGCACGACGATGAACAGGCTGCCCGAGCACGCGGTTTGGCGTCACGCCACGATCGCGGTGCGGCCCGGGAACGGCATGCGATTGTGGCCATTAACGCACCGCGCTGGGCTGCGTTTGCCAAGCGGTTGACGTCTGTGCAAGGCCGAGGGCTCCGGTCGCTCAACGAGACTGAGGTTCGCGAATTTGTGCAGGAGTATCGCGAATTGACGTCCGATCTCGCGCGACTGCGAACCGCCACGCGCGGCACCGAGCCGGCCGAACTGTTTTATCTCAACCGGCTCGTCGCCAGCGCGCATAGTCTGTTGTATCGGCGTCAAACAGTGACGTTGCGACGCGTTGTGCAATTTCTCTTTGTTGATGTTCCCGCTGAAGTTCGCGCGTCGGTCGTGCCAATTGGGCTTGCCGCAGCGCTGTTATTCGTACCGGTGCTCGTCACCGCGATCGCCGTTGTCAGAAAACCGGATCTTGCAACACAGCTGTTGCCGCCGTCAATGATGCAGCGCGCAGACAGTGGCGTCATACGGTCCAAGTCAGGAAATAATGACTACATTCAGGATCCGCAGGTGCTGCGACCGTTGATGGCCTCACGCATCATCACGAACAACGTGCAAGTTGTGTTCATGTCGTTTGCGCTTGGAATCACGGCCGGAATTCTGACGGTGTGGCTGCTGATCACGAATGGCATCAGCATTGGAGCCGTAGTTGGTTTGTACTTGTCGAAGGGCATTGGCCACCTGGTGTTTGGTTTCATGGCCGCGCACGGTGTGCTGGAGCTCTCCGCAATTGTGTTTGCCGGTGGTGGTGGATTTCTGCTCGCCGCCGGCATGATTGTTCCCGGCGAACGAACACGCCGCCTGGCGCTGGTCGAAAATGGGAAACGCGCGGTGCGGCTGGTAACCGGCTCGGCTTTTCTGCTGGTGTTTGCCGGTTCACTTGAAGGATTTGTTTCGCCGAACGCAAATATTCCGATTGAAGCGAAGTTCGCCATTTCCGCAGCGTCCGCGGTGATGTTGGCGTTATATCTCTACAAGAGCCCTACAAAGCGCCTCGATTCTTGAGTTCGAGGTATTGATTGATCACACTGGCGGTCATTGTTCGCGGCGATACGTCGAGCACGATCACACCAGCACGGCGCATGCGATGCAACACCTCGTCGCGCGCCTGAATTACTTCTTCCGCAGCCGCGCTTTCGAATAACAACGCCGCGGTTCCGGCCGTATGAACGTGCGCGGCCGCGTACAACGCATCGTTCCGGAGCGCGACCACCAGCACGAGATGCCGAGCAGCACTCCGGGTGACGTGCGCCAACAGTGCTTGCGAAGCGCGGGTGTCAATCACATCGGTGAAGAAGACGATGAGTGCGCGTTTGCTCTGGTGCGCGGCGAGAAATCGAAACGCAGAGGCATAGTCTGGCTCGCGGGACGTCGCAACAACCGGAACGAACGCATCGCGCACCAGTTGCAACGCCCCTCGGCTTGATTGCGGTGGTACGAAGGCGCGTACTTCATCATCGAACACCAACGTACCCACACGATCGCCCGAGTTCGAGGCGATATCGGTAAGAATGAGCGCGGCGCTGAGTGCGTGTTCGAAACGTGGGTAGATGCCGGACAGTTGTGTCATGCCGCGACCAGCATCAATCAACGTGATCACCGTTTGCGAGCGTTCGACCGTGAATTCACGCGTGATGAGTTTGTCCTTTTTGGACGTCGCCTTCCAGTCAATGAAACGCGGATCATCGCCGCGCACATAGTCGCGCAAGTTCGCAAAGGCCTGTCCGCCGCCCTTCCGTCGTAACACGCGCACACCCACCGTGTTGAGTCGTTGCTGCATGGCCAGCAATCGAAAACGGCGCACTCCGCTCATGGACGGAATGACGCGAATCTCCTGATCCAACTCGGCGGTGAATGACGTCGCAACCAATCCGAGTTTTGTGCGCGCGCGAATTCCGACAACGCCAAGCGGCGCTGCTCCGCGCAGCATTCCAGTGGCCGTCACATCCAGTTGATGTTGCGTGTCGGTCTCAAGCCGGAATTCCTGATGTCCCGCACCGCCGCTTACCAACGACGGGAATCGGTCAAACAGTTCGACCACCAGTGACTGGCCGCTCCGATTGGATATCGTGTACGTTCCGGTTGCCTGGTCACCGATGCCAACGTTGTGCGGAAACTCGCGCTCGACCACAATTGCCGCACGCGCCGGAAGCATCAGGAAATCGGCCGATACTGCGATCACAATCGCCGCCAATGCAACGCGGCCCACATAAATACCAACAGGGTCGGGCAACAACCACACCAACGCGACCAGCGCCACCAGAACGGCCAGGCGTCGTTGTAACGAAAACCGCGAAACGATGCGCAGCATCGCCCGCACGAAACGTCTCACTTTGGCGCTACAACCCGCAGCAGGATGGCGGACAACGCATCGTCGGCGGTGCGACCTTCCACTTCAAGCTCGGGCGACAGTGTGACCCGGTGACGAAGTGTCGCGAAGACGCGATCCTTGACGTCATCGGGCGTGACGAACGCACGGCCTTCCAGCACTGCTGTTGCGCGTGCGGCGCGCATGAGCGCAACCGTCGCGCGCGGAGACGCTCCCAGTGAAAGCGCCGGTTCCTCACGCGTTGCACGTGTAATCGTTGTGATGTATTCCAGCACTTCGGGCGCGACGCGCACTCCATCTGCCAAATCGCGCACCGCGGCCGCCTCTTCCGCGTTGAGCACGGGTTCGACCAACACGGCCTCCGTGCGTTCAGGGTTGAAACCAGCTTCGTGCTGCGCCAACATCCGCAACTCGGCGTCCCGCGAGGGATAACCCATGATCGACTTGAGCAGAAACCGATCCAGCTGCGCCTCAGGCAGCGGATACGTGCCTTCATGTTCCACCGGATTTTGCGTTGCAAACACCGTGAAGAGCGAACTCAGAGGCCGTGTGACACCATCGGTCGACACCTGACGTTCGGCCATCGCTTCGAGCAGTGCGGACTGCGTTTTGGCGGGGGCGCGATTGATTTCGTCGCCCAACAGGAGATCCGTAAATACCGGACCCGGTTGAAATTCGAAACCACGCGATGCATCACGCAACATCGCGATGCCAGTGACGTCGCTTGGCATCAAGTCAGGGGTGAATTGCAGTCGCGTAAACTGGATGCCTAATGCGCTCGCAAGCGTGCGCACCAGGAGCGTCTTGGCGGTGCCGGGCACCCCTTCAATCAACAGATGCCCCCGCGCCAGAAATGTTATCAGTGCGTCATCAATGACCGCATCCTGGCCGACAATACGCGTTGCGATCGCTGCGCGCAGGCGGCGCATGATTTCTGCGCCTTGTTCGATGGTCAAGCTCATGGACGTTCACTCAAGTTCGAGTAAGGGCTGCTTCAACGCGGTGGATGGCGTTCCCAACATCAATGAATTGTGTTGGGTTGACGGTGGTGTGGAGTGCATGTCGAATCGTCGCCACGTCTGCGGCCAAGGCTGGTTTCGAGTCCGCAATACGCGTGAGAAATTCCTCATCGCTTCGATTGGCGCCTGCGCGTGTTGAATTGCGCCCCAACCGTCGTTGCATTCCGCGCACCAGACGAAGGGCGCCAGTGCGCGTTGCGCCCACTTGCGCATAGGCGCGGGCGAGCGCATCCACATGTTCCAGCGGTGACCGGCGTTCCAGCCGGCGATCTTCGCGCGGTGGCAACACCCGCGGAATAGCCGCGATGAGCAAGACGAGACCGGCGGCGCACAACTGCAGCAGCGCCCGCCCCGATGGCACTTCAAACAGATACTGGCGCATCAACGCGACCATCCCGGTTCGCGATATACCGCGCTGATGAAATTCATCAAAGATGATGGTGCGTCGTTCGGTTGTTCCACCGCCCGACAAATATTGCAACGCGTCGGTGGCAGCGATGTCGAGTCCGTAGCCGCACACACGAAGGGCGTCGTTGCGCAAAATGTCCGGGTCGGATGCCACTACAACGCGACCGGCACCAACGGGCAGGCCCACCGTCGACGGCCTCGGCCCAGCAGTGTCAGACCGTGTGCCACCGTACATGTCGACAAACGTAAACGTGCGCATGTCATGCCGGAGCGAGTCCGGAATTTTGAGAGCGAAAAGCGTGGCCGGCCCCAGCCACAATCCATTTCGCGTAAATACAAAACCCGTCGCGCATTGCCGCGTGGAACCAAGTCTCGGTATAACCGCCGCCCCCAACTCCTCTACAGTAATGTGCAGCGAATCTGACAACACGTCGGTATGCGCTCCAAGTACCACCAACAGCGCCCCGCCCGCACGCAGATGTTGCATCATGTCATGCACTTCAACTGCGTTCAATTCAGCGACGGGATCGAGCACTGCCAGAATCAAGTGCGGGCCGCCTGGCAATTGCGCATTACTCCCGCGGAGCGTCGTGTATCCCATGCGACCAGCCAATTCATAGAACAGTTTTGCGCCCAGCGGGTCGGCCGACTTTGTGGTTAAACGAGGATCACCATCGCGACCAATTGTTGGTGTCTTCATGAACAACGCGGTGAGCAGCACGCAGATACCGAGAAACGACACGATCACACCCGGGCGCGCGAACCACGGTGTTTCGGGTTTCGAGTTTAACGATGGAGTGGTCAAGCGGCCCGTTCCCGCGTCAACATATTGCGCGCGTCACTCAACAACGCATCGTAGTCCGCGGCCGAACAGCGCATGTCGCCGTAGATCACGCGATCATATCGCGATCGGAACGACTGAAACGGCGAAAGCCAAGGCGCGCGCTTTCTGCGCAACTCGCGCACGTAGTCGCCGGTCGTTTTGGACGGATGCACGCGAAACTCACCGCGGGCGGCGCCCGCTGTGAGCAATGCTGAAAACAACACGTGTGCGGCAGCCGTGAATTCACCAAGAGCAGCCAATCGTTCGGCTTCGGCCAGTGACACGTTGCGTCCGCCAACCGCTTGCCCCCGAGCAACGACCCGACCTGCGTTTGCTTCCGCCCGGATTCCAATAATGATTCGCGCCGCGATGAGTAGCACCGCCAGCACAACGAGCACCAGCGCAATTTCCCGCCCGTATGGCAACTGCTTCAACCCATTCAGGAAATCCTGAAATCGATCATACATCCAGCGCAAAATCTTGCTGAGCGCGGATTGCCCCAGTTCACGCTGATACGCCGACTGCCTGGCAATCGCGGCAATGGTATCCCGAATAGCCGCGTCGGTCCAGGGCAGCGATCCCTGCCCACCAAGCGAGCGTTGCCGCGCGAGCGAGTCCTGCAGCTGCAACAACATTTCGATCAGGCGACCGAACCGCCCATTGCCGACGACATCGGCGGAGCACTTAACGTTTGTGCCATGTGCTCAACGTCAAATCCTTCCTTCCGAATTCGTGCATCGTAGTAGAGCAACATCGTTACCAGATTCACAATCGGGTACGCAAAGACCGCGTACAACGCCTGGATGATCACGGTAATGGTTTGGCTGCCTGTGAGACCACTCAACGCGCTCATCCCCAAACTGAGTGCGATGTAAATGCCCCACACCAGCAACTGCGTGCCGAGAATGTGTCCTTTAAGTCCCTTGGACAGTGCACTCGACCGTGCGATGGCGGCGCTGGGTCCCCGGTCCTCCAGCACCACCAGTGGAAACACCGCAAATGTCATCGCCAACACCCAGAAAACCGGCAGCAGGAAAAACAGCAATGAAAAAAAAGCCATCATGGACGTGAGAAACGTTGCGCCCACCAACGAACCAAACCGCGGCAGCACCGCGCGAATGGTACCCGCCACATCCGCTACGCCGCCGAGATACACATCCGATCCCATGCGTGCAATCACGCCGCCTACCATCGTGAACGTAAACAACGCCAGCAAAACAAACGGCACGAACTTCCAGAGATCGGAAATATCGGGAGTTGCACTGAGCGTATTCAGCAACAACCGTGCGATCGTCGAAGGCGCGTAGGCAACAGCCGTTACCAAGACGTACTGCATCAAGTCCCGACGATAGAGAGCAAATGCTGCATCAACAAGTTCCGACGCACTGCGGGCGCGCAAATCGGTTCCACTCATTCGATCACCGGGCAAAGGTTGAACTCAGGCGAAGGCGTTTCCATACATGTGCCTGGCGCGACACAAAATTTACTTGATGCGCAGCCCCAATCGATGCGAGACGGATCGCCCATTGAGGAATGGTTCGATCGCATAGTCGAGTGAAATGCGATCGATGGTAATTCCCAGGCCACCTGTCCCGAACGATTCATCGGTCTCGCGCGGCAACCGCAATCCCGCACGAGCCACAAGCGCTACCCCTTCGATAGGCACATATCCGATTTCACCACCGACGGCTGGTCGCGTGTATCCGTCGCGATCGACGGTCACCTGGGCCTGCACGCCGAGGTCGAATTTCTCAAACCCCTTGCTGTCGGCCCAACCGGCGCCCGCGCGCGTTGGCAACTTTCCCTGCGCGCCGCCAATGCGAAGGCCCTGTCCAATATTCTGTACGACGAATGTCAGGTTGCCAGGCCCCAGCGACGGCCCCATCAGGCCAACATCGAACGCCAGTGTGCCATCCTGCGTGGCCGCAAATCGATCGGCCACATACTTCGCGCTTAAGCCCAATCGATGTCCGCGAATATTTTTCGCGATGCCAAGCGTGACACCAATGCTCGACGCGGGCACTCCACCGCTATCCCCCAGCGCAGTTGCACCCAATCGGGTGATTTCGCGATAGGAAAGCGGCGCCGCAGACCAATTCAGCACCTGCGCACCAACCCCGATGTTCATGCTGCCAACGGTCGCGATGTTCGCCAGTGCGCCGGCCGTTCCAAATGACCCGTATCGCTGCATCGACACTGACATGCCACGTGCGTTGAACAACAACGCAGGATTGTAAAACAACGCGTCCGCATCGCTGCTCGTCAGCCCGGTATTGGCCATGCTTGACGCTCGCGCACTGGCCGGTATGCGCAGCACCATCGGGCCGGCGTCCGCTTGCGCACGAACAACGGCGCTGCTGCACGTCATCAGCAACACACCCAGGCAGTGCCTGGCGAGCAGTCGCGAAACAACTATTCTGGAAAGGACGCCAGTGGAATGGACTCGTGAATTCATGAGAGGGAAGCGATGTGACAGGCGCTGCTTGCGGATCACCGAGCGCGTCGCTCAAATGAATGCGGTGTGAGGCTCGGTCGCCAGCACCTCTTCTGGCGTTCTTGATCATCGTCCCTTCCGGCCCCCGAGTTGTCCCTTCCGAATTCTGAAATTCAAGCCCCCATCTCCTCGGCCAACAAGGAATGACAGCTCGGAAATCTCGTTCACAAACGGGCAACCGACGCGATCTCTCGACCTC
>JBDUBA010000105.1:0-16002 GCA_040004335.1 Gemmatimonas sp.
AGCCATTCTGGACCGACGAAACCATGCGCGTTGATGACGTCATGTCACTCGGCGTTTCCACGTTTTGAATGTTGCCGTGACTACTGAAACGAACGAAATCAATTACGGTGACTACCTCAAGCTGGGGCAACTTCTCAGCCTGCAGACGCCGGAGTCGCAACCCGAACATCCTGACGAACTGCTGTTCATTGTGGTGCACCAAGCCAGCGAACTGTGGTTCAAGGTATTGCTGCACGAAATCGATGCGATGGTTGTTTCGTTGCAGGACAACAACGTGATGCATTCACTGCTGGCGATACGGCGCGTCAATGCGTTGATGAGTATCGTCGCGTCGCAGCTCTCGGCGCTTGACACGTTGCCGCCACAGCGTTTCGCGCAGTTTCGCACCTACCTTGGGTCGTCCAGTGGATCGCAGAGTGTGCAATTCCGCGCAATCGAAGCGGCCTCTGGATTGCGTGATCCGCACTTCATTCAGGCATTGACCGAACACGGACCGATGCCGGAAGCCGTCGCGCGCATTCTTACGCGGCCAACCCTGCAAGCGCTGTTTGAAGCGGTTGTCGAACACGAGAAAACAACGCTCGAAGAGTTGTACACCGGACCAGCACCCACTCCGCTGTTCCTCTTGGCCGAGGGATTGCTGGAGTACGAGCAACACTTTGCGCGTTGGCGTTTTTTGCATGTGCAACTGGTAGAGCGCATTATCGGTCCGCAAACTGGCGGCACCGGTGGAACACTTGGTGCGAAGTATCTGCAACGCACCATTGCGCATCGGTTCTTCCCAGCACTCTGGGCGGTGCGATCCAAGTTTTACGGCGCCCACTAAAGGGCTCATCCGGTGCCAGCACTCACTGTAGTTTCGCGTCTCGCTGCTCCTGAACGCCCCTTCATCGACATCAGCATTCCGGTGTCGGCTACAACACCGGAATGGCCAGGCGACACGCCGTTTTCGTGTGGATGGGTGGCAAAACGCGCGGACGGTGAATCGGTCAACTTGAGCCAGATCGTCATGAGTCCGCACGTCGGTACTCATGCAGATGCGCCGCTACACGTTGAGGACAAATGGGCGGCCAGCGAAACCTTACCGCTGTCCGTGTTTATTGGCGTTGCGTTTGTGCTGGATGCGCGTGATGCAGGGCTAACACTCTCGCTCGAGTGGATGCAGGAACAATTCGCTGGCGAAGTTCCGGAGCGACTGTTGTTGCGCACTGGGCGAAGCATTTCGAGTGGTGACTTCCCCGAAGAATGGCCTGTGCTTAGCCAGGACTCGGCGCGTTGGTTGGTGAAGGGGGGAACGAAACTTGTTGGGACCGATGCGCCCAGTGTCGATGAACGGCACAGCCGGACACTGGTTGTACATCACGAGTTGTTTTTGCGTGATGCATTTGTGTTGGAAAATCTGCGACTGGATGAGATAGGCACCGGTTGGTACGAACTCTCGGCTGCGCCGATCAAGTTGGTCGGGATGGATGCGGCGCCGGTGCGGGCGGTACTCAGGGCGCTGTAAGAATGCCTGAATTGCCGGACGTTGTCGTGTACATCGAAGCGCTTTCGGCCCGCATTGTTGGACAACCAATTGAAGCAATCCGGCTGCTGTCGCCGTTCATTTTGCGCACGGTCGAACCACCGATCGGCGCCTTTGTCGGGCATGAAGTTGAGTCCATTGCCCGGCTGGGAAAACGAATTGTCTTTCACGTGACCGACGTTGGATATCTCGTCATTCACCTGATGATTGCGGGGCGGTTTCGTTGGTTGGCCAAGGGCAAGAAGCCGCCAGGGCGGATTGCGTTGGCGGCCTTTGATTTTCCGAACGGAACCCTGGTGCTGACCGAGGCGGGCACACAGCGACGTGCGTCGTTGCATGCGGTTGCGAACGCGAGTGAACTCGGGAATTTCGATCGCGGCGGCATTGAGCCGCTCGAGATTTCATTGACCGAATTCAACGAACGGTTGCGGCTGGAGAATCATACGCTCAAGCGAACACTAACCGACCCACGATTGTTTTCGGGTATTGGCAATGCGTATTCTGATGAAATCCTGCATCGCGCACGGTTGTCGCCATTGCAATTGTCGTCTCGCGTCACGGATGAACAAGGGCAGCGTCTCTACGAGGCAACACGTGCTATTCTGACCGAATGGACGGACAAACTTCGCGCGGAAACGGCCGATGGATTTCCGGAGCACGTCACTGCGTTTCGTGACGGCATGGCAGCGCACGGACGTTACGGATTGCCCTGCCCCGTTTGCGGATCGCCGATACAACGCATTCGGTACGCAACGAACGAAACCAATTACTGCGTCACTTGTCAGACGAACGGAAAGCTGCTGGCGGATCGTGCGATGTCGCGGTTGCTCAAAGGTGATTGG
This sequence comes from Gemmatimonas sp., assembly GCA_040004335.1. Taxonomy (GTDB): domain Bacteria; phylum Gemmatimonadota; class Gemmatimonadetes; order Gemmatimonadales; family Gemmatimonadaceae; genus Gemmatimonas. The sequence continues at coordinate 2,368 of JBDUBA010000105.1, forward strand.
CCGAAGTCGTTGGATGAACTGGACCTGTGATTGACGCGGCGACAGCTACGGTGGATGGGATTTACCGGCCCGAATACTCGTGGCGCGTTTATTCCCCGCGCTTGGACGAATGGTCCGTGGCGCTCGACAGCTTGAGCCGCGCCAGTTTGCCCTCGATCGCCGGAGATTCGAACATCGCGTCGGAAATGCCGGCGATAGTTTCCGCTTGCCGCCATTCGCGCTCGAGCTCGGCCAGTTCGCCGGCCATGGCGCGACGCTCCTGCTCTTCATGCAACGCCATTTCGAGTGCCAGGCGTTGGCTCAGTGGCAGGTTGTGCAACACGCCCGGAATCTTGCTCAACTTGAGATCCCCTCGTTTCGAACGCGCGACATCAGACGCATCGCGTGTTCCGCTGCTTAGCTGAATACGCTGCAGCGTACTCACCGGTCCACCAAATTGCTCGAGATACGAGACCGCTTCGCTTACGGCGGACTTGCTCCCACCAAATCGATTGACCGTGGGCAACAATTGCGCAGCGGCGCGCATCGCTTCGGGCCCCTGCAACAGAGTGGAACCCCTCGTGTGTTCGACGTTCAACAGAAATAGTTCGTCGCCTGCTGGACGCACAACGCGCGACATGCGCGCATGTTTGCGTTGGATGACCATCAATTGCCCGTCGGGCCCCGCAATACGACTCACCACTTTGGAAGGTGAACCGTTTACAAGTGCGTCCCACATTTTGCCATTCGCAGCAACGCCGGTAAAACTCGCCATGCTCACGCCGAGAGCCATGCCGCCCACATACAGTGCGGCAACAGCGCTAACCGCCGCACCCGTATAGATCAGCTGCCGGTTTCGCCGACGGCCGAACTGATCACCATACCGCCACGCGGCCATCTCCGGTCGCTGCGGTTCACCAATGCGCACGAGCTCGAGCCCCTCTCGCAAACGGGCCAACCCAATGTTGTCCGTGGAGACACGAAGTCGGCTGTCCCGGTACAGCCGCTCGGCGGTGTCAATCGCCTGCCAGCGTTCATCCAGGGGGGAGAGGTTCCAGCGCTCACAGGCGCGACATACGACCCAGAGGCGGCCATTCGCCGGGTCAAAAGCGAGGCGGCGCCCGACTGGAAACGACTCAATAACCTCGTTGGATCCGAGATTGGCGGCGCAGTGAAGACATGTTGCGAACATTGATGGACTAGGCGGACGGGAAGGGCGACTTGCGGGTGACGCGCGCCATGGCTTTTGGTAAGTTAGTAGGATGCCTGATCCAGTGTATTTCGACCACGCGGCGACCACGCCAGTCAAGCCAGAAGTTCTCGAAGCCATGGCGCCGTATTTCGGCGCTCGGTTCGGGAATCCGTCCAGTGTACACCGGTGGGGCCGGGACGCTCGCGTCGCACTCGACGAGGCGCGGGAGCGAGTGGCGGCCTGCCTCGGTGCGAACGCCGACGAAGTGTGTTTTACGTCCTGCGGCACCGAAGGTGATAACCTCGCCATTCTCGGCGCGTTTCGGATGTTACGCGCCTCGGGACGGTTGGCCGCAGTCACGACACCAATTGAGCACAAGGCCGTGCTCGCGGCCGTTCACGAGGTTGCGCGTGAAGGGGGCGAGGAGCGCATTGTGCCGGTGCTGAGTTCCGGAGTCGTCAATGAATTGGAATACATGCGCCAGGTTGACGAGCACGTCGCTGTCGCGAGTGTGATGTGGGTGAACAACGAAGTTGGTGTGATCCAACCCATCAAGAAACTCGCTGAACACGCAAAGGCTTCGGGTGCGGTATTTCACACCGACGGTGTGCAGGCGTTCGGCAAAGTTGATATCAACGCGCGTGAGATCCCATTTGATTTCCTGACCATTTCTGGGCACAAGTTGGGCGCGCCAAAAGGTGTCGGCGCGTTGTACATCCGCCGCGGCACCGCACTTGAACCAATGTTGGTTGGCGGATCGCAGGATCGCGGTCGCCGCGCGGGGACTGAAAATGTGGCGTTCGCGGTCGGCCTGGCGGTTGCGGCCGAACTGGCAATTACCGAACGCGAGCACGAGTGCGCTCGGCTTCTGGCGTTTCGCGAGCAGTTTGAACACGGAATTCTAAATGCTATTCCTGGCGCGATTATTCACGCCGCCAGCGCTGATCGCGCACCGCACATTACCAACGTTTCCATTCCAGGAATCAGCAGCGAGTCGATGCTGATGGCGCTCGACCTGCGCGGTATCGCGTGTTCGGCCGGCTCGGCATGCCAGAGTGGTAGTGTAAGCGCGTCCCACGTTTTAAGCGCGATGGGTGTATCGATACCGCTGGCCAACGCTGCGCTTCGTTTCTCCACTGGCGTCATGACGGACGCCGCTGCAATTGCGCGCGTGCTGGAAGTGTTGCCGATGCTGGCAAACAAAGCACGCGGTCAAGTCACCACCGGGAAAGCCGGGACGCAGAACGCCGCGGAAGTCATGTCGCACGCTGGAGATTGATTGTGGCGCGGGAACGAGTGTTGGTTGCAATGTCAGGCGGTGTTGATTCGTCGGTGGCGGCCGCGTTGCTGGTGGAACAAGGGTACGACGTTGTGGGCGCGACGATGAAACTGCATGAGGACGGCAGTGACGTTCCGGATCGTCCATGCTGTTCGCTCGATTCCACCAGCGACGCGCGTCGTGTGTGTGACAAGCTGGGTATTCCCCACTACGTGCTGAATCTTGTCGACCGGTTTGGTCACGATGTCCTGAACGATTTCGTGCAGGAATACGCGAAGGGCCGCACGCCTATTCCGTGCGTGCGTTGTAACACGTTCACGAAATTTCACGACCTGTTAGTGAAAGCCGACGCGATCGACGCGAAGTGGCTCGCGACCGGACACTATGCGCGCGTCAGTGAGCGCAACGGAGTGCGCGTGCTCGAGCGCGGACTCGATCCGGCCAAGGATCAGAGCTACTTCCTCTGGGGCATTGCGCGTCCCGTTCTCGATCGATTGCTGTTACCAATTGGCGGACAGACCAAGCCGGAAACGCGCGCGATTGCGCGTCAGTTCTCGTTGCGCACGGCCGAGAAGGTGGAGAGCCAGGACATTTGTTTTGTGCCCGACGGCAATCACGTGCGCGTGTTGGAAGAACATCTGGGCGCGGACGCACCGTCGTTGTCGCCCGGACCGCTGGTGTTGCACACGGGCGAAATTGTTGGCGAACACGCTGGTTTTGCACGCTTCACCATTGGGCAGCGTAAAGGGCTGCCTGGTGGATTTGATCAGCCGATGTTTGTGGTGGATATCAAGCCCACGACTCGTACGGTGGTGATTGGTCCGCGCGAAGCGTTGCTGGGTCGCGGAGTTGAAGCGCACGAGTTGAATTGGCTGGTCGATCCACCGGCGGTTGGTGCGCAGGTGTCGGTGCAAATTCGTCACCGTTCGCGTCCGGTGCTCGCAACAATTACGAGCCGCACCGCCGACGCAATTGAGCTTTCGTTGCTGGAGTCAGCTGCGGCGATCACACCGGGTCAGTCACTCGTGATGTATGATGGCGATACGGTGCTGGGCGGCGGCGTGATTGAGCGTGCGGAGCGTGGTGCGGCGGAGCCGACCAAGAAGATTTCGTTGCCAATTTTGGCGGCGTGAAAGGGCTCCCGTTCAACGCGACTGCGGTTACGCAAGAGAATCAATCAAGTTAGTGTGCAAGCGTTACCTGGTGGGACGCACGTTGTTCTCCGCGGCTCCGCGCCTCCGCGATAAGAATCTCGAAGCGCGAAGATCTTAAATACGGACCGCATTTTTATAGACACACGAGGTGCCAGGATCTCAACGATTGCATAACTCTTTTCGCGGAGACACGGAGACGCGGAGAACTACGCTCCGTTCGCACACGCTTGCGCGATCAATGTGATCTGTCTTTTTCCGATAACTACACTGCCCAGGGGGTTCCAATGCGCCACAATGTGTCTTACCAACTCCACGCGGTTATGCGCGACTATCTGCCACCGCCCTCGCCGCATCAACCGCCGCAATAAGGTTCGTCAACACCGCACGCAATTCTGTGGAGACTGTATCGTCCAAACGCATTGAAAGTTCGTCGCGCTTCTTACCGATCATCGACAGTGTCACAGCGTGCACGTTGCCCATCATCACCGTAAGCGTTTCACTGAGCTGTGGCACGATAAACGCCGAATTGGGCGAGGCATTGACCAACGCCACGGGTTTGAACATGAATTCACCCGTGCCCACGACCCAGTCGAGCGCGTTCTTAAGCACACCAGGTACACCGTGCGCGTATTCAGGGCTGCAAATGATTACGGCTTGGGCCTCCTGCAGGGCCGACCGCCACTCAATGACGGATGCCGGCTGATTCGCTTCGTGATCGGGATTGAAATGCGGCAGCAAACCGATACCCATGAACTGCGTGATCGTGACGTCGTCGGCAGACAGTTCGTTGATGGCCTTCAACACCTCGCCATTCACCGACGCACCGCGCAAACTGCCGGACACCGCAAGAAACGAATAACTCAAAAACCTATTCCCGCGGACCAAATGATGATTGACTTGCGTCCCTGCCCCGTCACGCCACCCAGACGATGATACGCACCAAGTTCGAGTCCAATGCCGAGCATCGGAAAGACGTGCAACGAACCGCCGGCATAGGTGCTCATGCGGTCCGCGTAGGATGGCGATCCAAACGTGCGCAGAATTCCACCACTTACGGCGATACCGCCACCAAACGTTCCGGCCGTGCGCGCAATTCCCGCACTCAAACGTGTTCCCCCAAGTCCAAGTTTTGGTGAAACAAATGCACACACATCCTGACCGTTGGCGAGTTCCTTGCGCAGACCGCCCGCCCACGACACCGCCAGCTTGAGCGGTGCACCATAGGTGAGTCCGCCCAAACATTGATCGCGATGCCAGCCGGCGTTTTCGTCTTGCTCGTGCGCAGCCAGCGTCGTGGATTGCGCGACAGCATCGGCAGAAAAGGTAGACCCCATCACTGCAATAGCGGTCGCGAACACCGAAACCCGACACACTAAATGAATCGTGCGCTCGCGGCGCCCAACATCCGATGATTTGCCGAGCGCACGTGGTTCAATCAGAACTTGAGCCCTCCGGCTTCCGCAAACTCACGCATCGCTTTCTCCTGCGCTTCCGACAGTTCGCCGGGAACGGCGATGGCAATTTCAACATACAGGTCGCCGCGTTTTCCCTCTTTCTCGACGCCTTGTCCCGAGATGCGAAACCGCTTCCCGGAACTCGTGCCTGCCGGAATACGAAGCGCAACTTTTTTTCCGTCGAGCGTGCGAACGCTTACTCGTGATCCAAGGGTTGCTTGCGCGATGTTGATGGGGACGTTGGCGACCAGATCCAATCCGTCGCGTTTGTAGAATTTGTCGTTCAACACGTTGAATGTGATTAACAAATCACCCGCAGCACCGCCTGCATTTCCTTTGGGTCCCTGCCCTTTCAGGCGAACTTTCGCACCGCTTTCAACGCCAGCGGGTACCGCAATCGCCACGCGTTTCATTGTCCGCACTTCGCCAACACCACCGCACGTAGTGCAACGTTCGGACGGAATCTGTCCGCGACCCATACACACCGGGCACGGACGATTCACGGCGAAACTTCCCTGACCGAATGAAATGACACCGCGTCCTTTGCATTCGCCACAGGGACGCATCGTAGCGCCCGGAGCCGCGCCGTTTCCATGACACGTTGGGCACTCTTCGTTCACTTCGAGTTCGACTTCGACTTTGCCACCTGACGCGGCCGTGCGAAAGGGAACGTCGACATTTTTCTCGATGGTGTCGCCACGCTCGGGCGCACGTTGACGCGGACGCGCCCCGCCGCCGCCGAACATCTGCGAGAACAAGTCGCCAAAGCCACCAATTCCGCCGATGTCGAAGTCCTGATTGAACGCGGAGCCCTGGCCCTGCGACCCGGAGGACGGACGTGGTCCACCGCGTGGCGAGTTGTATCCACTAAACGCGCCCATCTTCCGCATGTCATCGTACTGCTTGCGTTTTTCCGCATCCCCCAGCACCCCGTACGCCTCGGAAATTTCCTTGAAGCGTTCTGCCGACTTTGGATCGCTCGCGTTCGCGTCGGGATGATGTTGCTTGGCGAGACGTCGATATTGTTTCTTGATTTCGTCCGCTGACGCCGACGCAGACACGCCGAGTACTACGTAAAAATCTTTCGCGTTGGCCATTCGTTGGTTCTTGTGAAAATCAGGAAACGGGCATGCCGGACCACTGCTTCACGACTACGCGTGCTGGCCGCAACAAGTGCCCATTGATGACGTAGCCGACCTGGAACACGGCCGCAACGGTATCATCTTCGTCGGCGGATGCCGCCGGTGCGGTACTGACGGCTTCGTGGCGGGACGGGTCAAATGTGTGGCCCAACGGATCGATAATTTCGAGCCCGTGACCCGCGAGTGACTTGAGCACTTTCCGCTCTACCATCAATACGCCGTCTACGACAGTCTTCGCGTCGACCGTTGCCGGATCGACATGCGCAAAACGCGCAATGTCGTCGATGGCGTCGATGAGACCGCGCACCAGCTCACCCTGCGCGCGCCATCCGGCTTCCTGTCGTTCTTTTGCGGCCCGTCGGCGAAAGTTGTCGTATTCGGCCGCCAGCCGCAGATGCTTGTCGCGGGCTGCGTCGAGTTGCTGCTGCACATTTCCGATATCATCATCGGCTTGTGGTGCATCGGAAACAGCACCCGTCACCGGGTCGGTATCCGTTGGGAAATCGCTGACGTTGTCGGAGGACTTGTTTGGATCAGTCATGTGATGAAATACAGGCGGAGCTTGATTCTATTTCCGAATCGCGCAGTGACGTGAGCGCGGCCGTTGGGATGCCTACGAGCCGGACGCTGGAAAGTTTGTACACGGGCTGATGTGCGGGTCAGTGGCTGGCGGTCCAACCGGCCGATGCGGGCAACTTCATAATCGCACGCCGCAAGCGATCGAGCACTAGCTGCGTGGATCGATAACGCATTTCGTTTCGGTCGCCGGGCATCATGGCACGTACTGCCCCCACATCGCCGGCAATATCAACGGCCACCCACACGGTACCCACCGGCTTTTCCGGTGTGCCGCCACCGGGTCCGGCCACCCCCGTAACGCTAAGACCAATGCTGGTTCCAAAGCGCTTACGGACCCCAGTGGCCATCGCACGCGCGGTCTCTTCACTCACGGCACCGACCTGCTCGATCAACCCCGGATAGACACCAAGGTCACGAACTTTTGACTCGTTGGCGTACGCGATGACGCCGCCCTGAAAGATCGCGCTCGACCCCGGAATAGCAGTAAACCGCGAGCCCAACAACCCGCCGCTACAACTTTCGGCAACGGCAATCGTGGCGCCCCGCTCGGCACAGAGCGCCAGCACGACTGCCGCCATGTCGTCGTCCTCGTAGCCGTAGATAAACGTTCCGACCTTGGCCTCAATCAGCGCTGCTGCAGCGTTCAATTGCCGTTCGGCTTCGGCCGAGGGAACTTCCTTCACTGTAATCCGGAGGTCAACGCCTTCGTTTCCGGGTAGGAAGGCCAACGAAAGGCCGTTGACGCCGGACGCCAATTCGCCCAACCGGTCGGCCAGTGCCGACTCCGCGATGTTGGCCGTGCGGAGCGTTCGTGAGCGGACGACGGTGGCTTCTCCAGCCGACGCCGCTGTAAGGCGGTCGCGCACTCGTGGGAGCAAAGTGTCGGCCAACATGCCACGCATTTCTCGAGGCACACCGGGGAGCATCGCCACCCAGCGCCCTTCGTCATCCTCGAGCCAGATACCGGGCGCCGAGCCGTGGTTGTTGGTCAAGATGGCGGCGTCGGAGGGCACCATGGCTTGTTGGCGATTGCTGGCTGGGAGAGCGACACCGAATCGCTTCAGCCAACGTTTTTCGAGCGCGGCGAGGATGTCTTCATCCATAACCATCGTTCGCCCGAAGATGCTGCCAATAACGGGCTTCGTGCGATCGTCCGCGGTCGGGCCAAGTCCACCGGTGGTGATCACGGCGCCGGTGCGATCGAGCGCTTCGCGGACGGCCGTGGCAATGACTTCGGGATCGTCGCCAACGGTGCTGCGCCGCGATATACGCACACCCACGGCGGCGAATTCGCGCGCGAGATGCGCGGCGTTCGTATCAATCGTGAAGCCGAGGAGAAGTTCGTCTCCAATAGTGACCAGTTCAAGATCCATGGTTGAAAAGTAGCGAAGCGTGCAAACGGATGCGTAACAGAAACACCCGACGTCATCGATATGGCGTCGGGTGTTTTTTTTGAGTGTTGTGCCGCGCTACGGTGTGCGGCGTTGCTCTGTGCTTATCGCGACGCCACCGGATGCACCACGCGCCGACCATATCGCTGCAGATACAAAAACAGTGACCACAAGGTGAGTGCCACCGCACCGGTCATTGCCAGCACTCCAACGAGTCCATTAAACATCGCGAACGCACGCCACCGGACAGTTTCTGTCACGCCGGCCTGTCTGGCCCACGTTGCAATAAAGAACCAGAAGAACGCGGCGCCCGTCCAGATACTCATGAACGTCGTCTTCCACTTTGCCGGACCAATCGCTGAAATGATCAAACCACGACGCGCCGCCACCTGACGGAAAAACGTCATGAACAGTTCGCGACCCACCACAATCAACACGATCCACAGTGGCAAGGACACGCGGCCCCATGGTGTCACGAACAGAAACGGCGACGGTTCGGGCACCACGTTTTCGAGCGCCACGATGAATCGCGAATGACTCTGCAGCATGTACATCGGCAAGAGCGTTGCGATGAGCAGCAACTTGTCGGCCAGCGGATCGAGCAGGCGACCGAGATCGGTCACGACATTGCGCGAACGCGCGAGATATCCATCCCAATAATCAGAAACTGCAGCGACCAGGAACAACAAAAACGCGATAAATCGCAGCGTCCACGACGACGTGAATGGCAGCCACGCAATCATGGGCGTCAGGGCGATTCGTCCGACGGTGATCGCGTTGGGAAGGTTCACGAATGCCTCGTGGGCGGACAGGCGTTAGGTCAAACTACGCGAGCGTTTTGAGAACGAGCTTTGAAACTGCCTTGAGTGTGTCGAACACTCCATCGCCGCTGACGGCCACGGCTTCGAAATACGGAGCCCGTTCAACCCACTCTCCGGTGGGTAACTGTGATACCAGAAACTCGCCCGGCCGTGCCGCATCGGGTACAACACGTTTGCGCAACGATTCAGTGACTTCCCAGCCTGGGTTCAACATCTCCTGCAGCTCGGGCAACGGTGACGCGTTTGGAAGATCGCGCTTGTTGTACTGAATCACAAAAGGCATGTGCGTGAGATCATACCCATAGGCGGCCATGTTGTCGTACAGGTTCTGCATGGACTCGAGATTGGCCTCGGCGCGCTCGGCTTGCGAGTCGGCGACAAAGACCACCCCATCCACTCCCTTCAAGATGAGCTTGCGGCTCGCATTGTAGTAGACCTGGCCCGGCACTGTGTACAAATGAAATCGCGTGCGGAAGCCGCGAATGGTGCCCAGGTCGACCGGTAGAAAATCAAAAAACAGCGTGCGCTCGGTTTCGGTTGCGAGCGAGATAAGCTTGCCGCGCGTGTTTGGCGACACTTTTCCGTACACGTATTCGAGATTGGTGGTCTTGCCACCAAGCCCTGGGCCGTAGAACACAATTTTGCAATTGATTTCACGGGACGCGTAATTGATCATCGACATCGGCGAGTCCTCTTTCTACTGAAACAGGCGATCGATCTCGTCTTCGGCGCCCGCGAGCAGCCCTGGGGCCGCCGTCTGCCCACCGTGTCCGCGAGAAAAAATGCCTTCGAATACTTTGGTAAGTTCCTCGACGGCACCTTTCATTTTGAGCCGGACCAGACCGAGCGTCGTCCGGTTATCGAAGAGGACCACCAGAATGACGCGCCGAGCAACGTCCGCGAGGTACATCGACTCGCGTTCGCCCTGATGGAAGAGGACGTTGAAGTCGCTCTCGCCAATTAGTCGCGCCAGTTGATCGTTGGCGCTGAAGTCGGCGGCGGTGAGCGTCGCAAACGCCGTCGCATCGAAATTTGGTGGTTCACCGACGGTGGCGACGAGCTGCCCGCTTCGATCGACCAGAAGGGCACAGCGCGCTTTGGCATCGTACAGGAACCGCTGTAGAACGGTGGTAATGGTCCCGAAATCATCTTCGGTAAATGACCAGGTAGCGGCGCCAACAGGCATGTGCGTGGGTTGCGGGGGTTTCGGCAAACGTGCCTCGCTGTGACACGGAGTGTTACACAGCGGGAACGCGGGCACTGTCTACGAACGTAATCGGTGCGACGCCCAGTACTGTACCGGTCGTGCACACCTGCGAAACACGGGGTGCGGCGTTTTCCGCAATTTTCGCGGTAGAGCCTCGCACTATCAACGCTTAGATGCGACCGAAGGTAACCGCAATCCGCAGGCGGCCGGAATGGCCCCTCGTGAAACAGCCTGGCCTACTTCACACCATTTCGCGTCGAGCGGACAATGCCTGAGCGATTGTCACGCCATCGGCATATTCGAGATCGCCACCAACCGGGAGGCCGCGTGCAATCCGGGTAACCCGGACGCCCGAACTGGCCAGCTGCCGCTGGACGTAGAGAGCCGTGGCTTCACCCTCGAGTGACGGGTTGGTTGCAAGTATCACTTCGGCGACGTCCTGCTCCTTCACGCGCAGCACCAGCTGGTCGATAGTCAGATCGTCGGGACCGACGCCATCCAGCGGCGACAGGCGGCCGCCCAGTACGTGGTACAGACCGCGATACTCGCTGGAGCGTTCGATGGACGAAATGTCAGCCGCGTCCTCAACCACACACAGGAGCGCGGCATTTCGGCGCGGATCGGAGCAGAAGTTGCACAGCACCGCTTCGGTGAGATTGCCGCACTGTTCGCACGGGTGTATGCGCAACTTGAGCTCGGTTAGTGCCGAGGCCAGGCGCGTGCATTGATCGGCCGGCTGTTTGAGCAGATGGTAGGTAAGCCGGAGGGCGGTTTTGCGACCTATGCCCGGGAGCCGCGCCAACTCGTTGGTGAGTTCGTCAATAACCGACATCTCGATATCTGACCGTCAGCTCAGAACGGCAACTTGAACGGCAGGTCCATACCGCCGGTGAGTTTGCCCATCTCTTCCTGCGCGCTGGCCGCGGCCTTGGATTGTGCATCCGCCGTGGCGGCTGCCACCAGATCCTCCAGCATTTCGATGTCGTCGGGATTTACCACGGACTTGTCGAGCTTGACGCGTTTGATGCGACCAGTTCCGTCGCACTCGACCGTTACCATTCCGCCGCCTGATGCTCCAAAGATCACCTTGCGCGCGAGATCTTCCTGCATCTTCTGCATGCCGCCCTGCATTTGTTTTGCTTGCTCGATGAGCTTGAAAAAATCAGCCATGACGTGAGTGGGATTACGTGGAGTGTCAGTCGAGCAATTCGAGATCGAGGCTTTTCACGGCGGCCTTGAGCAGTGGACTACGCGACGTGAGTTGATCGGTGCGTTGTTGCTGTACGTCCTGCGCGGTCAGTCGTTTCGTGGCGCGATTGGCCGGTGTGGGTTCACCATTCGCCCGCAACGCGAACGCACGGATACCCTCGAATGCCGCCTGGAGTGCCAACAGAATGTCTGGGCGACGACTTTCTGCAGCGGCCGCCCATGTATCGTTATTGCGTTCGTAACCCAGAATGAGGGTTCCATTCGCGAGTAGTTCTTGCGGCTCGAGATGCCCAACAACCGCAGTGAGCGCGCTGTGATTCGAGCGTTTCAATGCATCCGCGACTTCGCTCCATCGCGAAGTGATCTGCGCGAGTTGCGTCGGAACCACGCCTGCTTTTGCAGATGGCGTCGCGGCACGCGTTTCCGCGCGCGGCGCGTGTGCGGCTCGCTCCTGATCGGCTGCGGCTTCCTCGGCAACGCGTTGCGTAGTTGAACGCAGCGGAGGCGGCGCTATAGGCATCAACACTTCAGCGGCCAACGGTGTGGTGGCGTACGCGGGTGCCACCTTGCCTTCGCTCTTCGTCACGCGACGCGGCGCGGGATCGACCAATTCCGACACACCGAATCCGCGCAACACTTCTTCCAGTTCGACCGTGCGATCGATCAACGCGAGACGCAGCAGCAGTGTTTCGAACAGGAGCTGTGGTTGCCCGCTTTTGCGATACAACGGCTCGAGCTCAATGAGCGCCTGCAGCATGCGCAACAAATCACCCGCGGTAAACCACGACTTCTTCCTCGTGAGTTCCGTGCGCACGCGTTCGGAAATTTCGTCTGGCGAACCACCCAACACAATCGCGAGCTGCGCGCGCAACAAGTCACCAAGTCCGTTCAGCACGAGTGCGAAGTCTGCTCCGCCGTCCGCCAACTTCTGCACCACCGGAAACACATCGACCGCGCGACGGTCGCCAATGATGTCCAACAGTTCGAGAAACACATCCTCGGGCACAAGACCCAGCGCAATTCGCACACGCTCGGCCGTCACTTCACTACTGTCGCCGAGTGACAAGACCTGATCGGTGAGACTGAGTGCGTCACGCAAACCGCCGTCGGCCGCCCGTGCAATCATCCCGAGCGCGTCGGGCTCGAACGCAACGTGTTCAAGTTTGAGCACTTCGGCCAATCGCTCGCGAATTTCGGCGGGACCAATACGTTTGAGATCGAAGCGATGTAATCGCGACAATACCGGCGCTGCAGCTTGTGCGATTTTTTGCGGTTCAGTTGTGGCAAACACAAACACGACACGTGGTGGTGGCTCCTCGAGAATTTTGAGGAGCGCATTCCACGCTTCGCGCGTGAGCATGTGTGCTTCGTCCACGATGTAGACCTTGTACCGCCCCTCGGCCGATGGCGCATACCGCGCACTCTCGCGCAACTCACGCGCGTCGTCGACACCGCGGTTGGACGCAGCATCGATTTCGACGACGTCCATGGACATCGATCCCGCCCAGATGCGCTGACAGGAGTCACAGACGCCGCACGGTTCGCCGTTGAGTACTGGATCGCCGCGACGTTCGCAGTTGAGCGCCATGGCCAGCACGCGGGCGAGCGTGGTCTTACCGGTGCCGCGCGGGCCGCAAAACAGGTATCCGTGATGGACGCGATCGCGGGCAATGGCGCCTTTCAGTGTATTGGCGACATGCGTTTGCACAGCGACAGAGGCAAAGTTGCGCGGACGGTATTTGCGGGCCAGGGCTTGCGACATTTTTTGAATTTAGCGCGCGGAGCAACGCCTCGTGAACGACGACAACGGACGGTTGGGGGGCGGGGAAAATCGGATCAAGGTGGGTCAAGGTGGATCAAGGGGACCAAGGCGCCGGGTGCATGGATCGGGGGATCAACGTGCCGGGTGCATTGATCAGTCGTGGCCGAAAAAAAATCGCGGGGGACCACGCCGTTTGGCGATGATCCCCCGCGAAGAGTGCTCCGGGTCTGGCGAAGCGACGTCAGACACCACGTACCGTTGCTACCTTCGGGGTCCTGGCGGAGTTGGCGGGCCGATGCCCTCCGGGACCCGGAGCGACTGCAAGTTAGTGAGGCGCGGCGGGCGTGGTCAACTGTGGGGGACTTTTCGGACGGTTCTGTTCGAGCTTGCCACGCTCGAATGAATTTTGCGGGGAGTTAACTGACTCACTGCCTTTGGACGCTATGGACTTTGAAAGGACTTGACG
>JBDUBA010000014.1:0-15935 GCA_040004335.1 Gemmatimonas sp.
CTGCGGCAAAAGGCGCCGCTGACTGCCATGAGACTTCTGCGACACTACACTAGTTGGGAGCGTGCATACCCGCGCCACCGTAGTTTCTGTTGCCACCTATGACCGGTCCGTTCACGCCCACACCGTAGTCGTTGTTCACGTTGGAGATGTACTGCCGAATACTGCCCGCAAACGGCGTGGTTCGTGCATTCCGGCCAAAGGGATCGGAATACCATACGGTTGGACCGTCCCGGTTGTCGAGGATGTTGTTGTTGACGTCAATCTGACGCTCCACGCCATTAAACACCGACAGCGGATCGTCGTAGTCGATGCTGACCAATGCACCGGCCACGGTTGTCGTCATACCATTGCACTCGCTCCCGCGCGCTCGCCGATCATTGATGGTGAGTGCACACAACGCGACCGGCCGTCCAACAATACCCGTGGCGGCCGAGTCGTAATACCGACTTGGGCGGAACACCTGGAAGTATGGATCGAAGAATGCGAGACGATGCCCTTCGACCGTGCGAATTTCATTCGACGTTTCCCAACTTTCGTGCAGATTCCCGAAGTCTGATTGTTGGCCCTGCGGTACCAGGATTCGCGACAGCAAACACGCGGCATCGGGAATTCGGCGATGCCCGCCACCTGCTGGTGCATTAGCCGGCGAGGCAGTTCCCGCTTGAATGGTTCCACCGCAGGAACTGACAAATTCACCAGGGCGCCCAATGGCACTCATCAACGTCACATGCAGCTCGGTCTTGTCGCTGCATTTGATGTGATAGATCAATTCGTGCAGGTTGTTCGTGAAGGCGTCCTTTGAATGTGTTCCCTGATGCAGCTTCACCAACACGTCACAGCGCACCTCAATGGCCGTGCCCGTGCCGCCAGCCACCTGAATACGAATGTCATTCTCCCATTCAATCTTGTGTCCAACGTGATCTTCATGTCGCTGCATGCCGAGGTTCGCTGCATCGAGTTGTTCGTTGGCGTATCCGAACGGTAAATCTCCAACGGTGGGATAGAGGACGGACCCATGCGGATCGCGACCATGTTCATGTCCGAACGTACAGCCGCTAACCGGGTCGACAGGCGGGTGCCACGTGGGGTATTTCTTTCCATCAGGGCCAACGGTCGCATATTGATTGTGTATCTCCGGTGAGCAAGTGTCGGTGCGTCCAGGTGTCCATATCCCAAACGCCTTGGCTGGAACTGCGGTAGCGAGCGTCCCCGGATTGGACGCGGTGATCGGGCTGTCAGCACACGCAAAGATACCAGCGAGTGACAGCAACGCAGGGACCGAGTACCAGTGCGTGCGCATTAGCGGAACCAGGAAAGCGAGACGGTCGCGCGCAGCAGACCAAGTCGAGCGTCGTCGGCAATGGAATTTCCGGTTTTGTCGCTCTTCAGATGACCGCCCGTCGATCCAACGGCCGTAAATGCCGGCGTGATCGTGATACCATCAACGCGCCAATCATAACCGCCCGTTACCGAGAGCGACGGCGAACGCGTGCGAAATTTCACCTCGCCATCATTCACTTCGAAGCTCGCAATGCCGGCGCCCGTTTGCAGAAACAGTTTTGATTTTGTGTTGCGATAACCGCGCGCGACGAGGTAGGTGCCTTTCGCAATCCGATCCGCCTCACCACCGATAACATCCAACCAACCAAACTGCTCGGCGCCCAGCAGGAATCGCGGCGAAAGGCGAATGCCCAACGTGCCTTCGATGGAATACGCGCGTGTGGTTGATGTGGCACAGGCGTCGCAATTGAGCGAGGCCGCGCCGCGACCAACACCAATGGAGGCCCACAGACCGCGTTTGTCGGCGAGTCGGCGCATTGCGGCGCGCATGGTGGGTTCCGCGTTGGTGGCGGGTGCAGCGCTTCCAGCAGTCGGCGCCGGTTGTGCGTGTGTTGGTTCTGCTATCGCGCCCAGAGTGCAGGGTACGATCAGCAACAAACGGGCAAGGCGGCGCACGGCGTACTCCATGTGAAAGGACACCAGCAAGGTGGGGCAGAGTTAGGGCTGCATTGGTTCCGGCGCTGTGACCTGGTGCACACATCGTGATAGCTGCAGCCGATCAGGTGACGAGGCGCACAATCGTTCTGCGGCGGGCAACTTGGGTGGACACTTTATCGGACTCTGACATTGGGCCACGAAGTGCGCGCTACCATAAGGAAGCGCTTGACTCACCATTCTCCGGCTTACCGATGTTACGCCAACTCAAGACAACTGTTGTTCGCGCCTTCGCCCTGGCCGTGTGTGCGCATGTGATCTGCGCGGGACGCATTCATGCGCAGAGTCCGGTGGCGGGAACGTGGATGATGCGATACGAGCACCAACCGCACTCATTGCATGCAACCACTCCGGCACCCATCGAAGTGGTACAGGGGCGCCTCACACTGCGTCAATCAGGTGATTCGGTATTTGGCGAATGGCAGACCGTTGTTGCGAAGGGCGATACGGCGCCGCCTCCGCGCAACGTACAGGGCGTGCAACGGCGCGATTCAGTGTTTCTGCGTTTCCTGCCGGTGGTCGACGAAAACGCCGGGATAATTGCGAGCGTTCTCGATGACGTCGTGGTCTTTCTCAAGACATACGTACACGGCATGCCGCCGACCACCACGGCGCTTGACGTCGCGATGCGCGGTGATGCGCTGGTTGGTATTCGCCGCACAGTATTGTTGGACGGAACGCCGCGGAGCGATGGCGAGGCACTGACCGGAGCGCGCGTTAAGCCGTAAGCATCCGCGCGCTAACGAAGAATTAGATGACGCGCGTTTCCAATTCCAACGCGATATCGAGTAACATTTCATCGTTGCCGCGCGCGGCGATCATCGACAGGCCAATAGGCAGTCCGTCAATGGACGCAAATGGCAAGCTGAGTTGTGGTAAACCTCCAAGTCCTGCGATGCACAGCAATCCCAGGGCGCGCTCGCGAAACGTCACGGTGTCCTGCGGCGTGGCCGCGAGTTTTGGCGCGACGTCGGAAATACTGGGAAGCAAGAGGACGGCGTTGTTGGCAAGCAAGGTATTCAGCCGTCTGCTGATGTCGACGCGCGCGCGGTTCATTGGGGCAACCTGCGTTGCGTCATTTGAGGAGACGGCGTTAAAACGCAATTTCATTTGTGGACCAAAATCTGGTTTGACACGCGTCACCCATTCACCGTGCGTCTTCCAGATATCGTCGTATTGCAACACGCGAAACACATCGTACCAGGCACTGAGTCCCTCGTGACTAACCGTGACCGCCTGACAATCGCCCAGTAGCGCGCTCACACGCTGAATGGCCGGTTCGAGTGCGTCGGCAACGCCCGGCATGGCGTACGCAAATGCATCCTGCGCGATGAGTAGTGGGCCGCGCATGTTGGCGACCGCGCTTGGTGTGTTGTTTTCAAACAGTACGTCGCCAACACGTGCGAGAACCGCCGCACTTGCCGCGAACCACCCGCAGGTGTCGTAGCTGGGTGCGAGTGGAAGCACACCGTCCAACGCAATGCGGCCGTGTGTTGGACGAATTCCGTAAATGCCGCAAAAACTCGCTGGGCCGCGTACCGATCCGCCGGTGTCACTGCCAATCGCGAAATCAACCAGTTTCGCCGCAACGGCGGCGGCCGATCCGCTTGACGATCCGCCAGGCACACGACCCGGTGCCGCCACGTTTGTTGGCGTGCCGTAGTGTGCATTTTCGCCAGTCAAGCTGAACGCCATTTCTTCGGTGTGTGTTTTTCCAACCAACGTTGCGCCGGCATCGAGGAGCTTTTGCGCCACAGACGCCGTGTGGTGAGCAGGTTCGTGTGTATTGAACCAATCGGGGCTGCCGAAACCGGTCTTGAAACCGGCTACGTTGTAAATGTCCTTGAGTCCAAACGTGAGCCCGTGCAGCGAACCACTTGATGCACCATCGATGGCAACATGTGTGTGTCTCGTAAACGCGCCAAGTGTGTCGCGTTCCAGAATGTTCATGTTTTGCGCGGCTCCCGGAACACGACCAGGCTGGTGTCGCCCACGGTAAGGTCTTCGGACCGGTTGCGGCGCGGATCGGTAACGAGCACGGTCATTGTGCCGTCGGCGGCGACATTAAATCGCACGGTGTATCGGTTTTGACCAGCCGGCGCCGGTGGCACCTCCATCCGAATGCTGCCCAGCGACACACATTCGTCGGCTTGCGTGGCATCCTGTCTGCCTTGCAGAATCTCAACGACGATTTCGGTTTGATCGTCCTTGATGGTCTTGATTTCGGTCTCCTGACTCTGGTGAGGCACGTTCACGTTCGCGTTTACCAACTTGAAAAACTTGTTGTCATGCAGCCGAATTCCCAATGCCAACGCAATGGCGCTCGTGAGTGCATGTTGTTCGAATCGCGCGCTGCCGAGGCTCAACATGTGCGCAAACTTTGCCGCGCCAAGTGCGATGGCGGTTTGCGGCCGATCGCTGACGTGAGGTTTTTTTCCAGTCAACTCGGCGACGTCGCGCTGAATGGCCGGCATTTGTGTTTGTCCACCAACCAGCACGACGTCGTGAATCTCACTCCATTCGATGCCATCAATTTGCCGGACTGCGCGCTCCGTAATGTCATGCGCGCGCTTGATGGTGCGCTGGGCACACGCGTCCATCTCGGCACGCGTGATCGTAACGGCGACATCAAATGGCGCGCGTGAACCAAGGTCGACATCCTTCAGGGTGAACGTGCACGATTCTTCTGTCGTCAGGGCCTGCTTGGCTCGTTCGGCCGCCAGGCGCAATCGCGATCGCGTGCGTACATCATCCTGTTGAACCTGGTCACCAGAAAATTGTTCGACGCGTTGCGTGATCAGCCGCGCGATGTCAGCGTCGATGTCATCGCCGCCCAATTGTGTATTTCCATCAATGAGTCGAGTGAAGAATTGGTAGCCTTGTTCATCGCGCTTGACATCCAGCAGTGTGATGTCAAATGTACCGCCGCCCAAATCGTACACCAGGATGGTGCGCTCGTCCGCGGCCAGCAACTCATCACCGTGCGCCAAAGCCGCGGCGGTTGGTTCATGCAAAATTGCGCGGACGTCCAAGCCGGCCAGTTGGCCCGCCAATCGCGTTGCCATCCGCTGCCGCATGTCGAAGTACGCGGGAATGGTGATAACGGCGTACGTCACGGCTTCCAGCGGCAAGTTGAGCGCGCGTGCTGCAGTTTGCCGGAGTCGCGCCAACACCTTCGCCGATATTTCCGGGACGCTCAGCGTATGATGCACCGCGTTGCCTTCGCCAAAGCGCACCTGCACGTCCCGCAACAGATCCGTCCCACCACCACCGGTGATCGCGTAGGTGACCGAGTTTCGACCAGTTGCTACGGCGCTGTCGGAAAACGCCCGGCCAATGAATCGTTTCACGGAATACGCAACATCCCACGGACGTGTCTCGAGTACCGCCTTGGCGGGTTTGCCGACCAGCCAATCGTTTGTAGCAGTATCCCACGCGACAATTGATGGAATGGTGTCGTCGCCATTTTCGTCGCGCAACATCACCGGCTTTCCCTCGGCTTCACTATAGACGGCGACGCCCGATTTTGTTGTGCCGAGGTCAATGCCGATTATGAGTTGGCCCTTGAGTTCATCTTGGAGATTGTCGGTCATGAGATTCCGAAAGTCAGAAGTGCAACTACTGTTTGAGAGTGTAGCGAGCGATGCCGTTTTGCGAAACAATCCACAAGAACCCTCTGCTCTCGACGATACTTGTGATGGTGCGACCGCAAATGCCGGAGTTGAATCGGTCAAACACCGATTGCACGGTTCCAGTGCTCACGGAATAACGCGCAACGCGACCGCCCGACGCAATCCACAGTTCGTCGTCACGCGCCGATGGCGCAATTATTGTGACCGACTCCGGCCCGGGCGCATCGCCAAATTCGACGGCATGTCGCTTCCAGCCGTTACCGTCATACGCCCACATCGCACCTTCAACGCCGGCCCACAGCGTGGTTCCCACCGTCCTGAATGCGGCGATGTTGCTGATGCCCGGTTTGGGTTCGAGCAGCCATCCCTGCGCTGTGTGCCGAAAGATTCCGCGATCTGTGCCCGCGAACCAATTGTCGTCGACTGCTTGCGCAATGAAACGCGCGCCGATAGGCACGTTTTCGGCAACGCGCACTTCATCCGCGTCACGAATGCGCCAAATGGTACTGCTGATCAGAACGCACGGCCGGCCATCCGTGGCACTTGTGAGTGCGCTCGGCATTCCTGGCGGTAGTGTGCGTGGAAACCAGTCCGCGTCACCGCCTCGGATGTGCAGGAGTTTTGCGGGCCACGCGAGCATCCACACTCCGGGATCGCTGCCTCCTGTTGTTGCAATCGCACATCGCACATCTCCAGGCGTATCGTCAAAGCGCCACGCGCTGTCGGGCGGACCCACCCACAATCCACCGGCGGTGCCAATCCACGTGGTCCCCGCTTTGTCGGAAACTGCACACCGCCCAATGTTGTTCAATTCATCTTCCGGATGCGACTGAAGCACTCCTGCATCATATGGTGTGTCGCCGACCGCGCGCGCGCCCACTATCAGGTTGTCGGTGCCAATCCACAGATAGTCGTCGTTTGAATCAGCGGGAACAATCGCACGTGGCGCCTCCACTCCCTGTGGCCGATCGGGCAGCGACTGCCACTGGCCATCGATCACGCGCGCGAGATGGCTGCGCGTCATCACCCACAATCCTCGCCGTGTTGGTGCGAGCGACGTGATAGCGCTGTCACCGCGTTCGGCCGTGATGATCGTTCCGTCGGCAAATACAATTCCGTTTGGAGTTCCGGCCGCGACCGATCCATCGGTGTTGTGTGCGAGCGCGGTGCATTCTCCGATGATGTCCGCCCGTACGCGTGCTGCGGGCCGCTGTGGAGACGCGCGGAAGAGTCCTGACGGCGAACCAATCAACACGCCGTCACCGTCAGAGAGCAGTACGGTGGCGTCGCAACACTCCGCAACTCCGCGCACAACTTCAACTGGTGGTGCGCCGCTTTCGACCAGAAATATTGCGTCTGGTGTTGCCACCCACACTGCGCCGCCGGTCGCCGCTGCAATGGCATTTACTCGAACCGAACGCAGATGTTCATACGGCCACCACCGATCGTTTTCGAAATACGACAGGCCTCCTTCAGCGTGTCCCACCCACGGTTGTTCGTTTGCGTTGACGGTGATACACGAAGGTATTCCCGCCAGCCCGTGTTCGCTGCTGTAGCGACGGTAGACTTTCTGCGCGCCGCGATTCCAGGCGAGCACGCCTCCCCACGTTGCAATCCAGGCAGTGCGAGATTCTTTCGCCACCGCAATTGCGCGAACGGCGCGATGCGAAACGAACGTTGTCCAACCGGGAAACGCCGACTCAGGTTCGCCAAAATCGCGTTCCTCAGCGATGTCAACCGTAGTTGCATAGAGATCGATGCCACCGTCCGGCTCTTCGTTCACGCGTGGGTCGGTCACGTGATTGCCGCCGCTTGCAACGTCGCGATGTCTTTGACGAGCGCTTCAATTTCAGCGCGTTTCTGCTGCTGCGAGCGTGCAATGAACAGTTCCCATTCGCGCGTGCCCGTGTCATTCGCTTTTGCTGCGCGCCAACGTTCCCAGATGGCGAGCACGGCGCGAAAACGCGTTTGCACCGTGCGGATGTCGGATCGTAAGTGTTCGACGTACAAATTGAGCGCTGCATTCCACTCGCGGACACGCGTTGTGTGGTCGTCAGGACTTTCGCCGGGAAATGCGGTTTGAAACACAGTCGCGTCAAACAGCGCCAACGCTTCGCCGATCGGGCGATTGGCATCGTCCGCAATGCTGTTGACCTGGGCAATGAGCAATTGATTGAGCGACCAGGTGACTTGCCAGCGGCTGATGAGTTTCTTGAGCTTGCGGCGATCGCCGGTTTGCTGGCGCGGCGCGGCATTGGTGGCCGGAGCTGATGTGGCACTGGCGGCGATTGGATCGCGTTGAAACGGGACCGGTGGCGTGCTGATTTGAGTGCGCAACGCATCCATTTTCTTCCGTGTGCGCTCGGCCATCAGCCGGTCACGTTCCGCTTTCAGACGCTTGATGTCACTGGACTCGTTGGCGAGACGTGCGTCGTAGGCGATACGCGCTTCTTCAATGTTGCGGAGTTCGTCCAGTTGGTGTTTCAGTGTGTCGATCACGGCACGAGTTTGCGAAGCGTCAACCAACAGTTGCGCGAGTTCCGCCGCGCTGCTCATGCCGACAATTCCTGCACCGTTGGTGCAAGTCGTGCGCCCGGTGACGCATACAACACGTAGGCCAGGCCAAGCGGGTTCTGATGTTGTTCCATGAAGTAGCGTCGCGTTGCGAGCAGCGCACCGGACAATGATCCCTTAACCGGCGCTCCGCCAAATGTTGCCGCGTCGCGTCCGAGCAGAAAGTCGTAGTACTTGAGCGCAAATGCACGCGCGAAGAAATCCGGTACCGGGCAAATTGGGCTGACGACCGCCAATGCGCCGCGATCCATGATCAACGACGTTGCAAACGGTGATGGCTCGTACGGCTGATCGTTATCGGCGGTTCGACAGGCGTTGAGGAAGATGATTGGCCCCGGGTCGTTCGCGGCCTTGACGGGTGATTTGAGATTTGACTTCATCGTGGAGAGAAGAAACGCGAGCTCCTGACCACCAACTTTCATCGTCATCTTCGACTGTGACGCCAGCACTGGGTTGCACGTCGAATGACACGCGAAATGCAGGAGATCGTAGTTGGTTTCCAGCGCGCGCAACATCTGTATAAGTCGTTCTTTCTTCCACTGTTCGGCATCGGCTGGTTTTCCCGGACCGTCCAGCAGAAATTCCGCCAGCCATTCGTCCTTGTGGCTCAGCAACCACGCGTCGGCATCGGCTTCGCTCATGGCGGATGCGACCAACGCTTCCTTGACATATTGGTGAAAGAAGTCAGCCGTGGATTTGCGCGGCGAGCACTGAATGCGTTCGGCCACTTCGTCGAATTCGCGAGCCGCAAACGGCAGCGCTTCGTGCAGGCCTCCAAACAATCCTTCGCGTATGCGTGGGCGGCGATCGCGGGTCAGCATTACCCAATGCGAAATGGGCAAGCGAAATCCCCAAAACGATTCCCATTTGACTTCGCCCAGCGTGTCGCCGGCATCGTACCACAGATCCCATAGAATGTGAGGGGCGTTGGCGCTTTCCTGAAACGTGAGGGCCGGTTCGTCATTGCGCCCCGGGTTTACACCAAGAAAACGGAACTTATCTCGGCACTCCTGCGTGGCGTAGTCGCGGAGAGAAGCGCCGCCCGTTCGCAAATCGTTCAACAACGATTGGCTGATTGCTTTGCTCATGGTGAGCGCTGGCAGCATCTGCGCGACGGTTGCATCAGGGTTGGCGGCTTCTGCCATTTTTTCCTGCAGCGCAACTTGCTGGCTGATGCGGGACAACGGTGCGTATAAAGCGCCGCTCTCGCTCCGGGCCTGATCGATGGCGTCAAACAGTTCACTGGTCACGACCGCGCTGCCGAACATGCTCATCGTCGAGGACAATAAGACGACCGTTTGTGACCGGGGGCGGTCCGATACACTCTCGACAATACCAACATCCACAAATGAACTCGTCATCCGTCCACCACCGTGTTGGTCGTGTTCATTCCAGCGGCCACTCGTGGGTCGTCATGCGTCACATCAAGTGTGATCACGGTTTGACGCAACACGTCCTGGCCGCGAGTGAATTGGACAAACACCTTGAATGGTTCGAGATCGTCCGGTATGGTCAACTTTACGATCCGATAAAAATCATCATCTTCCGTCGCATCACTGGCGGGGAGCAGATCAAACTTCTGCGGTTGATCACCGCTGAGCGGCGCGACGAGTACGCTGACGCCTTCGCCGCGTATCCTTGACGTGCGCGCGCGACGACGCCCCGTATACCAGGACGGAAGTTCACCCCGAAAGCTTGCGCGAAAGTCGTACGTCTCGCCCGCAACAAACTGCTCGTTTGGCACGTTGCCGATTGGTTCGAACAGCGTGAAACCTTCGGCGGTTTCAACAGGATACGGTTCGCATTCGGGGTGGCCGAAATATGTGTAGGCCAACCAATCGGCGCGATCGGGGCGTGCGAGGCGCAACTGTTGACGTGCTTCCCACACTGCGTGGCCCAACGGGCGATCGGATCGCACAGCATCGTAGAAGGCGCGAAAGAACAGCCGATCGGAGGCCGGGGACGTGGTCCATCGGGGGCCAACCACGGCGCTCACGCGTGCGAGGAGGAACGGCACGATCCACGCTTGTTCGATATTCGAATACCGATTGGCGGTTTGAGCACCTCGATCGAGCGCGGCATCAACAAAACTCATGGTGACGATGGGCCGCCGCGAAGTGAAGTCAAGTCGACGTTCGCCAACCAACGCACTGGAGGAGGTGTTCACAGGCGCCGCTACTTCGGTTGCAACGGCAATGCCTCCATCTTCGTCCGGTTTGCTGAAGCGGAGGAGATGCACACCAAAAAATGGTGAACCACGCTTAAGTACATCGAGCCCCAGCGAGCGATTTGTCTCACTGGCGAGATCCGCACCCAACGCGTCATGCCAGCGCGGAAGCGACTCAATTTCCTGCCCGTAGTGGACGACACCAAGTGGTCCGACAGGTGCCTCGTTCGTCATGTCAAAACCGCGGCGTCCAATCCAGTGTGCAAGTGACGCGCGTGCGGCCAGGAACTCGTCGTACCAGGGCTTTCCGTTTTCATTGAGGCCATGCACGCACAACATTTCCCACGGCAGTGAAGCCGTCTCGTCTGAAATGACCAACCAGGTTGGTGGATACCCGGTCCGACCGCGCACGTTGAGGAGGTTGTACATCATGGAGCGCAGCTTATGGCCCGCGGGGACAAGCAAATCGTACAGCATGGCGCCAAATGCGTGTAGTGCCGCGCGCGCATCGGCTGGTGATGACGACTCGACGCCGTCCGCAACCTCAGACGCGCCTCGTCGAATGGCAACAACGTCAGCGCGCGTGAGCGGAAGTAGTTCATCGAATTTGTAGCGCAGTATCCGCAGCGATGCGCACGTGAGATGCAACCGCAGCTGTTCGCCGGCCGCTGTTTCTTCGGTGGCAACGTACAACAATACGTCCGGTTCCGGTGCGGGAATGGTGCGCCCGTCCACCAATTCCGGAATGTTGGCGAGGACTTCGGGTGGTTCCACGTCGATCGTGCACGTAACAATCGCTTCACTGCCGGCGCTTTGTCCACCACGAGCGTTGATCGCAATTCGCGCCTGGTGTGAGCCGCTGCTGAGTGCTGTCAATTCCAGACGCAGCGTTGACAGTTTGATGTTGCCTCGATCGACGGTAATTGCGCGCGGTGTGTTGTCGCCCAGATAGAACGCTGATGTTGCGTCTACGTACACCGTCAGTTCAAATGCGGAAGCCGGGACGAGCAACGGAACGGAATTGGCCGACGCGGTTCTCGAGAATTGCAGTTCGATTACGGTGTTGCTGCCAACCAGCACTGTGCCGGCGACTGGCGGTTTCGTTGAGATGTACCACTGAATGGCGGCAACCGTTGGAGCAGGCGTTGCTTCGGCTGTTGGTGGGTCGAGCAGGGACGCGCGCAGCGCCGCAAACGCGCTCTCGTACACTGAACGTGTCTCAGCATTGTTGAAGACGAACTTGACGGAGGTGAGCTGGCTGCCTGCGCTCAGATAGTTGACGATGGCCGGTAAAATGACGGGCGCAACATCCGCTGGGTGAAGGCTGGCGGATCCGCTCCCAACGGCGGGAAACGCAATGCTCGTCAGGTGCAGTTGTTTTTCGGCGACTCGGAGTGCACTCATGACAGCGGTTACGACACTCTCCGTGGTGTGTTCGTTGGGCGCCGTTTCCATACATACATGGATGACATTTTTTGCCGGAATTTTACCGTAGGTTTCCGAAACAATGGTTTCACCAGTTGCCATTGCTTTGTGATCCTTGAGATCCGTCAGCAATTGATCGCCCAGTCGCGACGTGAGTTGCAAGCCGATTTCACCGCTGAAGATTGCGTCGCTGCCAACGGCGTTGACGATGACGTCAACGGTGGTACTGAGCAGGTCGCCCGATTCGAGGGTGATGCGCGCGACGGCGTCGAGGGGCGCAATTGCGAGCGACGAGCCGTCGGACGGCGCTTGAGCGCGCTGCGAGTCTGCAGGCTGCGACGAACGCTGCGCTTCGTCGAGAAGTTCGACGCTTTCGAGGATGGCGCTGACCAGTTGGCCGACAACGCGGTCGGTCGGTTCACCTGGCGCATCCGGCACGTTGGTGGCGTCGATGCAACGCCGTGACGCGAGTGATGCGGGGAGGTCAGCGGCGGAATCGAGAATTAGCGTAACGATTGTTTTCGCAGCTTCTCCTTGAGGCGCGTTGTATGAAAGCGCAGTCGCTTCGTTCGCGCGTTGTCGCTCGATGCGCAGTGCTTCGTCCAACAACTGCGGCCACATTGATGATTGGCTCACCTCCTTCGACCAAACGAGCACAATACACGCGCTTTGGTTCATACAACGGACAAGGGTCTCGGTGTCCGTGCCGGTCGCATAACTGCAGAAACGCCGTATGCACCAACCATTCAATACTTCTGACGCCTCTTTTAACCAGTCTGTGATTGGTCTGCTTGCAGTTGCGAATACGAGCGACGCGCCGAACGACAATTCGGAGGGCAGGGCGTCGCCCGACTTTCCGGCACCGTTCACCAGAGCGCGCACACTGGCGCTCTTGTCGGCCCGTAATGCACTCCAGAGTCCTTCGTATGCTCGCGCGGAGCGAAGCAAACTCGAAACGAGCGAGCGAAGTACCGCCTCACGCTTGGCCGAGTCTTCGAGGCTGAGCGCGAGTCGCACAGCATCAGCCAGCGCCTGTTCTTCGAGCAGCGGAAATATTAACGGGAACAGGCGTTCGCGATCAGCGTGTGAGCCGCGCAAGATCAATGTGAAACAGAAATCCGCCATCAGGCCTGACACACTGGTGTCAAACCATTCGGCAAGTCGTGCGGCCTGACTCGGATTGCCCGCTGCGCAGGACGCAGCCACTGCGCGTGCACCGTCGGCCGCCATGGTTACGTTCTGCTTGTCATCCAACTCAGCGACTTGTTGCGTCCCGAACCACTCGGTTGGTATTTCAATTGGTGTTTCGAATCGCAGCGGCAACGCAAAATCGTATTGCAGCGGACCGGCAGTTGGAACGGACGCATTCGCAACTGGCCGATACGCGTCCACAACTTGAGAAGCGCCGACAATGTGAGTGGTGCTGGTGCCGCGAAGGAACACAAAATCGCCGGCGTTCAACCGTGCACCGACTGTTGCGCGTTTGGCAATTTTTGACAAATTAATTTTGAGAATGTTCGCGGAATCGTCGGGCGACAACATCCAGTACTGGCGAATGATTGACGGGTTGTGCGGAATCTTGATCAACGGGACATCGGTGCCAGCGTCATTTACCCTGAGAGTCTTGAAACCGAACTGTGTTCCGCTACTTGCGCGTATTTCAGTGGTGCCTGGCGCAACGGCGGTCACCAAGCCGTTCGAATTGACGGTAGCGACCGAATCATTTGTACTGAACCATTCGATTGGTTGATTCCGCAGCACATTGAGGTGTGAGTCTTTCGCCACTGCCGACCCTTGCGACGTGCCGCCCAGAGTTATTGGGGTTGGCGACAGCGTAATAGTGAGCGTGGCGACTTGCGAGCGAACGGAATTTCTTGCGCTGGCCTCCTGCAGCTGCTGATTCAAATAGACCCACTGCTGTACATATCCTTCGCGCCGACTCCACGCCTCTACCCATTTGGCGAGATCTTCGCTCCCGCGCTTGTGTGCAATGCGAAGGACAAACTCAATCAACAACGGAATGCCCTCGGTGGTTCTCGGCTCCATTTCACCGAGCTTTCTGATCATGTCAGTGAGCGTGTCTTCACTGATGACAGATGCGCCCGGTGGCACGCAGGTCAAGTATATCTGCCGAAGATCGAAGAACCCTAACGGTGGTTCACTGAACTGTTGCTCAACCTCGCTGATCATTCGCTCACGGGCCGCGTCTTTCTCCGCACCCGGCCACGGATGCGGAACTACGAGTGGCGGCATATCCGATGTAACGTCGTACACTGGCAACAATCCGTTTGACGTCTCTTCGGCGAGCCGCGCATTGGCGTATTCCATGAGTGAAGCTGCGGAAACGACGCCGTTGTGGTCTTTCGCCGCACCGTTTAACGCGTCAACCACTGCTCCGGTAAATCCAAGGTCATCCGTGGCAAACGTCGCCGAATCGGTAACCCACTCTGGAGAAATGCGCGTAGTCCGGAGGGCCGAAAACGTCGGACACTGCGATGCTGACGCCGCAGGTCGCCCAAACGGAAACAGCGGCACCTGATCGCTCTGCACGTTGATCGATGGCATCACCACATCGGCGATCGCGACCACTTCTTCAAACAGTCCAGAGCTGCGCAAATACGCCGTGTACTTCTGAAACGATGCGTCCAGAACCAGCCATCGGGATGTCCCCGCGGTGCGCATCGCTAACCGCACGTCGTCCTTGAGATCGACCGCTGGACCGCTCAAATACAAATAGCACCGACGACCAACGGGTGGAGAGTCCTGATTGCGCCCGTTGAGGTCAGGAACGAGTTCGTTCAACAATGCATGCAGCGATATTGGGCGAACGTCCGTTTGCGGCGTAATCAACGCATGCAAATGTTCGTGCGGTACGCCGCCGCCATGCGAGGCGGTAAGCCAATTCACGAACGCATTTGCGCGAAGATGAATAGGGTCAACCCGATCGCTGGGTGCCTCGACCACCGCCAACACCAGAGCAAAATCCCTCGCACCCGGCCGCGCGTCTTCTGTTTGCTCAGGCTGCACGTTGCACTCCAACTCGCGTTTGCGCTCGCAGCATCATACCCCCGACAACACCGCTTGCCAGAAAATGTGCGCAACCTCCGCCTTCGCAATGTCGCTGTGCGCACCCACCGGAAATTTCCCCTCGCAAATCACTCGGCTCGCCTCGATGTTGTAAATGCGCCCGGCCTGAAACGCGTACGGCCGGTCAACATGTTTGATGGCAACACTATCGGTGTTCGGCGCACCTTGAATACCAAACGTACCAACACCTCCGTACTTCGGATACGGCGTTGCCACCAACACCAACTGTCGTTTGAGCCGTGCGCCCTTGGGATAAAAAATTCCAACGGCGCCATCCTTTTCCGATCGTGTGGTCACAATGGGCCCATTCACCAGGTAATTCTTGATCAGCGGATAGAAATAGCCCGGCGTACCTTCACGATACGGAATGTCGGGTGCAAACGCCCAAATCGATAACGCACCCTGCACCAGCAACAACGAATTGACGGGACGTGGCAAGGCCTGACCGTCCGATGTCCCCATAACGGCCGCTGACATCACGATACAACCGAAACTGTGCCCCATCAAATGAAATCGCGTAGCCGGTGCCGCGGTTTGCAAAATACGCAACAATTCATGCCCGCCTGTTTCGCCGACGATCCGCGCGCGACGCTTCATGGCCCAGAACGACGCTTGTCGGAGCGGCGAAAGCACGGCGTTTCGGGCACGCGAAAACAAGCTGACAAAGAGTCCGGAGTGCGTGGCTTCCGGCTGTTGCTCCGTCGCGTGCGCCTGCTGCTTGTCCTCGTCGAGAATGGCTTGAGGATCCCAACCATCCTGATCCGCACCAGGGGCTGCACCAATATCACCGGCACCAAGTCCCGATTCCCTGAACAATGTTTCATACGCCGCCTTCGTCGGACTCAGCAACACTGTCGCGTTTGCGTCAACCTCCGAATTCTCGAGAATAGTTCGAATGGCCGTGCGCGCCGCCGGAGTATCCGCAATTCGATGGGCGTACACATTCACCGCGTGATCAAGCCGCGCGACGTTGTCGCCAAACGGAAGTTTTTCAAACGGAATATTGTCTGTTGGCATTTCCAGTGACGGCACATTCCCATTCGGAATACCCTCAG
>JBDUBA010000225.1:0-4688 GCA_040004335.1 Gemmatimonas sp.
GCCTCTGACCCCACTACCAAAATCACGCCGGCCCGGCCCGTCGCCTCTGACCCCACTACCAAAATCACGCCGCCCCGGCCCGTCGCCTCTGACCCCAGTACCAAAATCACGCCGCGAGCCTTAGTCCAAAAACCGCACCCGCTCTTCACTGGACGGAATTCGGCAGGCATGCAAACGACCAAACAAGCGGAAGCGGCGTTTGGCCAGCGCGTCGTAGCCCCAGTCCCGCAGCGCGCGCGGAATCAGGCGCAACAACCATCCTCCCGCACGCGGCAGCCCGCCCAGATAATCGGCAATCGCAATGACCGCGTCGCTCCGCACCAACACGCGTTGCCCGGACGAGTTGGCACCCGTTTGCACAACCACCAACGAATCGACGTCGCGCAATGCCGGAGTTTCATGCAACGCCCGCGCGGCAAATTCACCTTGCAGCGCTGCAAACTGCAGCGTTCGTTTTGTGTCATGTGCGAAAATGAATTGAATCGTTCGATCACAGAAGCCGCACAGACCATCATACAACAACACCGCGTGCTGGCCGTCCGTGAGCGTCACTGGGGAACCTTGAGCCACCGCGCCACCGCCGTTGCACCACCGTGCCGCACCAGGTACGCAAAGATCAACACGCGCGCAAGTCGGCCTGCACTCAGCGCCAGGGTAAACGCCAGAAACGGAACGTGAAAGGCGCCCGATGCAACGCTCGTCAATTTGGTCGACAACGGACTCATGGTGCTCGCGAATATGGCGAGCCATCCATACCGATCCAGCAGTTGATGCATGTGCGTCATTTCGTTGGCGCCAACACCAAGCCACGCCGCGAGTGGTCCGGATAGTTGTGCTAATGCCGCGCTGCCGATCCAAAACAAACCAACACTGCCACTGATGGTTCCCGCCGCCGAAATCAGCGCGAGCTTGTAGGCGTTCTTGGGCTTCGCGATGGCAAGCGGAAGAAAAAAAACATCAACGAACCCGGGCACACACGTCGCTTGTAACACGCCCCATGCAAAGACAACGCTCTTCGCCCAACCGGCGTTTGCCCAGCGCTCGATGGTCCGATACACCCGCACTGCCCGTAATGGACGCGCTCCAGTCCCCTCAGTCGCAATAACCGAGGGAATATTAATTGGCCGAGCCGGTTCACGCACGCGCCGAACTCAGTTCACACACCAAGCTTGTCGAGATCTTCCTTCCCAATCACCGGAATCCACGGCACCAACTCGTACTGCGCGAGGTTGAGTTTCGTGAAGGGATCGTTATCCCGAATTTGATCCAACGCTGCTGACGAATTTTCGTCCGGTACGCGCAGCAGCAACATGCCACCCGTGCGTGGATCGACCGGTCCCGAAGCCAGAAGCAATCCGGCCGCTTTGAGTTCCCGCAAGTACGCGCGATGTTCATCCACCTTCGGCGCAATTTCCTCGAACACTCGGCGATAACGAATAACGGCGATGGCATACATGATGAGCGAAGTAAAGGTGGCGAACGCCGGCGAAGTGCGCCGACTATTTCTTGATGGTCACGGTCGCGATGGTATCCAGTTCCGCATAGCGCTGCCGCAAATACTTGTTGCCCTGCGACATGATCAACCCTTTCTGATTGGGCAGATCGCCATACGTCGACAACAGCTGCGCTGCGACATCCATGCCGCGAACCACACGGCCAACCGGCGCGAATTTTTGTTTGTCCAACACTGCGCTGTTGTCTTTCAGGTTGATAAACAATTGCGTGGAACGTCCATTCGGTTTGTTCTTCGCAAACACCACGGTGCCTTTGGTGTTGCTGGTTTTCGGCGGATCATCGAGCAATGTGCGTTCATCCCACTCGCGATCAATCATCGGAATACCCGACAATCCAAACTGCGCCACGAAGTCGTACACCACGCGAAAGAATCGGGAACCGTTGAAATACCCGTTGCTTGCGAGAAAGTACAATCGATCGGCGCCACGGGGAGCAAGCGCGCGTTTCACTTCAATCTCGATCTCGCCCTTGCTGGTATTCAGCACCATCGAAAACGTATCAGGCGCCCTCACGGCCAACGCGGCCGAATCGGGCGACACGAGTATTGCCGACGGGCCAGTCGACACAGTGGGGGCGGGCGTCGCAGCAGTCGCGGGCGCTCCGGCTTTGGTCTTGTCCGCACCACTGCAGGCCGCAATCACGACCGACGTGGTCATCAGCGAGGCGAGGCAAACGAGCGAGTATTTGGTCAACACCCGCTCAACATAACAGCGGGCCGTCATTCCTATGCGTACTGTGCACAGCGGGTCTGCCCGGAATGATTTCACATCAGGTCAGGCGCCGCGCGCCAGCCAATAGACTTTGCGCCGCCGCGAGGCAGATTGCACTCGCAAGAACCTCGTCGTACCGACAGTCTCCCCCGAGCCACTAGTCATGTCACGTTTCCTCTCCCGTTCGGCCGCCCTCGCTGGCGCTCTCGCCGTAACTGGCGCGGCGCTCGCAGCCCAGCCGACACCAAAATTCCCGACGAACGACGCCGTCATCCAGCGCATCTGGCGCCTCGGGATGGACAGCTCGCAGGTCGTTCCCCTCTCACAGGCGTTGTTCGACAGCATCGGCCCACGCCTCACTGGCAGCCCCGGAATTCTGAAGGCAAGCGATTGGGTCATTGGCAAATACAAGCAGTGGGGCATCGAGGCGAAGCGTGAGAACTACGGCACGTGGCGTGGCTGGCGCCGAGGCATTTCGCACATCGATCTGATGACCCCGCGCGTGCGTTCGCTGGAAGGCATGATGCTGGCTTGGAGCCCGGGCACGAAGGGCGTTCCTGTACGCGCCGCAACGATCATTCTGCCGAAGTTCAACGACAGTACGGAATTCCGGAAATGGCTGCCGCGGGCGCGTGGCAAGATTGTCCTGATGTCGCCGTCCTGGCCCACGTGCCGTCCGTCCGAAGACTGGTTGCGTTGGGGCACTCCGGCATCCATCGCCGGTATGGATAGCGCCATCGCGTTGATGCAGCGCGACTGGACCGCTTCACCGGACAGCAACAAGCTCTATCGCGGTACGGGCTACAGCATGGGGCTCGGCACTGGCACGCTTGGTATGCGCCTCGAGAAGGCGGGCGTGGTTGGCATGATCACATCGCGTCCAAAACAGAGCGGTTTCAGTAATCCGTTCCCGGCCCCGCCAGGGGCTGGTGGTGGACGTGGTGCAGGCGGCGGCGGTCGCGGAGGCGCAACTCCGGGGCCAATGACAGCGCGTGGTGGCGGACCGGGCGCAGGTGCAGCGCAAGCTGGCGGCGGTCGCGGTGGACCTGGCGGAGCCGGCGGTTGGGGCACGGTCGAAGTGTTTGAGACGTACAACAAAATTGCTCCGGCTGTCACACTGACCTGCGAAGATTATTCGCTCGTGTATCGCCTGACGGAAAACAAACAGGCGCCCACGGTGCGTCTCGATCTCGACGCGTCGTTGCTCGGTGAACAGCCGGCGTTCAACACGATCGGCATGATCAAGGGAACGGAAAAGCCCGACGAATACGTCATGCTGTCGGCGCACTTTGATTCGTGGGATGGATCATCGGGCGCGACGGACAACGGCACAGGCACGATGATGGCGATGGAAGCGATGCGCATTTTGAAGTCTGTGTATCCGAATCCGAAACGCACCATTCTGGTTGGACACTGGGCCAGCGAAGAGCAGGGACTCAACGGATCACGCGCGTTTGCCGAAGACCATCCGGAAGTGCTGAAAGGTTTGCAGGGATTGTTCAACCAGGACAACGGAACGGGTCGCGTGCAATCGATCTCCGCTTCTGGCTTGAGCGACATTGGTGTGCACTTGAAAGACTGGTACGGCAAGTTGCCAAGTTATTTCACCGACAGCGTGAGCAGCAACGTTGTGTCGTGGAGCTTCAACGACTCGCCGGGACCGGCCACGGCCAGCGGCACTGACGGTTCTGTGTTCGGTTGTTATGCGACGCCGAGTTTTGGTTTCAACGCGGTGAGCTGGAATTACAACTCGTACACGTGGCACACCAATCGCGACACGTACGACAAGGTTGTGTTCTCGGATCTCAAGCACAACGCAACGTTGGCTGCGATGATGATGTATCTCGCATCGGAAGATCCGAACTTTATCAAGCGCGACAAGTCGCCGGGCGACTGGCCTGCGACATGGCCGAAGAACTGTCAGGGTGCTCCGCGTAAAACGAAACCGCGCTACTAGGAGATCCGCCTCATGACACTCGATCGCCGCCGGTTCCTCGGCACCGCTGCATTAAGCGCCGGAACTCTTGCTCTAGGTTGCACGCCGAAAGCCGGTGGTGGTACGAGCGGAAGTACGCCCGGAGACAGCCCGGCAGGCAGTTCCGATATTCCCGCCGTCATTCGCGCATTGAAGCCGATGACGGCGGGCGTCGTTCCCATTTCCGAAGACGAACGCAAAACACGAATTGCGAGAGCGCAAACATTGATGGGTGAACAGAAGATCGATGCGATCTTCATGGAAGGCACCACGAGTTGTTTTTATTACACCGGCATGCGCTGGGGACAGAGCGAGCGCACGTTTGGTGTGATCATTCCGGCCAATGGAAAAATCGCGTACGTTTGTCCGGGATTTGAAGAAGATCGTGTGCGCGAACTTTTCAAGCCGGTGTTTGGCGATGAAATTCGCGTGTGGCAGGAAGATGAAAGTCCGTACGACGTGATTGTTGGCATCATCAAGGATCGCGG
>JBDUBA010000504.1:0-4681 GCA_040004335.1 Gemmatimonas sp.
AGTCCGGTACCCTGCGCGCGGCGCGACGTGCCGCTGTCCGCTTGAACAAACGGTTGGAAAATTGCTTCCAGTTTGTCGGAATGTATTCCGATGCCGGTGTCGGTGACGTGAAGATCGACCACCGTTGCGCGACGCGACGCATGGATAGAAATGTTGCCGCCGGGTTCAGTAAATCGAATCGCATTGGCGACGAGATTCACCAGCACTTGCGTCATCCGATCACGTTCGGCCAACACGACCAGCGGAAGCACGCTTTCGTGAACCGAATAGCGCACATTGCGTTCGGCAAACAGCGGCAAAACAATTGGTTCGAGATCACTCACGACGTCACGGACGTCGACGGGTTGCGTTTTGACTTGCATCTGTCCCGACTCCACCTGCGCGATATCGAGAATGTCATTGATGATCCGCAACAAATGCACTTGATTCGCCTGAATGCGGGCGAGGTCGGCTTGTTGTGCGTCGTTCAGCTTGCCGCGCATGCCCATCTGGAGAATCTCAGCGTAGCCGGCAATTGCGCTGAGCGGTGTGCGCAATTCGTGACTCATCATTGCCAGAAATTCGCTTTTCGCCTGACTGGCCTGGTGCAGGTCACGCGCCAGCGTCTCGGATTCGTGAATACGCGCACCAAGCAACGCATGCGACTCACCAATCCGCTCGGCCATCCCGTTGAAGGCCTGCGCGAGGGTCCCCAGTTCGTCGGTGGTGCGAACCAGTTCGCGAGCGCCGTAGTTCCCGCCCGCAATTTGCTGAGCGGCGCCCGTGAGCGACTTGAGCGGTTCGGTGACGCGACGGCTCACCCACCACGCGCCCAACATTGCTACGAGCAACAGGACTGTGCCGATCGCGACCATTCGACGAAGAAACGCCACGGATCGTGCGGTGACCGCGTCTTCGTTGATCGTGAACGTGATGTACCACGGCGTGCCTTTCAGCCGTCTTTTGACACCAATCAATTTTTCGCCAGCAGTCGTGGTGAGGTGAAAGCTGTCTGGAACGGCTGCGACGTCGAACTTTGGAGCAATCGGCACGCCACGGAGCCCTGTCCACACGTCGGCACCAACTGCGGCGTAATACATCGAGATGTCCTGCCCGGTGAAGCCCTTCAACTGCTGGTCGATTTGCGGACTCGCTCGAATGCGCCTCAACTCGGCGACGTATCCGAGGGCTTCGTCACCGGGTGAGACCGCGGTGGCTGCCCAATACCACATGGAATTTTCTTTCGCATACGGAATGCCTATCGTCATGCTGTCGCCATGACTGGCGTCCCGCATTGTCTGGTAAAGTTTCGTCAAATCTTCTGACGAAGGTGTCGTGCCGTCCACGAGGGCGCGCTCACCGCTGGCGCTGATCAGCATTTCGCTGACGAACGTGGTGGTATCACCGCCGGTGCGTCGACCCTTGAGAAATTCTGTTGCGTGTTGCCGTTCGGCTGGCGTCGCCTTGTCCGACACTCCCCGGACGATCAGCGGATTTTTTCTGATGGCGGCAAGCGCCGCGGCTCGAGTGGTCAACGTCCGACCCGCGACATCGCCAGTCTGCAGAATGATGGTGCGGAGTTGCCCGTTCGCGGCGTCCAGTGACGATTGCCTGACCTCAGAGAATGAGAAAAAACCGAACGCGGTAATCGTGACGATCAGCAGCGCGGAAATCATCAACGGGAGACGTCGCTCGAGCGACGCCGCTCGGCGAACGCCCTCAGGCGGATCCGCAGCGAGAGTCAGGTCAGGATTCGGAAGGGGCACGGGCATCCTGTTCGGGTCGCGAAATGGCTTGGCCCAGGGCGCGCTCGACTTCGCGAATGAGGGCGGCCACACCAATAGGTTTGACGAGGTATCCATCAACGCCCGCCTGCATCGCCCGCTGGCGTTCGGACAGGAGGGCATGGGCGGTCAGGGCAAGCACGGGAATGTTGGCGGTCGCAGGATCGCTCTTGAGCAGACGCGTCGCTTCGACGCCATCCATGGCGGGCAGACCGATGTCCATGAGCACCAAATCGGGCGGCGTCCGTTTCACGGAGGCGATGGCTGGTTCGGCGCTCGTGGCCTCGTGCACAACAAAGCCGTGGGCCCGCAGCATGGTACCGTAGATAATGCGATTATCCTCGTTGTCCTCGACAACGAGAATCGTGGCGGCCTTTCCGGAATTTTTCACGCCACAGTATCTACCCTGTGCTCATCGGGCGCAACCGGTTGGATGCCGCTTGAGGTGTGACTACAGTCACATCAGTTGAGTTTTCAGACAGTTATCCGATTGACCACACCTTCACACCGCTCCCAACCATCTGCTCGTGCCGATTTCAGAACAATTGCGGTTACGCATGTCCAAACGTCTGGGGCTTGATCCACGCCAGGTACCCGATTTCAACGGATTGTGTGCGCTCTATGGCGCGTGGTGCCGCCACGTCCCGTTTGACAATGTGCGGAAGCTCATCGCCTTGCGCACGGGCGACGGCGGTCCGCTTCCGGGCAGTGACGCAACCGATTTTCTGGAGGCGTTTCTGGAACACGGAACCGGCGGCACGTGTTGGAGCAGCAGCAATGCGCTGTTCGAGTTGGTGCAGTCGTTTGGGTTTCCAGCGCGAAGGGTGGCGGGTAGCATGCGTGATCTGGGTGTTCCCGGTCACGGCAGTGTCAAGGTCACCTTGCACGGAATGGACTGGCTCGTTGACTCGTCCATGCTGACGATGTTTCCCATTCCGATTACGAATGAGTTGTATGTGTTCCGTGATCCGCGGTTTGGCGTGGAGGTTGAACCAACGGCGGAGGGATCGCACCTGGTGTGGTTCAACACGCCGCCCTACGACGACTATTTTCCTTGCCGCCTGCTATTGGACGATGTGCCGTACGAGTTCTATCTCGAGCGTTACGAAATTTCACGGACACGAGGGCCATTTAATCATCACATATCCATTCGGTACAATCGCGGCGACGCGCGCACGGTGTTGCAGGGTCACACGCGCCACCGTACGACGGATGCGTTGGGGCTCGTGTCACACGCCCTCGCGCGCGAGGAGCTGATTTCCGAAATGCGAAACGTTGTGGGACTCTCGGAAGCGATCGTGCAACAATGGATTGCTTGTGGCGCGCTTGAGGCGCAGTATGAGCCGGCCGAGAATCCTCCTGCGCCTCTGACCGCCAAACCGCCATCTACGAGGGACGCTTAATCAATCCGCACGCCCGAGTCTGGCGCACTCCACATCGCTTAGCGTCATCTTAATGTAGACTGGCTGGGCCGAGTGGTGGGTTCCGGCCATCATCATACCGAGCGCAAACGTGCGACTTCATTCACCGGCCCTCCGATGACGCGATCGACGCTTTTTGTACGTGTGCTCCGATATTCACTGACTGGTGCCGTGACAGTGTTGGCGGCGTGCAGTGGTGCCGACACGTCTTCGAGCGGATCGACGGCTCCGCCAATTAATCCCGCCAGCGGAACGTTTGCGCGCATTCAATCGGACGTGTTCAACGCGCAGTGCACCACGTGTCACAAATCGGGCGACCCGAATGCGAAGCAATCCGGCCTGGTGCTCACCGCAGACTCGTCGTACGAACAATTGTTTGGTAAAAGTGCGACGCAGCAGATTGCGAACGCGGATGGGATACGTCGCATCACACCGTACAAGAGCGACAGTTCACTGCTCTTTCATAAACTGGCCTGGGTTCCGGGACATCATAGCCGGGATTATGGCCAGTTGATGCCAATGGGAAGCACCAAGGGATTGACGACCGGGCAGTTGGAGTATGTGCGGCGCTGGATTGAAGCGGGCGCGCCGAAAACGGGAAATGTGGTTGACACGTCGGTGCTGGCCGACACGCGGGTGCAGGCGGCCAACTTCACACCGCTTCCGTTACCAACGGGTGGCATCCAGTTGGGCGTTGATAGTTTTGCGGTAACGGCCAGTACGGAGCGGGAACTGTTTGTGTATCGGCGGTTGAATAACGCGACTGACCTTTATGTCAATCGTATTGAATCGCGCATGCGCCCCGGCAGTCATCATTTGTTGTTGTACACGTTTGACGACGCGAAAACGACGTTTCCCTGCAACGTGCGTCCGTCGCCCGATGTCACGCGGGACATTCGGAACGTTGATGGTTCGTTCAACATCCTGAACATGTTGCCCATGGCGTGTCACGTGTTCTTTGCGGGCGCCATGACGCAGGATTTCGACTATCGTTTTCCGGAGGGCATTGCGCTCAAGGTTCCGGCCAACACGTCGTTGGATTTCAATGTGCACTATGTGAATCGTTCGCCTATTCCGTTGGCAGCGCAGGCGTACGCGAATTTGTATACGGTTGACAAATCCCAGGTGCAGACGGTGGCGCAAACGCTCAATTTTGCGAACGAAGATCTAATCCTGCCGGCCAACAAACGTACAACAATCAGGCGTGTGTTTGCGGTGAACAAGCGAACCACAATTTTGGCGTTGACGTCACACATGCACTCGATGGGCGAGAAGTTCGAGGTGTTGGTGCATAGGGCGAACGGCTCGGAGACGGTGGTTTACACCAACACCGATTGGGAGCATCCCGCGTTCACGACCTTTCTGACGCCGATTGTATTGGCGGCGGGAGAGTCGCTGGTGTCAAATGTGACATGGAATAACGTAACGTCCAAGACGATTAATTTCGGGTTGTCGAGTACCGATGAGATGGACATCATCTTTGGATACTGGTACTAG
>JBDUBA010000020.1:0-15590 GCA_040004335.1 Gemmatimonas sp.
TCCGATGCGTTGCCGATGATCGAGCCGGTCATCGACACGGGCGAAACGACGTACGATCCGTTTGCGCCGACGGCGCTGCCGGAGCCGGTGGCGTTCACGATGAGTGACGACGTGTTGTAGGGCGGGTGTTGTGTTTTGTGATATGAAAACGGCGGCCCTGAGAAATTGGGGTCGCCGTTTTTGTTTTGCGGTGCACGCCGCTCGAATACTCGCTACGAGGCACCACGATGCGCGGCCTCATGACGAGGACGATCAGTTCTTGGTGGAAGATTGAATTAAAGGAACGCGAATAAGTGCAAACGGATTGGTTGATGCGAGGGACGCCGTTTTTGTCGGGCTGCTGGGAATCGGAATTCGACGCGTTAACTTCGTCCGGACCGGAGCGTCATACTTGCACGAGGCTCGAGTAGCCTGTTATTTGATGCTCTCCTACCCACCGAGGACCACCTATGCGATTCAAGCTGTTGAGCGCCGCCGCCGTTGCCGTTGTTGCTCTCAGCGCGAGCTCGGCCAGCGCCCAGGCCGGCCCAGCGCGACGCGGACCGGCGGCCGCCCCAGAGCAGCGCGCCGAAATGCGCGACCGGCTCAAGGCCATGACGCCGGAAGAGCGGAAAGCCGCCCTCGACAAAGCCAAGGACCAGCGTGAGCATGCGCGCGCGAACGCGACCGAAGCCCAGAAGGCCTGGGTGGTAGCGTACAACGCGGAGCTCAAGTCGACGCACGAAGGCGTGAAAGCCGGTACGCTCACCCGGCAGACTGCGGCCAGCCAGCTCAAGGCTTGGCGCGAGTCGAATCCGCGCCCGGCCCACGGATGAACTTTTAGCGCAGTGGTTGGACGGTCAGCAAGATGACCAGCCAGCAGCAACAAACACACGCGGCCGTGGCCAGATATTGGGGCACGGCTGCGCTTGTATTTGCCGGTATGTGGGTTGTTGCGGCGTCGACGCTTCGCGCACAAGGCTCCACGGCCACCGATTCGGCACGCCTGGCGGCCTCCGCCAATGTGGATGACGGGCGTGCGCATGGAATAACGCAGACACTGAGCTTGGCGGCCACTCATCGTTCGTATCGCGTGGGCGCCACGCAAGTGACTGAAGAGCTCGCGCCGCTTTCCTACAAACTTACCAGTCCGCGGCTTGCGCTTCGTGTTTCCGGAACGCCTCTGCGCCTCGAGGTACCGGCGGCGACACTGAATGCGTGGACACCGCTCGCGGCTCGTCTGGACATGTTGCTACGTGTTGGCGATACCATCAGCGTGTATGGGCGATCCGCAAGTTCTCCGTCCGGGCTGGATACTGGCGCGGTGCGGGCGGTAGCTGCCGCTGGAACTTCCGTGCTCGACCTGGCCAGTCAGAGCCTTGGCGTTCCACCACAATTTGGTGTGCGCGCGATTTTTTCGATACCGGTGCGGGAAGTTGTGGTGGGCTTGAGCGGCAGCGTACAGCACGAGCCGCGTCCGTCCGGAACTGGGTTGTTGTACTGGCAAGGAACGACCGTGCGAGGCGCGGTGACGTTGAACGCATTGTTTGGTGACCGTCACTTCAGTGTCACCGCGGACGCCAGCCATAGTTCTGCCGATTCACTTGGTGGTCGCAATCAGTTTCCCGGCGGCGGGTCGGCCGGGCTTAGTGCAGATGTCGCTGGACCCGTTGATGCGGAGGGACGCTACTTCTTTATTGCCGATGTGTTTTACACGCATCCCTTCAACAATCTGCGCGCTGACGAACCCACCAGATTAATTCCGAACGGCGCATTCATGGGCGCGAGCGCGGCACTGTTGACCGACGCACTCGGACTTACGTGGTCGCCGAGTGTGTCGTTGCTTCGCGAGTCCAGCAGCGCAAGTGTTGTCGCGCTGCAGGGAACGCAGCGGTCCGAGACGATGCTCGCGGGGAGCGCGTGGAGCGTTGCCGGCGCGCTTAATGTCGATGTGCCACTCGGACGATTCCTGACGTTGTCGCCTGAGTTTGGCGCGGTTGCTGGTACCGTCGCGTCGACATTGCAGCAAACGGATGGACGAGTGATCGGTCGTCGTGGACGCGTGTTGAGTACGACCAGCACCAACAATGTGAGCGACGCGGTGCGCGGTTGGTGGGGCAGTGTGGTGCTGAGTACAAAGTTCTGAGTTTTTGCGCGACGCCTTCACGCGTGTCCTTGCCAAGCCGTCGCGCCGCTGTAGCATTGTGCCAGTTCTGCTTCGGGTTGTGCAATAACTTTGTCCCGGACACCTCATGAACGCGACGCTGCGAACAGGTGTTGTTCTGATGCTTCGACCGTTGTACCGGCCAGCTCGGCAACTGTTGGTTGCGGTGCTGACCATGTCGGGTTTGATGGCGTCCATGGCGCTGTTAGCAGCGCAAGCGCAGTCGCAACCGTCGCTGCCCATTCTCCGCGTGTTCGTGCGTGATTCCGCCACGCAGGACACACTGGCCGGTGGTACGGTTGAACTACGATCGAGGGACGTTAAACGAACCGCGCCGTTGGGCGCCAATGGAATGGCGGTGTTCACTTCACTCGCCGCCGGCGCGTATTCCATCTCGATTGTTCGCATGGGTTACAGGCCGCATGTCGCGCCGATGTTGATAGGTGTGGCGGACACCACGATGGTGTTACTCCTTGAGCCGTTGCCGGCGGAACTTGCGCAATTTCAAGTGCGCGCAAAGGCAACGCAGGAAATTTTCGGAGTTGTTGGCGTAATGCCCGGGCCGAATCCTGTGGTCGGTGCAACCGTGCAGATTTCGCCAAGTCAGAAAACAACGACCGACAGCGCCGGAAAATATTATTTTCGAAATCTGCAACCGGGTGAATACACGTTGCGCATTTCGGCGCCCGGCTTTGTCGACCGAATTGGGATGCTGAAATTACCCGAAGCCACGGCGCTTGAATCGTCACACCTGATTGATCGGGGAAAGCCGTTTTCGCACACGATGACCGTAGCATGGCGCGAAATGCAGTTGAGTCTTCGCACGCGAACGTTCGGCTCGGCAGTGGTGACCGCTGATGAACTGTACCGTTATTCGGGTGGACTTCGACTCATGTTGCAACGGATTCCTGAAGTGTCAGCGAAAGGGATAAATACAGAGAACGCTTGCGTGGTCCTGGATGGGCAACTCCTGCGAGGCAGGACTACTGAGAGCATAAATCCAAGCGGAATATCATTTGTGATCGTACATGACGGCGGGCCTCGCGCACCTTCACCTTCGTTGATGAGGCACCAAGGCAAGTGCGGTCCGGCGTCGATCGAGATATGGACGAACCGCTGAATTCGTCGCAGAAGAGTGAAACGACACGAACACGTTCAGGCTTCCCCGATCACTCACCTTCGAAAGGTCGGATTGTGCGAGACACCATTCCATTTCAAACGATGCACGCATCTTTTAAACAATTCGTCAGAGCGCTGCTCGCCATCAATTCCATTCTGGGAACGGTTGTAGCCATCAGCGCCAGTGCGCCCGAGGCGAGGGCACAGGACGGCGTGACCGTACGCGCGCAACTGCGTGACTCGGTGACCGGCCGATCCATTGCTGAGGGTGTCATCGAACTGCGAGGACAACGCGAGAACCAATCAGAACGAGCTGATGGCGATGGCACGGCGACGTTCGCGCCGATCAAATCCGGATCTTACGTCATTTCTACCATACGCATCGGGTATCGACCACGCGCTCAAGCGCTCGTGCTCGGGAAACAAGACACACTGGTCGTGATGATGTTGGAACCGCTCCCAACGGATCTCGCGAGAGTGAAGGTGACACCGAATACCCAGGAAATCTTCGGCATTGTAGGAGGCAGGCCAGGGTTGCTTGCTGTTGTGGATGCGAAAGTCGAACTGGCCGGGTCGCGACGTTCAACCAGCACAGATTCTGTTGGCCGATTCATCTTTAGCGATCTCAAGCCCGGCCAATACGTGTTGCGCATTACGGCGCCGGGGTTCAGCGAACGGTTGGCTACCATCGACTTGCTTCCAGGCGCTGCGTTTGAATCGTCGCACCTGCTTGATCCCGGAAAAGCACGAGCCAGTGGGATGCCTGGTGCGTGGCGCGATCTCGATACACGCCTCGAATTTCGCGGCGTCAACTCGGCCATCGTTTCTGCGGACGAATTGCTGCGGCACGGTGGCGCAATCAGCGACGCACTTAATTCGTCTCGTGAACTCGCCACTAAGGGTCTGCGCATCGCAGGAAGAGCCTGCGTATTCGTGAACGGCAATCCAAAACCCAACTGGACGTTGGACGGATTCCGAAAGCAGGAAGTGAAATTCGTCGAAGTGTATGGATCAAATGGCGATCCGTCGGGCTCTCTCATAAACCGATGGCCGGGGCGCACACCATGTCCGCTAATCAGAACGACGTTGCTGCAGTCGAAAGCGCCGACGGCCGGCAATGGTGTGACGTACGTATTGATCTGGACGAAATAGACGGTCACCATCGTTTCGTTCGCGGCCCAAGATAAAAAAACGGCGGCATCAGTTACGATGCCGCCGTCTTCAACACGTCACGCACATTCGCTGTGCGCTAATGCATTGTATTACGCCTTCAGTGCCTTGCGGCGACGAACGAATCCAAGTGAGAGCAGGCCGAAACCCATCATCGCATACGTGGCGGGCTCCGGTACTACGCGAATCGTCGTGCCCGGATCGTGCGTGATAAACGCCTGATTCAGGACCATTGTGTTCGAATAGTTGGCCGCAAACGTCTGGTTATCAACC
Organism: Gemmatimonas sp.; assembly: GCA_040004335.1. Classification (GTDB taxonomy): domain Bacteria; phylum Gemmatimonadota; class Gemmatimonadetes; order Gemmatimonadales; family Gemmatimonadaceae; genus Gemmatimonas. The sequence goes on from JBDUBA010000020.1 coordinate 4,706, forward strand.
AACAGCGCGTAGTCATCCCACGTCGCTTCGCCGCCATGCGCGCTCACCGCGCTTGCGGCCATGGTCAACATCGCCGACTGGTTCACGCTGGCGTTGTTCGAGAACATCGACCAGATGGCGCCGTGGATCGTGTCCCAATTATCATCAGCGGCACCCAGGCCCACCGGGTTCGTCGCGAACTGCGTGGAGAGCCACGCGGCTGCGCGGAGTTCCGCGAGACCCCACGACTTTTCGGTGCCGAGCTGACGCTGTGCCTGCAGCAAGTTCGCGCCTGTGGCATCGGCGAACGAAAGTTCGCGGGCCGTCCACACTGACGTGGCGAAATGATCGTAATCGACGCAATAGATGTCGAACTTGGTGTTGAACGGCGCGCGGCTGGCCTGGTAGGCGCCCGTGGCTGCGGTACCGACCTTGTCACCACCAGCGGTCTTGACGCCTTCAAAGTGAAGGATTTCCTGCGCGGACGCCGCGGCCGGCATGAGAAGGGCGGCGGCAAATGCGAGTGTAGAGAGTTTCATAATGGGTGGTCTGCGTGTGGACGAGGAATTGGCGGAGCCCGCTTTCGGTGTCATACTGGGCAATTCGCTTGCCAGCATGCTCGAGCTCGCATTTTTCAAAAGTCCCGCGCCGGACAAATTTGTGTAAAGCATTGCAGAGCAGCGACTTGAGCGAGTGTACACCGTCGGAGCTTAGCTGGACTGCTTCTTGCGCTGAACATCAGCTGCTGTTGCTGAAAAGCTGCGGAGGCAAAAGGCAGGCCAAAACGTGCGGTCTATCCGCTGGCGCCGTGAGGCAACGCGTACAGCCGGCAGATTCCGCCATTTGCCGAACGCTCCACAAACCGTGCCCAAGGGCCTCGGCAACCAAATTTTTAGTAGCCGTGTCGGAAAGGGTAAGTAGTGGTCGAGTACCCTGATGTTGCTGCAGGTATAAAACTCTTTTCCAATGGCTCCGATGCGCGTAAGCAGCGTTGTTCCCTCCTGCAGGGTTGGCCGTTTTGTGATACGTCTTGGTATGGCGGCGCTTGTTCTGTTGCCAGGGGTGTCCAATGCCCAGTCGGTAACGGTCGTTGATCTGCCGTCGGCCACTGCAAAGTCCGCCGCAACATTTGCATCAGTGTTGAATGTCGTCGAGCTGTCCGATGGGCAACTTGCCGTGAACGACGCTATGTCGCGACAGTTGGTCTATCTTGATCGCGCACTCACAACGCGGCGCGTGATTCTGGACTCTGCGATGTCGACCGCGTCGTACGGCAATGGCTCGCGTGCGATCATCATGTGCAGCTGTGCGGAAGTCTGGTTTCCCGATGTCGTATCGCGATCAATTTTGACGTTCGATCAAAGTGGTGCGCAGAAACACGTAATGGCCGCACCCTACGCACCTGATTTCATCTTGATGATGAATGCGCGCACGATTGGTGATACGACCAATCATCTTTTCTACCGTGGATGGGCGCCTCGTGCGCCAACACCCGGATTCCCGCCACCGCCGGGAACTATCCTGGGCAATCCCGATTCGGCACCGCTTCTGCGTGCGAACTTCGAGACTCGGAAAGTTGACACTATCGCGAGTCTGCGCGCGCTTCGAAGCTGGACGATGGTTTACGGCAGGACGGGCGCTGACGGTAAACCTCCCGCGCCGCACATTGTGTTGGACATTTTAGGATCGATCGATGAATGGACGGCGTTGCCCGATGGTACGGTGGCCATTGTTCGCGGCTACGATTACCACATCGATTGGTTGCTGCCGAATGGAAACGTAGTGGCATCGCCAAAATTGCCGTTCGATTTCAAGCGATTGACCGACGCTGACAAGGGCGCACTCATGGACTCTGCGCGCAAGGCGGAGCTCGACAAACACCGCGCCGACTACGACAAACGTCTCGCCGCCGGTCCGACACAAACGTATCAGGTGGTTCGCGCTGCATCATCGTCTGGTGCCGGCTCGATGGAACCGCCGCCCGCGCCAATGACGGTCAAGATTGGGCCGTACGTACAACCTGTGGTCGACGACGTTTCGTTTGACCGGATGCCCGATTATTACCCGCCCATTCGTGCGGGCGCGATGACTTCCGATCTTGAGAGTAACGTGTGGATTTTGCCCACCACGTCGGCACAATCACGCGCTGGCGAACTGGTATACGATGTGGTGAGCCGTGAACGCGGATTGATCATGCGGGTGCGCCTGCCGGGTGGGCGCTCCATTGCGGGTTTCGGAAAAAACGGTACCGTATATCTGATGTCGCGTGATGCCGACGGAAAATGGTTTGTCGAACGAACGTCACTGCCACGAAAGATGTAACACACCTTGATTGCCAGCTCGTGATTTTGCGTCAGTTGTGCGCCAACGTTCGTTCAGCGCGTTCCTTCCACGTGTTCCTTCAACTCTGTCGGGGTTATGCAAACGAAAAAAACGGCTCGCAACCGCGGCAGCGCGTTGATTGGATGCATCGCGACGTTCCTGTTCACCGTGCTGCCCTCGCAATCAAGAGCGCAGGGTGCCGTAAGTGTGATCGATCTTCCTGCGGCCAGCACGAGGTCTGCGTACGCGTTCGCATCTGTCCTCAACGTCGCCGAGTTTCCGAACGGGCGCGTAGCGGTGAATGATGCGACATCGCGGCAGCTCTTTTTGCTCGACCGCAGTCTCCTGAATCCCACAGTGTTGCTTGATTCTGCGTTGACAACTGCATCGTACGGTCGGAACTCGGTTTCAATTGTCGCATGCAACTGTCGCGAACTCTGGTTTCCCGACGTCGCGTCTCGTTCAATTCTCGCGTTCGATGAAAGTGGTATTCAGAAACGCGTGATGTCGGCACCCAGCGCGTCAGATTTTAATTTGATGATGAGCGCAAAGGCCATTAGCGACACCATCAACAATCTGTACTATCGCGGCCGTCCACCGCGCGGTGCGATTCCCGGCATGCCGGCTCGTCCCGGTGTTCCGGTGCCTGATCCCGATTCAAGTCCATTGTTGCGCGCCAATTTCGACACGCGAAAAGTTGATACCATTGCAAAACTGAAAGCGCTCCGATCAACGGTTCAATACGCTACGGCCGATTCCCCAACGCACATCGCCGTCGATATTCTGGCGTCCATCGACGAATGGGCCGCCACACCCGACGGCACGGTAGCCGTCGTTCGCGGTCATGACTATCACGTGGATTGGTATCTGCCCAATGGTCAGGTCGTGGCGTCTGCAAAGTTGCCATTCGATTTCAAAAAACTGACCAACGCAGACAAAGCGTCCTTGATGGATTCGGCGCGGAAAGCCGAATTGGAAAAACATCGTGCCAGTTACGACAGGGCGAAAGCCGCGGGTGGAATTCAAGCGATTGGAATGTCTTCCGTTGGTGGAGGCGCGGCGGTGGCCACCGGACCGCCAATGATCATTCCAGTCGGTGAATATCACGTGCCTCTAATTGACTCGGTTCCGTTTGAACGAATTCCGGACTACTACCCACCGATTCGCGGGGGTGCGGTGCTCGCCGACCTCGACGGAAACATCTGGATACTTCCAACCACTTCCGCGCAGTCGCGCGCCGGCGAGTTGGTGTACGATGTTGTAAATCGTCAGCACGGACTCGTAGTACGCGTACGTGTGCCAGTGGGCCGCTCCATAATTGGGTTCGGTCGCGACGGAGTCGTGTACATGGTCGCCAAGGACGGCAGTGGCAAATGGGCTGTTGAAAAAACGTCATTGCCGCGGAAGGTTGCGTAAAACAAAAAAGCGCCCACGAAGAAGTAGGCGCCTGAATATTCACAAACCGTTGCGTTGTTAATTCGTATCTCGCGGTGGTCGAGGCACTTTGGGCGGGCGCACGATGTCATTGCCGGTGGCGCCGGCACCATCCCGGTTTCGTCCGTCGGGACCGCGTGCACTACCGTCTTCCATCTGACGCCCGTTCAGTCCACCGCGACCAAAATTCCGATTCGTCACGCGCGCAACACGCGCGGAATCAATCCACGCGTTTACCGTCGCCAAGGTTGCGGGTAGCGTCTGATAGAGCTCAGACGTTAGCGCACTGCTGGTGGTGGTGCGCGAAAATCCACCACGCAAATCGCTGAACTGCGTAAGCACAATGACGGAATCACGACGAATGTCGAGCGAGCCCGTGACGATGTAGTTTGCCCGTAATGAAAAACCGAGACTCACAAAATTGTTGGTGAACACGTTCCCGTTTGAATTGTTGGGGATGAACCCAATATTGCTCAGCGCTTTTCCGGTCAGTTCAGCATTAACGACATCAAGGTTTGCATGCGGCTTGAGTCCGGCACGCAAACTGTCGGCAAACGCAAATCCCAGACGCATCTGCTGCTGGCGTCGGTTGCCGGGATTTCCGCCCGGATTGCCTCCGGGAGGTCCTCCAGCGCTTGCAGTACCGCTTGCAGGTGGGGCGCCTTGTGGCGGAGGCCCACCACCGTTCCTGCCACCACTGTTCGTGGCGAACGGTTGCACCACGATTCGCACCGTGCCGGCCGGCGCTGGAGCAACAATGGGTGTCGCGTAACCGGCCGCATTCTCCATGACCTGCTGCGAGATCCGCATCGCTTGCGGCAGTCGTGCGTATTCCAGCTGCAACTGCTTCATCGCCAGTCTGATAGAATCCGAAAACACGCGCGCGATTTCCGCATACAACGAATCTCGGCTCATCGCGCTAAGATCACCGTCCAACTTGTGCACGATGATGGCTTTGCCGTCGGACGTTACCGATGACGCAATTGCACTCGCGGGCGATTTCGGCATCGCGGCCGGTACCGGTGCGACCGCCGATGGTGCTTCGGCGGCCTTTCGCTGACGAAACGCGTTGACAATGGCGATTGAGTCTTGGCGGGTTATCACGAGTGGCAACGTTGTGCGCTTTTGCGCATCGGTCAAACTGGTGTCACGATACATGTACACGGTGTCCGAGCGGCCAGCGCGACTCGCTCCGCCCGACGTATCACCCGTATTCGCCATGTTGCCAGTGCCTCCGCCATTCGCGCCCGCGCCTTTGCCACCCTGCAATGCACCATTCTCGGCTTTCTGTTGCGGCTTGGCATTCCCGGTGATCGCGCTGAACGCGCCTTTTTGTGCCATCACAAATCCGGCGGCAATTACCACGACGGCCGCTGCTGCAATGAACGGCCCTTTGCGCGTACGCCGGACGAAGTGGCTGGGTGTTTCACCGCTGCCAAACGTTGGCAACGCATCGAGTTCGGCCAACAACGCGGATGCCGATGGCGGGCGCTTGTTCGCATCCTTCTCGAGGCACTGCATGATGATGTTGGAGAATGCTACGGGAACGTCCGGCAGCGAACGCGACGGTGCTTCGGGCGTCTGCGTGAGCTGCGCCGCGAGCGTTGCCTGCGGCGACGTTCCACTGAAAGGCGATTTTCCGGTGAGCAGCTCATAACCAAGCAATCCCACCGCATAAATATCCATGCGATGGTCAGCCGCCGGATCGGCCGCGAGTTGTTCTGGCGCCATGTACGCCGGCGTGCCAATGGCCATGCCGGTGGTGGTACCACCGTTCCCGTTTGGTGTTGATGCCGACAATGCTTTGGCCACACCAAAATCCGTGACCAACGCGTGCATGCCCGACGTGAGAATGTTGCCAGGTTTGATGTCGCGATGTACCACGCCGCGCGCATGTGCATAGGCCAGTGCGTCCGTAACATCATGCAGAATGCGCAGCACGTCACGCGCACTGAAACGACCTTTCCGTGCGATGGCCGCGCGCAACGATTCGCCTTCAATAAACGGCATCGTGAACCACAACAATCCACCACTTTCACCGGCGGCCAGCAGCGGCACGATGTGCGGATGTTGCAGCTGCGCCGCAACTTGAATTTCGCGGCGAAACCGTTCGTGATTGACCCCCGCTGCGAGATCGGGTGGCAACACTTTCACCACAACGCGACGTTGCAACGCCAGTTCGGTAGCCGCAAAAACCCGGGACATGCCCGCCCCGCCAAGCTCTCGCTCAATGAGGTAGCCGTCGCCGAGGGCGGTCTGGAGGCGGTTCTGGAGGTCGTCAGTCACGGTGTTCGAAATTATCCCGGCGCGCAAAAAGCTGCTGACAAGTCTGAGTAAAATCTGGGTTGACCCTCTGCTGATCTGACCCCAGGAGTGTGACGGAAGTTGCACCCTCTGTTCAGGTAGACGTTCGCAACCAACCGATCGTTGCCTCCTTTCGCAATATTCATGGCGACGTGCGCGCCCACACACGCAGAAGGCCTATCTCAGTGTTGCGCTGGCGCTGATGTTGCCGCTTGCACAACGTTCTGCCCCGTACCTGTACAGGCCCGCCCTAACCCATTCCATGAAGTTCCCACGCGCCTCAGGCATTCTGCTGCACCCCACGTCCCTGCCAGGTCCCGGCGGAATTGGAACTCTCGGACCCGACGCACTCGGCTTCGTCAAATTGCTCGCGGACACGCGGTGCTCGATTTGGCAGATGCTGCCCCTTGGACCCACTGGCTACGGCGACTCGCCATATCAATGCTTCTCGGCGTTCGCCGGAAACCCGCTGCTGATTAGCCTACCTGCGCCAGCCGAATCACTGACGGCCGATGGTGTCGATGTTGATTTTGGCGCAGTGATTTCCGAAAAACGATTGCAGTTGCGAAAATTGTTTGAACGTTTCGTGCCCGATGTCCGCTACGAACGTTGGGTGCAGCAACAGACGTGGCTTGAGGATTTTGCGCTGTTCAGTGTTCTCAAAGCCGTGCACCATGGCCATGCGTGGACATCGTGGGCACCGGCACTCGCTGCGCACGATTTGGTGGCGCTCGCAACGTTTGCGACGGCGCACACCCGTCAACTCGAGCAGATTCGATTTGAGCAATACGTGTTTTTCCGTCAATTCCAGGCGCTCAAACAGGCGTGCACCGAACACAAGATCAAGTTGATGGGTGACGTTCCAATTTACGTCGCGCATGATTCGGCGGACGTGTGGAGCAATCGCGAACTGTTCGATCTCGATGAAGCCGGAGGACTCATTACGCAAGCCGGTGTGCCCCCCGACTACTTCAGTGATACCGGTCAGTTATGGGGCAATCCCATTTACAAATGGGAAACGCTCAAGGAACAGGGATATCAATGGTGGATTGATCGCATGCGTTCGGCGCTATCGATGTTTGACATTGTGCGACTCGATCACTTTCGCGGGTTCGAGGCGTATTGGGAAGTTCCGGGCAATGCGACCACCGCGGTGAATGGTCGCTGGATGCCGGGACCGGGCGCCTCGTTGTTTACCGCGATGACCGAGGCATTGGGGCCACTGCCAATTGTGGCAGAAAATCTCGGGTTGATCACGCCTGAAGTTGAAGCACTCCGTGAACAGTTTGGGTATCCCGGTATGAGTATTCTGCAATTCGCGTTCGGTGGTGCGCCCGATGAGCTGAACGAATTCAGACCGCACCTGTATCCGCAGGAACGTGTGGTGTATACGGGCACGCATGACAACGACACGACCATGGGTTGGTGGAACTCCGAACCGGGTGCTGCGTCAACGCGTTCGGCGGCCGACATTGAGCGGGAGCACGCCTTCGCGCGTCGGTATCTCGACACCGATGGTCGTGAAATGAACTGGACGTTGATTCGTGCTGCGTTGGCATCCGTTGCCGATACCGTCCTTGTTCCGATGCAGGATATTCTCGGACTTGGCAGCGAGGCACGCATGAACCTTCCGGGGCGGCAGGCCGGCAACTGGAAGTTTCGGTTTGACTGGTCGCAACTGACGCCGGACTTGACGCGGCGACTCAGGGAGTTGAATACTCTGTTCGATCGATGAATAGGCGTGTCAAACGGGGGCGCGCTTGTCATGTCGAGGTTCGCACACCCGGAGTTTTGATGCACCGGCCAGCGGTTGTTGCGAGAGAGAGTCTTGCGGTTGCTGCGTGTGTCTGCGCGCTCGTCACCGCGAACGCTGTGGTCGCGCAGGTGACGCCCATGTCCGTTACCGTACGTGGCTTCGCGTACGACAGTCTGCACAGTCGTCCGTTGCGTGACGCGATGGTCAGCGTGGACGGCACGTCGCGAACGACCAGCACCGACACAAACGGCGAATTCCGTTTGGACAGCGTAACGCCGGGCAACTACGCGATCACACTGTTGCACCCTGTCCTCGACTCCATTGGTCTGAACGCGGTGACAACGCGGGTACGCGTCAACAATTCCGCAGACGTAATACAGCTCGATATTCCGTCGTTTGCGACACTCTGGTCTCGCGCGTGTGGCGATGCCCCTGTACCGGCGGACAGCGGTTTTGTTTTTGGCACCGTCCGTCGTGTGGCGTCGGAGCAACCGGTGGCCGGAGCGCGCGTCACGGCCAATTATTTCGATGTGCGCCGGGACTCGACGGTTGGGATCAGGCAGCGACGTGGTGCAGGAGAGGTGCACACGGGCGTCGACGGCTCGTACGCGGTCTGTGGTTTGCCAACGGATCTCGCGATCAAGATGGTGGCAGATTTCGATTCACTGTCGACAGACGTGCTTGATCTGCCGCTCAGCGCGGAACGACTGCACCGCCGAGACTTTCTGATCGGTACGAAGTCGCGTGGCAAAGCAATCGTTACGACGTTGCGAGGGATTGTGCGGTACCGAGATTCTGAAAATCCGGCAGTCGGTGCGCGCGTGCTCACGACTGGGCTCGGCGAAGTTCGCGCCGATAACCGCGGGCGGTTTACCTTGCCGAACGTGCCCGTGGGCACCCGTCAGATTGAGGTACTCGCGGTAGGTATTCAACCCACTTCTGTCACTGTGGACGTCGACTCCGCATCCTCGCAGCCGGTCGCAGTCTGGATGGACCGCGTCACAACGCTGGCGACGCGTGACGTGAAGGCGGCGCGAGCAATTCGTGTCATTCAACTGAATGAAATGGAACTGCGACGCGAGCGGAAGCTTGGAACGTTTGTCGACTCGACCACCGTGCGGAGATTTCCGAACGTCGCAATGGCCTATCGCGCTAACACGTCTGGCGGCGTGCGCGGGGGGGTGCCCTGTCGCGTTGTCATTGATGGCATCGACCGGATGACCAAATTGACTGCGGGTATTGATCCTTTCAGTCTCCTGGACCCGCGCGATGTTGCTGTGATGGAGTATCACCACCGCGGAATAACGGCACCGATTGAGTACAAACCGTTGAACGGTAAGCCCTGCGATGTCGTGATCATCTGGACCACGCGGGGCCTGCCATAAACCCCCGGCAGACGCTCAAGGGCGGGGCTTCACGCATTGGCTCCATAGGCCGGGCTTCAGGCAATTGGTGTCACGCACGGGAGGTAACGTCGCCAGCCGTACCCACAACGTTCCTACGTTTCGCGCTTTCTTATGCAGGTCCGGCCGGACTCGGTCCGTCATTCTCGAGACGCCGCCGGCCTTATACCCTGCCCGACTACGAACGCCGCCCTGATCGCCTCGCTGTCCGCATCGTGGCGAGGGACATCAGGCCCAGCCCCACGAGGGCCAGTGTCGCGGGTTCGGGGGTGGCCGTCACTGCGACCGTTGAGCGTCCAAAATCAGCGGTCAGATCGCTGATCGCAAACGCAAAGGTCGGCGCCGCGTTGTTGCCCTGGATGTAGCTGAATCCGACGTTGAGGGCCAGCCAACCGTCCAGTCCGACTTCAGGACACGTGCGCCCGGTGTAGTTGTAAAACGACTGCTGCGGGCCACCTGTCGGTCCCGGGAGTGCGCACCCAAGGACGCCGAGCGTGCCGAGTTGCGCGGTAAAGAACCGCCCGACTGCGCATCCGAAGCTGGCGCACGAACTGATACTGAAGGGCGCAAACCCGAACGTACTCCCGGCGGCTACAAAGGTCGACGTCTGCGCGTTGCCGAACGCGACAACGGGCGACGACGTCACCACGCAGGTTTCAAATGCCGTGCAAAAATTCAGCAGGCGCGCGGACATGCCGACGTGCACGCTCTGAATGCCGACGACATTCACATCGGTGAACGGGTTCACGTTGCGAAATAGCAACGTCGTTGAAAATCCGGTACTCGTGAGCGCGAAGTTGGTGAATTGCGATTCGGCTTGCGCGTGCAGTGGCGCCGCGACCAACAACAGAGCAAAAAAGATTCGTTTCATTGGGGGATTGGTGAGGGGTGGGGCTATTTGGTCGATTCGGCGTGTTGCTTTATGTACTGCTCGATCTCTGTTTCCCATTTGCCAGTGGAGCGACACGCGGCAGGTTCGCGCAGTGCGCTGACGACGGCCGGGTCATAGTGCGTGTATCGCACGTTCGCCTGCACGGTGGATTTCCAGCTTGCCATCTTTCTTGAGCACCGGAACGCGATTTTGTACGTTCGCAATCGCCCGTTCAGCGACAATGATACCGGACGCCTTTTCATAGGTTTCTCATACGAAACGAACGAAACACACTGTGCCTTTCCACGGTGCAACTGTACTCCAGATGAAGCGATTGAGGAAGGGTACAAAGGAGTCGGGGGTGCTCAAGCAGCGTTGGCGCACGGCTTCGGCAGACGCCGGGCCGTCTGAGTCAGCCTGGTCCGAACGCGAGCGTGTCACTAAGTCGCACCTCGCTCAATTGATCAAAGGCGACCGCCAAAGCGCCCGTCTGACGGAAAAGGTCTTGGCGTTCATCGGCGAACGCGAAGCGCTGTTGGCAAAGCGCTTGAACGGAGTAGCCGCATAGCTTCGCCCGCGCCCAGCAGTAGAAGCGGCATGCCGGGACAGCAGCAAGCACCAACTCCCCAGCCAGACGCCAAACCCGGCATCAACTTGACCCACCCGATTTCCCTGACTAAGCTTCGGATTCCGTTCCGTGCCGTTAATCTGCTCCTGCTCTGGGAGCTTCTGGCAGCCAGCCCCACCGGCCGCACCGATTACCGATCCACGTAGATGTCGGAGTCCGAACACTTAGACGATGCCAACAATCAATCA
>JBDUBA010000501.1:0-4590 GCA_040004335.1 Gemmatimonas sp.
AGCGCACCGAACGTGCCGAGCGTTCCGCGAACATTTTTACCGAGTGGTGGCAGGACTTTCGTTATGCGGGGCGCACGCTGCGTCGCAGCAAGGGATTTGCCGCCGTTTCTCTCGTCACGCTCGCACTGGCCATTGGCGCCAACACGGCAATTTTCAGTGTAGCGCGAGCAGTGTTGCTCAAGCCGCTACCATATCGCAATGCGGATGAAATTGTGCAATTGCACGACTTCCCGTTGGACGACCAGAAACAGACGTACCAATTGACGCCCGCCAACTTCGCGGACATCCGCGATCAGCAACGCACCTTGACCGACCTCGCAACGTTTCGCGGAACGTCCATCACTTGGCAGCCAGTTAACGCCGATCCCGAAATTGTGTCGGCAGCCATGGTCACGCCAAACACGTTCGAAGTCCTTGGTGTGCACGCAAGCCACGGCCGAACATTCATTGCGAGCGACAGCAGCGATGGCGCCGACCAGCAAGTCATTCTCTCGAACAAATTCTGGCAACGCGCGTACGGCGGCGATACAACCGCTGTCGGAAAAACGATCATGTTTAGCGGTCGACCCTACCACATCACCGGCATCCTGCCTGCCGGATTCACGCTCGGCATCGATGACGAGATGTGGATTCCGTATCGTATCAACGAGGCCTTGAGTGATGGCGTACGCGCCCGCCGGCAACACTATCTGCGCGTCATTGGTCGTTTGAAACCTGGGGTAACCATTACTCAGGCTCGCTCCGAAATTACGACAATTGCCAGTCGGCTCGCTGTGCAATATCCGGAATCGAACAAGAACATGAGCACAGGCGTGCGAACACTCCGCGAAGCAATGACCGGCACGTTTGCGGCACCGCTTTTGCTGCTGCAATCTGCCGCAATAGCAGTTCTGTTGATTGCCTGCGCGAATCTCGCGAATCTGACGTTGTCGCGCACCATAGGTCGTCGGCGTGAGATGGCGGTGCGCGCTGCCCTGGGCGCCGGACGGATGCGGATCATTCGTCAACTCGCCACCGAATCACTGGTGTTGGCCGTACTGGGTGGCACAATTGGAGCGTTGCTGGCAGGCGTTGCCACACGCAGACTACTCGCGCTCAACCCCGAGGCGGTCCCCGCCATGTATGACGCAAGCGTGGACACGACCGTGCTGGCTTTCAGTATTGGTTTGTCGGTCTTTACCGGACTGCTGTTTGGTTTGGTGCCCGCGCTCGGTGCATCGCGCGCGAATGTGAACGACGCACTAAAGCAAGGTGGACGTGGTAGCAGCGGCAGTCGAAGCGGCGAACTAATTCGCCGAGTGCTGGTGGTGACGCAAACATGTCTCGCCGTGATGCTGCTGATTGGAGCAGGATTACTCGTGCGGAGTTTCGACGCGCTCACCAGCGTAACTCCGGGCTACGCAACCGATCACATCATGACGGCGCAAGTAAGGACCACGGGCGTGCGGTATGATACGGCCACCATCGTCAATCAATTCTACGACGGCGTGTTTCGCGACATCGCGCGTGCACCGGGTGTCGTGGCAGTGGGCGGCGGAACGGTTCTCCCAACGCGCGGACATTTAAGCACCAAGCTGCGAATTGTCGGTGAACCAACGGACGAGTCCAACTTGCCCGATCTTGGTTATCAGGCTGTGCGCGGCGACTATTTCAAGGTCATGCACATTCCGCTCAAGCAGGGGCGTTTGTACAACGATGCGGATGCACTGAGCACCGATAAACCCGTCATCATCAGTGAAGGCGCTGCGAGCAAGTTTTTTCCAAAGGGCGATGCCGTCGGTCGACAAATTCGCATTGGTCCCGATGAACGCAGCGCACCATGGCGTATTGTCGGTGTTGTCGGCGACATCCGCGATGAAGGATTGGACATGCCCGGCCAGCCCATGATGTTTGCCAACCACGCACTCGAAACGTGGGATGCGACACTCAATCTGGTGGTTCGCACAACGGGTGATCCACAAACAGCGGTGGCGGCGTTGCGCCGTGCAGTGAAGGAGCATGATGCAACGTTGGCCATCCGCGATGTACGATCGTTTGACGACGTCATTGGATCAAGTTTGGCGCCGCGTCGTTTTGCGTTGGGCCTTGCGTCGTCGTTCGCCGTCGTGGCACTGCTGCTGGGCGCCGTTGGGATTTACGGCGTGTTGGCGTACGCCGTGAGTAATCGCACTCGCGAGTTTGGTGTGCGTCTGGCGCTGGGTGCGACGCCGCGCAGTGTGATTGCGCTCGTGCTGCAGCACGGCTTGGTGTGGTCCACGCTTGGTTTGTTGCTCGGCCTGGTTGGCGCGGTTGCGTTTGGCCGACTGTTGAGTGGAATGTTGTATGACGTAAGACCGCTTGACCCAACGACGTACTTGCTGGTCGCGGCCGGGCAGCTTGTCGTCGTCGTGTTAGCGTGTGTCGTTCCGGCCGTACGTGCAACGCGGGTGGATCCGCTCACCAGTATGCGGGCGGAGTGACGCGTGTCGGCCGAATTGATGGCGGTGTGCTGCGCATCATGAAGCCGGCCCGAAATTGTTCGTGAAGAAACCTGACTGGCGAACGCCGCGGTGCAGGGTGTAGCAGGATCGCTTTCAAAGATGCCGACGCCGGTGCTGGCAGGAATGCCAAACCCGCCGCATGTTTCGGGCTGAACTCGGCTCGCTTTGACTTCACGGTCTCAGGAAGGAACGAGGAAAGCTTTCAATGATTCGCAACGCGATCTTTGCTGCACTCACGCTCGCTGCGGCGGCTTATGAAGTAGCTCCACCCGGCGCCGTCATCGGTGCTTCCGAGTTCATCCAGGTTACGCCGAACACACTCACTGCTGCCGAGAAATCAGCCGGCTGGCGTTTGCTGTTCGACGGCACATCGATGAAAGGATGGCATGGACTCGGCTTCCCAAACGTGCCCGCAGGGTTATGGGTGATTGAAGATGGCGCGATCAAACATCTCATAGGTGGCAAAGGTCCGGTGCAAGCCGATGGACAGCCGCTCACAGGAATGGATCTGATCTCGAACGACAAGTTCACCAACTTCGAACTCTCGTGGGAGTGGAAAATTGCCGAGACCGGAAACAGTGGCGTCAAGTACAACGTCGACGAAGCGCTGTCGACCGCGATGGCGCCGCCGCACGCCGCGAAAGGGTGGGAGTATCAGATGCTCGACGACGTGAAAGCCGAGGACAACAAACTCGCCACGCATCGATCGGGTGCGTTGTACGACATGTTTCCTGCACCGGACAGCAAGAAGCTCAATGCGGCAGGTCAATGGAATCGTTCGCGCATCGTGCTCAATGGCAAACACGGCGAGCACTGGCTGAACGGCGAGAAAGTTGTTGAGTTCGATATCGGTTCGCCCAGCTATGACGCCGCGTTTGCGCTGAGCAAGTACAGCAAGTACCCCGCCTGGTTCGCCGTTCGGCGCGCGGGGCAGATTGTTTTGCAGGACCATGACGGCGGCGTGTGGTTTCGCGATATCAAGATTCGCGAGCTCAAGTAAGGTGTGCGACAACCCCTGCAAGTGAGGATGCAGTGAAGCCCAACGATCGTGATGTCGACCGGCGCGAGTTCGTCAAGACGACCGCAGTTGCCGCGTTCGGATTTGCTGCAACGGGCAAATCGAGTACCCCGCTGTTCGTGCCGGCGAGTTCACCCGCAGAGAAAGTGGTCGTCGCCGTCTGCGGCGTAAACAGTCGCGGGCTCGTACATGCGCAAAATTTCTCGCAGCTCCCGAATTCGGAAGTGGCGTACATCTGCGACGTCGATGCCAATGTTGTGGCGAAAGCCGTGAAGGCCGCCACAGGCAAGCAGAAGGAACCAAAAGTTATCAGCGACTTCCGCCGCGCGCTCGATGACAAAGCAGTGGACGCGATCAGTATTGCGACGCCCGATCACTGGCACGCACCAATGGCGCTCATGGCCATGAAGGCGGGCAAACATGTGTACGTGGAGAAACCAAGCGGACACGATCCACATGAAGATGAGCTGCTCATCGAAGCGGCGAAAAAGTACAATGTCCGCGTGCAGCTTGGCGCGCAGCGAAGGTCAGGTCCGCGCTTTTTCGAGGCCATTCAAGCAATAAAGGAAGGCGCAATCGGAAAGCCGTATCTCGCGCGCACGTGGTATGCCAACACTCGTGTGGGGATCGGAAAGGGGAAGTCTGCGCCAGTGCCATCCAACCTGGACTATGCACTGTGGCAAGGCCCGGCACCAAAAACGGAATACCGCGACAACATCATTCATTACAACTGGCACTGGTTCAAGAACTGGGGCACGGGCGAGATCTGCAACAACGGCACACACGAAATCGATGTCGCGCGTTGGTTCCTCGGCGTCGACTATCCGACCAGCGTTGTATCGAATGGTGGCCGTTTCCACTTCGATGATGATTGGCAATTCCCGGACACGCAGGAAGCGACCTGGGAATTTGAAGGTGGAAAGATGATCATCTGGCACGGCCAGAGTTGCAACGGCGCGAAGATGTACGGGCGCTCGCGCGGTACAGCAATACTGGGCACTGCCGGCAGCATGATCATCGACCAGGATGGTTACGTCATTCTTGATCTCAAGGACAAGGTGATGAAGGAGTCGGCGGTCGCACAAAAAGGCG
>JBDUBA010000083.1:0-4552 GCA_040004335.1 Gemmatimonas sp.
GCTCGCGATTATGCGTCCATGGCCGTCAATTGCGCGCACCATCTGGAACGACGACCAGCGCTACGTCGATACGTATTTCACAAAATGGCCCGGTCGTCCCGATATCTATTTTGCGGGCGATGGCGTCAAGCGCGACGAAGACGGCTACCTCTGGATACTCGGCCGCGTTGATGACGTGTTGAACGTGGCCGGTCATCGCATTGGCACGATGGAAGTTGAAAGTGCACTGGTCGACCATCCGTCCGTCGCGGAAGCCGCGGTGGTTGGAAAAGCGCACGATCTCAAGGGTCAGGCAATTGCCGCGTTTGTAACACTGCGAACCGGATTTGCTCCGAGCCCGTCGCTGCGCGATGAATTGCGCGAACACGTCGCACTCAAGATTGGTGCATTGGCGCGCCCCGACGACATTTTGTTCAGCGCCGATTTGCCGAAAACGCGCTCGGGAAAGATTATGCGGCGCTTACTGCGCGATATCGCCGAGGGACGTGCGCTGGGTGATACAACCACGCTGGCCGATCCCAATGTCGTCGCAAGTCTCAAGGACCAATACGAGTCGCAGGAATCATAACGTTGGAACGGGTAGGGCCGTACGAAGAACGGAGCGGGCCGCGCGGTGTAGTATTGTGTGCGTAACATCACACCGCAGCGCCGTACCGAAGTGAAACATTAGTGGTCACTACGCGTCAAACAGGAAGTCATGTCGATACTTGGAAAGTTGTTTCCCGAAACGTTGTTCCCGCGCAAACTCTCAGTCGAAGCTGAGCAGCGTTTGCGCATCGCGCAGGCGCGTGCCGAAGAAGCGTTGATCAAGGCGCACGTCGACAACGCGTTGCATTTCGTGGAAACGCTCAAATCCGAGGTCGCGTTCGAGCGCGCGCTGGACATTTACATTCGCGAAATGGGTATCCCCGATCCGCTGGCCAGCGTGATCGCAACACGCGCGCTGGTTCAGCTGGGCGAAGCGCTGATTCCGTCAAATGCTCCAGAAGACGTGCCCATGCCGCGACTGAGGCTCGACGATGCGGCCGACACCAAGCGGCGGCGGGCATAGACTCACTGCCATAACTGCACGGCTACATAACTGCAGCCAAAGAAGCCGAACCACGCGCAGCCAAATGGCTTAATGGGCTACCGCTTAAAGCGGCCAAAGCAGCCAAAGAACTAACTGCAGCCGAAGGGCTCAATAAAAAATTGCAGCCGAACCGCCGAAGCAGCACGGGCTGTTCGGCTTTTGGGCCGCGGTTTGTTCTTCGGCTTTTGGGCTGCAGTTTGTTCTTCGGCTTTTGGGCCGCTTCATGCGGTGGCCTATCCGGCTATTTGGCTGCGCGTGGTTCGGCTATTTGGCTGCGTGTGATTCGGCCTTTCGGCTGCACGTGATTCGGCTATTTGGCTGCACGTGATTCGGCCTTTCGGCTGCGCGTGATTCGGCTATTTGGCTGCGTGTCATTTGCGGTCGTTTAGCGCTCCTTTCCCGAATCCGCGTGGGCCTTGATCTTCATCGTCTCAAGATCAACCAGCCGCTTGATCACATCGTACGGCTGACTCCCTGCGTGCAGCGTTCCCCCAATTACGAACGATGGCGTGGCTGGTACCTGAAATTCCAATCCGGCTTTGTAGTGCGCGTTGATCTTTGCCACGTTCTCGCGCGACTTGAAACACGCGTCGTATTTGCCCATCTCCAACCCAACCTGCTTGGCGTACGACTCAAACTGGGGCACCGGGTTGGGATTGCTCTGCGTGTGTCCCTGCCACTCGCCTTGCCGGAACATCAGCGTGTCGTGCATTTGCCAGAATTTTCCCTGCTCGGCCGCGCATGATGCTGCGAGTGATGCGAAAACCGAATTTGGATGTTTGTCGGTCAGCGGGAAATCGTAAAAACGCATGTTTGCCAAGCCCGTTTCGATGATGCGCTTCCGCACATCGGGTTCGGTCACCGTGCTGAAGTTGGCGCACTGCTCGCATTCAAAATCCGCAAATTCGATAATCGTGACTGGTGCATTTGGATTGCCCAGTAAATACCCTTCCGACTTTGGGAAAATTGCAGTGTCCGAGAGTACGATGGGTTTCGGCGCGGAATGCATTTTGTAGTAAATGCCGCCGGCACCAATCGCTGTGAGCGCCGCAATCAACACATAGAACGACACGCGGGATGATGAAGCTTGCGGAGTGGCGCGATCGGCATTCTTCGCACCACCCGGTTTCTTATTGCGTTGTCCCTGTGCCATCCCCGTTTATGGTTTCTTGACCGGATTCCTGGGTGGCGCCGTTGGACCTGCGCCACTGGCCGCTTTCGCGAGCGTCAGGGAATCAACCAGCTTCTTCATTTCGTCGTACGTCCAGGTCGGCTGCAAATACATTTTGCCATCGATCACCATCGTTGGTGTGCCGTTCACACCAAGTTGCACGCCGGCCGCTTTGTGCGCTTCAATGCGCGCCACATCCGCCTGCGAATCAAAACACGCGTTCCACGCCTTTTCGTCCATGCCGAGCGCCTTCACATACCCCGCCATCACCTTCCTCGGATTCGTCGTGGCCTGACCGTTCCACTCGGCCTGTCCTTGGTAGAGAGCGTCGTGCATTTCCCAGAATTTGCCCTGATGATCCGCACATGCGGCCGCGAGCGACGCGGACATCGTGTTGGGGTGCATTGGAAGCGGAAAGTCATAAAAACGAAAACTCGCCAATCCTGCATCTACGATTTTCCGGCGCACGTCCGGTTCGGTCACGGTCGCAAAGTGTTCACACGTTGGGCACTCGAAATCACCAAACTCCACGATCGATACCGGCGCATTGGCGTTGCCGCGCAAATAGCCTTCAGAAGTCGGAAGTGGCGTGCCCGGTGCGAGTACGATCGGCTTCGACTTGGAGGCATCGACCTTGTAATAAATGGCGCTTGCACCGACGGCGAGAATCACGACCATCAAGATGAGGAAAGGCGCGCGCGATTTCGGTGCTGGCGTAACTTTGTTAACCACGGAAAATCCTCGGCTACGGGCGTCGGGAAAGTTGCGGCACGGCCGCAGCGTGTTGACGTGCGACATTGGCAACCGAGCGAAAGGCTGCGCAAACGGAAGCTATGCAGGAGCTACCGGTCCGGCCAGCGAGCAATGTATGCTTGACGGTCGCGGAACGAGCGCCGTCGAGCGCGCTCAGTCTCGAGCCACTGTGAAATCGTGTATATCGAACACCTGCGGATCCCGGTCGGTGCTGGTGCGTTACATGTGGAGCGCGTTGGCCGTGGTGGCTCACCGGTTGTCCTCCTGCACGGCTTCGGCACGTGCGCGTTTCTCTGGCGCGCCGTGGCGCCGCGGTTGGCGAATGCCGGGTTCACCGCCCTCTCGTTCGATCTCATGGGGTACGGCGAGTCCGACCGCCCCGAAGACGGCAGTTACGGCGTGGTTGCACAGGCGGAACATCTTGACCGGGCGCTCACTGCTCTCCGACTGCCCCGCGCGGTCATCGTGGCGCAGGACATCAGCGCACTCATCGGGGTCCAATTGGCCGCGCGTCGTCCGGAGCGGGTCGAGCGGCTGCTGTTGATCAATCCGACGGAACCTGACGATTTGCCCGGTACATCCATCCGAGCCCTCCAACGCGCCGCGGCCCGTATTGCCTTGGGTTCGCCCGGAATGTTTGGTGCCGGCCAGGTGCTGGGACCGTTTCTGAAGGAGTCGGTCGCTACTCCCGAGTCGATGCCGGATTTGCTGGTCGGCCGATATACCGCACCGTACGTCGGTGACGAGGGCCTGTCGCACCTGTTGCAGCTGGCGCGGAGTCTCGAGCTGGAGGCAGACGAGCAGCTCCAGCTAGGTAGCGTTCGGGCACCCGTGATGGTCGCGCTGGGCGAGCTCGACATTGCGAAAAAGGACGAACCCACCCTGATGATGGCGGCCGAACTCGCGCGATCGGGCGCATCGGTGCGCGAAGAGATCATTGCTGGCGCGGGGTATTTGCCGGCTGAAGATCAGCCGCTACGTCTGACCGAATTAATTCGGGATTGGATCAACGTTTCTCCGCCCGAGCGCGTAGGAAGGACATCGCAGGCGGGTGAGCTTTCCCCAGAATCGTGAAGCCAGCGTGGGCACAGAATAGTGCCACTACGCATGTGGAAGGATTATCCGTTAGGTTTGAAAGGCTGCCGGTGATCAGGTTCCCGGAGCATCAGTTAAGCGTACTACCCAGAGGAAATGGCAAAACCAAAGCTTCGGCCACGTCGCGACGTCGTAGTCAATTCGCCTTACCAGGAAGCTCGTGACGAGCTGTTCCAGCACATCATGCAGTGCGGTGTTGTCGGGTGTCACCCGGACGATCAGAAGGAGTGGTTTGACGCCACAATTTCGTATCTCTCGGGCCGATTCCCCGAACTCAAGGCCAACGAAGTTGCTGACTTGAGAACCCTTGGCGAACGTTTCGCGCAGCCTCCCAAGGCCCGCTCCGATTCGCAAACCGCCACGGTCTAAGCGGCATCGCGCGCTCGCAGTTGTAGATCAAAACGCCTCCATTCGTGGAGGCGTTTTTGCGTTCTGCTCCGCGTGGTTTTGCTACCGGGGTC
>JBDUBA010000461.1:0-4530 GCA_040004335.1 Gemmatimonas sp.
CTGCAGTGGTCGGTACACGGTAAACCAGCATCTTGCCGTCGGGAGTTGCCAGGGGGGCAAATCCACCAACCCACGGACACACCTGTTTGGGCCAGGAACGCACGTTGTCCGCATTCGTGGTGGGATAGTCGCGATCCCGCCACTCGAGGTAGACCTTCTTTTCCTGATCGTTCATGGGTAACTGCGGATACGGAATTGGCGCGCCGTGCACCCATTCGCCTGTTGCGGTGCGCCAGTCAACTCGATACGGATCTTTGCGCAGAACTCCGATCCAGCCGTCGGGAGCCAAGACGACTGTTTCAGCGAGCTTACACACTGGACGTGAACCACCTCCGCGTTTGATTTCATCAAATGCCAGCGTCGTGAGGATTTCACGAGCAGCCGTGGTGCGATTTACTAGAACTGCCGAATAGGTGTCGTCACTCGAATGGGTCACGATAAGCAGACTGCCAGATGCGTTCGCGCCATACGGTACGTCGGTTTGGCGATTCACCAGTTTCATGGAAACTTCCGGTGGCAGCGCGCCAACCGTCTTGGTTCCAGTAAAGAATGTCCAGCCGCTGGCGCGTATTTCGATCGTCGTGTCGCCCGGTAACTGAACAAGCTTTCCTGTAAGCATTGGTAGGGCCTCAGCGCCACCCGAATCGAAATTCCCGATAAGTGCGCGTCGCCCGTCTTGCACGAGAACTGTACCGTCGCTCAACTCACGGATACCTCGCGGCGCTTCCAAGTTTTGATCCAACGGGCGTTCACTCAGTGAATCACGAAGTGTCCCGTTGACGGGGCGCAGCGAACCCGTTGTTGGTTGTTGCAAGGCTAGTGCGCAAACAAACAGTGCTCTGATCAACCACATGCAGAATTTACCTTGCGTTTACGGTTTTCGGAGATTGTTGACCGGCCCCGCCGGCAATTTGTGCTATTGACGAAACCCGGAAACCTTCAAGCAGCAACGACATCACAGGCGCGCCGCGGCACACTTGAAGGTGTTCGCTTGTCACGCGCAGCGACTGTGGGTTCTGCGCCAAATTATCAATCTGGTGCCGAACGGGCAAATCATCACGCCGCAGAACCGCAGTACCAAGACCGCGTCCAGTTACCGGCTCCCAGACAGACCACGTCATCCGCTACCGGAAAGTGGCAGATAGCGGCAATGGCCGAACCGCATGCTACCGAACAGTCATATGCGCGGTCCTCATCACTGGGGCAACTACTCGCCATCGTGCAAACCGCGCAACCCGGTATCGGTGCCGCGGCGGCGGCGCCCGGAGCGGTCAAGGCCAGACCACCCATCGCAACTACGGCGAGCGACATCAATCGAATTCTTCGGTCTTTTCGATACATTCTAGACTCCTTCGAAGGTGAGAACTGGAAAGTCACGATCGTCAACAATAGCGGAAAAAGCAATTTCCATTTTGTCTTTGATTGTTCTCACCGCTTGGTGAGTTGGTCAAGGCGGGTGCGCTGCTCCGCCGAAAGCAGCGAAAGTATCTGTGCGCGATATCGCTGTTGAATTGGCCGGACTAACTGCAGCGCGGCATTCATGCGGGAGTTGAGTTGCTCGTTCCTGACGATGGCTTTCGTTTGTACCGCGCGAACGATTGCGGACAATATGGAATCGCGTTCCTTGAGGTACGATCGTTCGGACGTTACAACTCCAGCGCGCTGCAACTCGTCAAGACCGAGCGAGTCAACAAGCGTGCCGATTTTCTGGATGGGATCGGGTCCTGCAAATTGCCGCAGCAGATCGGATACAATCCGATTTCTTTCGGTCTCCGGATCCTCAACGATGCGCGGGCGGTTTGGAAATGCGCTCGCGACCTGTCCGAACAGTACCTGCACTCCAACCTGTACTGAAAACGGGCTCAATGCTTGTGCTCCGGCAAGCGATCGCCGTTCTCCGAATTGTTGATTCACAGTATAGCGAAACTGTTTTTTCACGCTGTCAAATGCCACGACGTCAAGCAACCGAGTATCCACCGTTGACGACTGCGCACCGCGACCGAGTGCGGTGTTTTCCAGTTTGAACGCACGGACCAGAGCGTTGCCCGCATTAAACACGTTGACGGTTGCGCGAATCCGGTCGCCCAGCCCGAATCCGTCCGGTGGAAGGACGTTAATTGCGAGATCAAGATTCACGCCCCAACCAAGTCTGCAGCTGTTTTGTTTGGCGATCGCACCGAGTTGCCGCTGCAAACAACGGCGAATATTCGAAGGCGCCGACGTCAACAGAGTTGCGACCGCATGCGCCACTACGGTGTCTTGGCTCACTGCAGGATTTGGAATGAAGGCGCGATCATTCGCGACGCCATCTCCGTTTATGTCCTGACCGACCAGTGGCGTGAACGCACTTCCGGAATTCAATGAAATTCGCGACGCAATGCGCAGCGACCCTCGGCCAAGGTTTGTCAAACCCAAAAGAATCTGATGCGCCGGCTGCGACCCTGAGGTCCACTCGAGTTGGCGCGGATCTTCGTTGGTAGACGCAGCAAAACCTCTGCTGAGCACACGTTGACGATTGTACGAATAGGTCAGATATGCTCTCGCGCCGCCCAGGATGGCGGCGCGCGGAACAAGGCTCACCACCGTCTGCAAAGCACGATACCGCAGGTCAGACGTCAGTTCAAATACGCTGCCTTGTTCAGCACTTTGACGCCCCGCGCCAGCGGCGACCAAACCCGTCCGCACATCGATCGCGCTTACAGGCGCGTAGACGCGTCTATTGGCTTCGGAATTCAAAACGAACCGACTGAGTTCAACGAAATTCAGATCAATGCGACTCTCGGAGTTGGTTCCGACGGAATAAGAGAACTGCGGCACAATTGCCATGCCTGCAGCGTACAGCCCCTGGATTCCCATCGAACCGCGCCAATTTGTGGGTGGATGAAAATCACTTCCTATTGCGGTGACGTTGGGCGTGTACGTCGCAAAACCAACGCCGTCGAGACAGCTGATTGAGGGGAAATCCTGAGCCCCTGCCCACAGCGGACGGGGCGTTGCATCGCCAACACACGATACACGTGTTTGTCCAACGGGCGACGCCGTACTTCTTAACGACAGTACGCGATACAGCGGAAACGTGCCGTTGAATACCCCAATGCCACCACTGACCGAAATAAATCGTTCGTCCGTTTCAACGCCGACACCGGCCGCATCCATTGGCCGAAGCCTTCCGCGCGTAAAAGATGCTCCCTCGATAGACGTTCCCTCGGGCATGATCGGCTTGGGTGACCGCCCAAATGGACGCCACTTGAAACTCACGCGCGGAGATATTGCCAGCGGGTTGGGAACTTGATCGGTTCGCAAATGGAAAATGGAATCGGCATTTCGATTGTACACCGGCCGGTCCGGAAAAACGGTGGCATCAACTCGCACGCCGCCTTGCAACTCTAATTTTCCCGGCAACGCACTCCAGTTATCACCAACCGATGCGCCGAACGTCGTCTCCCTTGCGCGGCCGCTCTGCGCGAGGAAAGTGTTTTCATAAGAGGACGGCTGATTATTTCGTAGCGCATCGATGTTCAAATACGAGAACGTTCCTCCGCCCGGACTGCCGGAAAGTTCGCTTTGTGCGATCACCAACTCCTGCGTGAACTTGAGCTGGTGTCGCGCACTGTCCACCAGGACTGAAAGGGAGTTATTGAAACGCAGCACATTGTTCCAGCGACGCGAGGAACTTGATCCCGTTCCACCAAATTGCAATGCTGCTGTGCCCACTCGGTTATCTACTGACAAATTTGCAATGCGAACGATGCCTGCTGGCATCGTAACAGTGGGTGTGTTGCAGCTCGCTGATGATTCCACCGACAGTGATAGTTCGTCCAATGAACCGGATATGTACGTGCTTCCGTTCACCAACAATCGTCCAACCACCCCGTCAGTCGTGCTCGTGGCACTCGGAAATCCGAGGTTGTCTCCGGCGTGTGGAACGTGTTCCCAGTTCGCAAGTGCGGAGATCGCCAAACGAGTGGTGGAGCTCTTCTCAAAATCACCGCGCAAAAATGCCGACCCTTTTGCCGCGCTGCGATGACGTTGGTCCTGCAGATACGGCACGCCCAGATTGCCGAGTGCAGTGACCACGGCATTGACGGTATCCGGAGATACTCCAAAAGCGCTGAGCTCTGCAGCACGTGGATTGAGCAACGAGGCTACATCGGTTCGCGTGCCGCTCAGATCAAATGCGGCCAGACCCGTGACTGTCCGCTTTCGAATGGGTCCGGCAGCAAACCCACTTATCGCAAACCTATTTGAAACCGGTGTAGACGCCTTCGGATCGCGCCACGACAGCGCATTGGGGAGTAGTTGAGCACGGACCGTGCTTGCAAAGTTCGTTGATCCGCGTCGTGTCTGTACGACAAATTCACCACCTGCAAATCGACCTTGTGCCGGATCAAATGCGTTCGTGGCAAGACTTGCGGTTTGAATCGCATCGCGCGGCAGGTTGCCGCCTCCGAAGTCCGCGCCATCGATCAACGTGCGGTTCTGCGATGGATCGGCACCGAGCACGGAAAACCCACTTGCACTGGACTGAAC
>JBDUBA010000440.1:0-4524 GCA_040004335.1 Gemmatimonas sp.
AGCATGCGGAGGAGCGACAGACCATCGATGTCGTCCATCCGCACGTCCGAGAGAACGACATCTGGTGTCGCCTGCTCCAGGCCGGCCAGTGCGCTCGCGCCGCTGTTGGCAACAGTGACGTGATATTCGTTCGCGCGAAGCGCTTCGGCGAGTGAATCGCGAATGGATACGTCGTCGTCGACGATGAGTACACGATTGGGCATGCGACTCTGGAGGGTTGGGCGCGTGCGTTGGTTACGGCTTGCGCGCTGCGGGGCGTGCTGCGCCAAGATCGAGATCGACAATCTTCATCGTGGTTGCACCGGTGTTTGCGTACACAACGGTCTTCTGGTCGCTGGATACGGTGAAATCGTTGAATTCCTGGCCAATCGGTAGCGTCGTGAGCGCTCGCGGAACTCCGCCGTCGAGGGGGAGGGCATAGATCGCGGCTGCTGTCGTAGCTGCGCCTGCTGTATTCACGATAAGCGGTCCCTTCGAGGGCTGCCGCATGGCGACGGATCTCAACGTTGCGCCACTTGGCAACCGGAGAGTCTGTCGAGATTTGCCGTCCATTGTGACGATCTCGACGGACTTTCGATCGGACGCGGGAACGGCAATCCAGGTGCCGTCGGCTGACATTGCCGGGTCGAGCGATCCGCGAACCTTTATCGGCTCGTAGAGCTGTCGCGTCGGTCCACCCTTGATTGACACCACCAAGCCGCGTTTCAAAACCAACGCCTGGCTGTCGTTTACCACATAGGTATAGCCGTACCAGGCATCAGCGTGCGACGGAAGCTCAGATGTGATGTCGCGGATCAGTCTATCGACTCCGTCGACGGTGGCTTCATGAATTGAGACTCGCATCGTGGTGTCCGTGCCTTCGTACCGCGCAAAGAAGACAGCGCGCGAATCAGCTCGCCACGCGCTTACGTTTGCTCCGAGCGGACCACTCCCTACCTTGACTGCTTTGCCAGTTGCGGCGTTCGCAACGTACAGCGCCTTCTTCGATGGATACGCGATGTAGTTGCCGTCTGGCGACCATTCGGCTTCGACGAGATCGTCCTGATCGATGGATTGCACAACGCGCCGAGCGGTGCCGTCGGCATTCATGACGGATACCTGCCAATTTCCCGCGTCGCCAGTTTCGGCGAAAGCAATGCGCTTTCCGTTTGGAGAAAGCGTGGGGTTCCTGATCGCATCAGTGAACGGAAGTGTTCGCGCTTGTGATCCGTCAATCGACTGAGCATGTACCGACAGCGACATCACATAGAACGAGCTGATCGCGCGCATGCCATCGCCCGCCCACGCCAACTCCGTCGGGAAGCCGGTCTGAAAGTGAAATGGAACACTGACAGTTCGAACGAGAGTCCTGAGCGTGTCGAAAATACCGAGCGTCATTCCGTTGCCGGTAAGGCTTGTCCTTGCCACAATCGACCGCCCGTCGGGCGCCAGTCCCATGAGTGCGGTATCCACTGCTGGTGTCACGGGAGCTGGTGTTCCTCCTGCGACTGCCACGCGCGACACGATGGTCTGCGCTTCCGACTTTCCTGACGACTGTACGAAATAAATCCACTTGCCATCGGGACTCCATTGCACTGGCCCGTGCGGTGCGCCGCCGTCGAACACAACGCGCTCCGGACCACCGGCCGATGGAATAACCATCATCTTCCGCGACGTCCCCGCGGCGATGAAGGCGATCTGTTGGCCGTCTGGGGAAATGCGCGGCGCTTCGGCTGGAATCAACGACACACGACGCGGCTCACCGGTTGCCGCGCCTGTTGCCGGATTCACCGGCAGTGTCCACACATACCGCGGCGGGCGAGAATTGGGCTTTGCATCCTCACCAAGGCGCAGGAGCACGAGACGGTCGCCTTGTGGTGACGCAGCGATGTACGAGTAACCTCCGCTCAGCAAATCGCGCGAGGTCTTCGTTGCGCGGTTGTAAACGCGGATAGTGTCGCCAGCTCTGTAGTACAAAAGCTTCCCGCCAGGCGCACCTTCGAGATTGCTCTCGTACTGCTCGGTTCCGATTGGATAGCTGAAGATCGTTGTGGGCTGCACCACCACAGGGGTCGGCGCGGTTTGCGCACCGACCACCTTCGCCACACCCAGCAGCGCTACCAACCATGTCTTGCGTATCATCCTGAACACTCCGCGAGCAACGGGAATGCGCCGATCAAGTCGGCGGCCAAGTTCGTCGCGTGCCCGAGTGCCCGCGCCGATTGCCCGGAGTACATGTCAAGTCCCGTGCCGCGCGTCGGGAAATCGGAAGTTGTTGTGAATGTTGATTTTAGAATGCGTTGCGAGCCAGCGGTCAAACTGTGCATGTAATGATTCGTATCGTTTGGCGCCTGGTGCGTTACGTCGCGTCGCCGCTACGCCGCCCCGTCAGGTCACCGCCCCCAACAGCTCCGTCAGCGTTTCTAACCTAAGAACATAAGGCCAGGCGCCTCATGTCCGACGAACCCGACCCTCCTCCGCGAATGGTGGATCGCGCGCATGTTGTCGCACTCGCATCCCCTATCGCGCTCTGATGGAGACAAGTGCGAGCTCATTCGCTCGACACTTGTGCGTCAACTCACAGACGCCTGATCGCCGCCGCACAAAAGCGTTCAGTTTTCTCGATCTGACCAGATAAGGGGAGCACGACGAATGAGCAGACAGTTCCTGGATTCGCAGGGTGGCAAGCACGACAAGCATGTGAACGCATCTGAACAACCCGAATACCTACTGAGCAAACCGCAGCTCGAAGCGTTACTCGGCAACGCGCTGCCTGGCGAAGCGCTACCCGGTGCTGGTCATGCCGCATCTATGGCTGAACAACCGCGTCGTGAGTTTCTGCGCGCGGCCGCTGTCGCCGCGGGCGCGCTGGCACTCGCCGCGTGCAACGCCGACGGACTTGTCAACAGCGTTACGAACGCCAGTCCATCAATGTCTCCGAACGGTGCCGCGTCCGGCGTAACCGACGCGCTCACAAAAGTGAGCCTTTCCACACGACTCACGCGCGAGTTCGGCATCGATGTTCCGTTTGTCGGCGCGGGTATGGGTTTCATCGCGCTCCCAGCGCTCGTGGCCGCCGTATCGAACGCGGGCGGACTTGGCGTACTCGGCAACGCCATCGAGCCGCCTGCGGGCACGCAGGTGCTCATTCGGAGCATCAAAGCATTGACGTCCAAACCCTTCGGTGTGGACTTCATCGTGGACGACGCGGCGTTCGGGCCGCTTACGACTGATGCGCACATTGATGTCTGCGTCGATGAGCGTGTCAAGCTTGTGGTGTTTCACTTCAATGTGCCGCCCAAGGTTTGGGTTGACCGTCTGCATGCGTCGGGCGCCAAGGTCTGGATGCAGGCCGCGTCGGTCAAACAAGCCGTTGAGGCCGTCGAAGTTGGTGTTGACGCGATTGTCGCACAAGGTTCGGAAGCGGGTGGGCACAACAAGAGCAAGACGCCTTCCCTGACGTTGCTTCCACAGATCATCAACGCTGTCAAACCGGTGATGGTTTTGGCCGCCGGTGGCATCGCCAATGGCGAGGGTGTGTTCAACGCGCTCGTGGCCGGCGCCGAAGGCGTGTGGGTTGGCACGCGGCTTGTCGCGTCTACCGAAGCGTATGCGAACAGCGAATACAAACAACGACTCGTGCAGGCGCAGGCGAATGCGACCGTCACCACAACCATGTTCGGCCCCGAGTTTCCCAACCGGCCTTACCGCGTGTTGCGGAATCGCATTGTGAACGAGTTTGCGGGTCGCGAAGATCAAATTCCAACGCCGCCTCCGCCTCCGGATGTCATCGGGAAAACGCTGCTCTTTCCGCAGTCACTCAAAGCGCCATACGAGATGCCGAAATTCAGCGCGATTGTTCCGACACCGGATACCGTTGGCGATTTTGAGGAGATGGGTCTGCCCGCCGGCGATGGCGTGAAATTTATCAAGGACATTCAACCGGCAGCAAAAATTATCGCGTCGATGATGGGTGAGGCGCGACAGATGATCGTGCAGCAGTTGGGGCGCGTGTAGTTCGGGTTGGTGGGCGTTCAACCGTCAACGTTCTTCTCGCCCACGCCGGCATCGAGTGACTGGCGATACTGTACACACCCGGCCATAAACTTTGGCCATGTTGGGATGGCCGGGTGCGGATCGGTGCGCTCTGGTAATAATCCCCACAACTGTGGGTGGAACCAGCACAAATCCTGGCCGCTGCTGTCGCGATGCTCGCGAATTCCGTTTCGGAGCCGCTGTACTTCGGCGATCAGTTCTGTGCGCGTCAGCTTTGACAGATCGTCATCCATGTCTCGTTCCTCGTCTGATCTACTGCAGATTGCCTGATGCGCACGTTCTCACTTTGATTGCCGGAAGCGCTGCAACGTCGACTCGAATTCGTCGCGCGCTAGCAGCGACCAACTCAAGCGGACGTTACGACCTCGAATTACACCATCGTCGCGCCAAAGTTGTAGCGCTCAGTTTCGAGCAACGGAAGCCCGGTGTGCTGGGTCAGGTCGCTCAACGATGCCTGACCTAGTGTAGTGTCGCAGAAGTTCCATGCGC